>DATLUZ010000133.1:0-10860 GCA_035577785.1 Burkholderiales bacterium | reverse complement strand
ATGCCGGCCCCGCGCGAGGCCCATGTGCCGCCGCCGTAGGGCGTCACGCCCGTATCGCCTGTAATGACTTTTATCTTTTCAATGGAAACCCCAACAGCACTTGCTGCGATCTGCGCGAAGATGGCCTCGGTCCCCTGGCCCTGCTCCGTGACGCTGCACATCACGGTGACCATGCCGGTCGGTTCCAGGCGCAGAGTGGCGCCATCCTGCGCCGAGATGCGCGCCCCGCCCACGCCGTAGAACGCGGGCGAGGGATTGGTGACCTCGATCATCGCCGCGAGCCCGATCCCGCGGTAGATGTTCTTGCTCCTCAACCGGGCCTGCTCGTCCCTCAGTGCCCGGTAATTCATGACATCCAAAAGCTTGTCGAGGCACTGGTGGTGCGAGAGCTTCTCGAACTTGAGGCCCGAGGGGAACGTGTACGGGTAGGCGTCGTCGGCGATGAGGTTTCTGCGCCGGAAATCGGCGGGATCCATGCCGAGCTTCCGCGCGGCGAGGTCGACGATGCCCTCGGTGAGCGCCACCGCGATCGGGTGACCGACCGCGCGGTACTGGCAGGTGACGTTCTTGTTGGTGAACACCACGTGCAGGCGCGCGCGGTACTCGCGGTGCTTGTACGGGCCGCCGGTCAGGTTGACCACCTGGTTTCCCTCGATGCCGCTGGTGCGCGGATAAACGGAGTAAGGCCCGATGGCGGTCAGATCGTCGAGGTCGAACGCGAGGATTTCGCCGCTCTTCGACAGCGCGACCTTCACCTTGACGCGGTGCTCGCGGCAGTGAATATCGGACAGGAACGACTCCAGCCGGTCGGCGACGAACTTCACCGGCCGGCGCAGCATCACCGAGAGCGCCGCGGTGGCCATCTCGTCGGGATAGACGTGCACCTTGATGCCGAAGGAGCCGCCCACGTCCTTCGTGATCACCCGCACTTTCGCCTCGGGGATATTGAGGTGGCGCGAGAAGATGTCCTGCATCATGTGCGGCGCCTGGGTGGCGTGATAAACGGTGAGGGAATGCTCGCCGGCGTTGTAGTCGGCGAGGATCGCGCGTCCCTCGAGGCACACTCCGGTGTGCCGGCCGAAGTGGAAGCTGTCCTCCACCACCGCCGCCGCCTTGGCGAAGGCCGCCGCGACGCCCTCCGTGTCGAGCTCGCGCCGAAAACAGACGTTATCGCCCAGTTCGTCGTGGATGATGGTTTTGCCTTCCAAGGCGCGTTCCATGTCCACCACGACCGGCAGCTCCTCCCACTCCGCCTCGATCAGCGCGACCGCGTCCTCGGCCTGCGTGCGCGTCTCCGCCACCACCGCCGCGCAGGCCTCGCCCTGCCAGCACGCACGCTCGATCGCGATCGCGTGCTGCGGCGGCGACTTGATGCCCTTCAGGTGAGCCAGCACAGCCACCCAAGGCGTGCAGTATTCGGCGACGGCCCTGCCGTCGAAAACTCCTATTACGCCATGTGAAGCCGAGGCCTTGCTGAGGTCGAGCTTTTTTATGCGCGCGTGTGCGTGCGGACTTCTGAAGAAGGCGACGTGCGCGAGGCGCGGGAAGCGCAGGTCGTCGATGAACGCGCCGCGTCCCTGCAGCAGGCGCTGCGCGTTCGGCCGCGGCACGCTCTGCCCGATGTAGCCCCGGTCGAGCTGCGTGCCCGGCGCGTGCAGCGGCAGCTCAGCCTTTCCCATGAATTACCTCTGTCCGCATTACTTCCTCTATTGCGTCGACAATGGCCTGGTATCCGGTGCAGCGGCAATAATTTCCGGAAATGTGCGAGCGGATCTCTTCCCGCGTCGCCTTGCGGTTTTGTCGCAGAAGGTCCTGCGCGGCCATCAGCATCCCCGGCGTGCAGAAGCCGCACTGCAGCGCGTTTCGCTCGTGAAATGCCTTCTGCAGCGGCGCGAGCTCCTTCGAGTCGCTCAAGCCCTCGATGGTCTCGACCCGGCAGCCGTTCGCCTGGACCGCGAGCATCAGGCAGCCGCGCACGATGTCGCCGTCGACCCGCACTGTGCACGCGCCGCATACGCCGTGCTCGCAGCCGACGTGCGATCCGGTCAGGCCGAGCTCGTCGCGCAGGAAATCGACCAGGTGCTGGCGCGCCGGCACGCGGCGGCCGACTGGCGTGCCGTTGACCGTCAGCGCGATGTCGAGAGCGTGTTCCATGCGCGCTTGAGGAGCACCTTCGCGAGCTGCAGCTTGGTGGCGGAGCGGTGATACAGGTCGGCCGGCGGGTCCAGGTCTTTTTCAAGCAGCAGAACCGCGGTGTCGAGGTCTGGAGCCGCGGAGGCCTGCTTCGCCAGGACCGGCGTCGGGCCGGCGCCGCAGAACACGAAGCGCGTCGACTTTCCCTTGTACGCGGCGAGGCCGATGATCGCGTAGTCGCCGTGGCGGCGCGCCAACTCGAGGAACACCGAGCGCTGGTCCTTGAGCTGCGCCGGCACCTCGACCGCGGCGACCAGCTCGCCCGGCGCGAGGTCGACTTCGAACAGGCCCTTGAAGAACTCCTGCGCCCTCACCAGGCGCTCGCCTTGCGCGCCGGCCACGACGATGCTGGCGTCGAGCGCCACCATGCACGCGGGATATTCGGCCGCGGGATCGGCGAGCGCGATGCTGCCGCCGACGGTGCCGCGGTTGCGGATCGCCGGGTGCGCCACGTGCTTCACCGCCTCGGCGAGAAGCGGGACATGCCTTGCGATTTCCTCGGATTTTTCAATTTGGGAATGCGTAACCAGGGCGCCGATCCTGACCACGCCCTGCTCGAGGCTGATTTCCTTGAAAGGCAGTCCCGAGATGTCGACCAGCAGCTCGGGCTGCGACAACCGCATGTTGAGCGCAGGCATGAGGCTCTGGCCGCCCGCGAGCACCTTCGCGCCGGGGCGGCGCGCCAGCTCGAACGCCTCGGCGGGCGATTGCGGCTTCGCATAGGCAAACGACGGCGCCTTCACCGGCAAGATCCTCCTGATCGGAGCAGCTATGATAACCAGCGAGGAGGAAACAATGCTTGTTCTACGCTGGATCCGGGCTGCAGTCTTGTTCGCCGTCGCGCCGCTCGCCTGCGCCCAAGGTTATCCGAGCCAGCCGATCCGCCTGATCGCGCCGTTTCCCCCGGGCGGGAGCGTCGACATCACCGCGCGGCTGATCGCCGACCCGATCGGGGCCCAGCTCGGCACCCGCATCGTCATCGACAACCGCAGCGGCGCGTCGGGAAACATCGGCATGGAGGCCGCGGCACGCGCGCCGGCCGACGGCTACACGATCGTGCTCAACACGATCCCGCTGGTCACGAATCAGGCGCTGTTCGCCAACCTGACCTGGGACCCGATCCGCGATTTCGCGCCGATCGGCATGGTCGCAACCTCGCCGCACGTGCTCGTCGTGCCGCCGAAGAACCCGGCGAAGAGCGTGGCGGAGCTCCTGAAAGACGTGCGCGCCAATCCCGGCAAGCTTTCCTACGCCTCGGCCGGCTATGGCACTACGTTCCATTTCTGCGGCGAGATCTTCAAGGACGAGACCCACACCTTCATCCTGCACGTCCCGTATCGGGGCGGCGGCCCGGCGCTGCAGGACACGCTCGGCGGCCAGGTAGACATGAGCTTCCCCACGCTCGCCGCGGCGCTGCCGCACGTGCGCTCGGGAAGGCTCCGGGCGCTCGCCATCACGGACAACCGCCGCTCGAGGCTCCTGCCCGAGGTGCCCACGCTGGACGAGGCAGGCGTGAACGGATTCTATTTCGTGCAGTGGCTGGCGCTCCTCGCGCCCGCCGGCACGCCGCCGGAGCTCGTGAAGCGCCTGAACCAGGCGCTCAACACCGCGCTGCAGAACAAGGAGCTCCTGGACAAGTTCGACGCCCAGGCGATGGAGCCCTATGTGACCACGCCGGAAGAAGCCGGCAAATTCCTGGCCAGCGAGGTGCAGCGCTACGCCCGCGTCATCAAGACGCGCGGCATCACCGCGGAGTGACTTGGATGCCCGCCTTCGCGGGGACGACTTCGTCTAGCCGCGCTGCATGAGGGCGCAGCGCCAGCGCTGGCGCGCGGCGTTGAAGGCGCCGATGTTCATCCTCGCGCCCGGGGCGTTCTCCGGGTCGTGATGAATGATGCCGGTCGCGTCGGTGCCGATCATCACGCAAACGTGCCCGTAAAGCCCCGCCGCCGCCTGCTTGATCCAGTAGAACAGAATCGGCCCGCGCGTGCGCAGCCGGTCCTCGAGCTCGATCAGCGTGTACGTGTGCGCGGTGTCGCAGCGCGGAACCGAATTCCACCGCTCCTGCACCGCGAGCAGCTCGTGGTCGCTCGAGCCGAGGTTCGCCGGGCCGCGGCCGGTGGCCTGCGCGCCGAGCACGCCGCCGGCGAGATTGCGCCTGGCAAGCTCTTGCGGGGAGATGCGCGGCGACAGGCGGAAGTGCTGCGCCAGCATGGAGGCGCACGCGTACCAGCAGCCCGCGGGGTCGTATTGCGCGCCCTGCGCCGCCAGCCCCAAGAATGCAGTCCTGAGCAACACCGCCATCGCGCGGCGCGCCTCCCTTTCGCTCGGGCGTAACCCTACACCTCTTCAGGCTGCTATGCTCCCGCCCCCAAGCGACCCGGAGCGCACAGTGGATCTCAGACTCGAGCGGAAGAACGTCCTCATCACCGGCGGCAGCAAGGGCCTCGGCCTGGCCTGCGCCAAAGCCTTTCGCGCCGAAGGCGCGCGCGTCGCGATCGTTTCGCGATCGCCGGAAAACCTGGCGTCAGCGAAAAAGATCCTGGGTGACGCGTATACCATCGCGGCCGATTTGACCGACGCGTCGGCGGCGGGCGCCATGGTCGAGCGCGTGGAGAAGGAATTCGGCGCGCTCGACATCCTGGTCAACTCGGCCGGCGCGGCGAAGCGCACCGACGCCGATGACCTCACCCCGCAGGCGTGGCGCGCCGGCATGGACGCGAAGTACTTCAGCTACATCCACGTCATCGACCCCGTGGTGAAGCGCATGGCGGCGCGCGGCCGCGGCGCGATCGTGAACATCATCGGCAACGGCGGCAAGCTTCCCGCCCCCACGCACCTCGCCGGCGGCGCGGCGAACGCGGCGCTCATGCTCGCGACCGCCGGCCTCGCCGGCGCCTACGCGGGCAAGGGCGTGCGCGTGGTAGGGCTCAATCCCGGCCTGACCGAGACCGGGCGGGTTGCCGAAGGCATGAAGGCGGAAGCGAAGCGCCAGGGCATCAGCGAGGACGAGGCGCTCAAGCGCGCGACGAAAAGCCTGCCGCTCGGGCGCATGCCGCAACCCGAGGAGCTCGCCGACATCGTGCTCTTCGCGGCCTCCGAGCGAGGCCTTCTCCTGAGCGGCGCAAACATTACGGTCGACGCAGCGCACCACCCTACAGTTCTGTAGGGGAAGGCGTACGGGGTTCCACGACCCACACGAATCTTGCATGCAACGGGGGATGGTGCACCTATCCTTCACCGCCCCCCTCGAAGGAGGAGCGCGGCAAGTCAGCGCGGAAGCGTTCGTGCTGCGCGGCGGACAGCTCGAAAGCCAGCCCCAGGCCGAACCGGTTGCTTTCAGCCTGACCGGCGGCTGGGAGCTGGAAACCGATCGCTTCGTGCGCGTCGAATGCCCGGACCGCATCCTGTGCCTGTTCGAGGAGGACGGAGCGACCGGCGAGCGGCAGGGGCCCTTCACCGGCCTCGCAGTCGTCGACGGAACGCTGCGCTGCGGCGAGCGCGTCATCGCGACGCTGCGCGGCAGCTACTGGCAGTCGGAAAAAACGCGCCGCGCATGGCCGCGCGTGCGCATGGTCGAAGCGCGCGGCTAGAGCCTCGGCACGCGGATTGCTGTGGCTGCATGACGCCATGGCTACGAACGAGGTTGCACCGAACGATTGCCCGCGGCCGCCCGGTTTCCGGGCCCACGTGCGCACGCTCATCCTCCACGAGGCTTGTCAGACCGCCGGCGGCGTCGGACAACTGGCTAAGCTTCTGCGCCTCCCGCTCTCATCGGTGAGCCGCTGGCTCGAGGGCACCGAGGAAGCGCCCGAATTCGTCTACCGGGCCTGCATCGAGATCGTCCTGCTGCACCCCGACGGGGCGCGCTGACACATTTTCGAAAAAAAGCCGAAAAACCGCAAAAAAGTATCAATCGTTTCGCTGTCCGTGCAGAGTGCTCGCCGCCGAGGCGGTCCCTGCACTTTTGCCTTTGAGTGCGCAATATGACGCGGCAAAGTCGCGCCCATGTATTGGCGCTACTGGGGCACGAACCTGTGGCTGAACATCGGCTGGGAGCTTGCGCACTGGCGCAGGCGCCTCGCCCTGTTCTGGTACGGCGGCGACAAGACGCCGTGGTTGTTCGTCGCCATCGCTCTCTTCACCGTCGGCGCGCTCGCGTTCGGCCTGCGCTCCGCGCTCGCCTACCAGGACGAGCGGCGCAAGCGCGTGCGCGAGTTCCACCAGCAGAGCCTCACCTGCCTCGCGCGCAACGTCTATTTCGAGGCGCGCGGGGAGCCGATCGCCGGCCAGTACGCCGTCGCCGAGGTCACCATGAACCGCAGGGCCTCGCGCCGCTTCCCGAACACGGTGTGCGAAGTGGTGTACCAGAAGAACTGGGACTCGACGCGCGGCCGCTTCGTGGGCGCCTTTTCGTGGACCGAGTTCGACACGCTGCCCGATCCCTCCGGCGAGGAATGGCACCGCGCGCTCGCGATCGCCGAGGCGGTGTACTACCAGCGCTACACCCCTCAGCTCAAGGGCGCGACCTTCTTTCATGCCACCTACATCAAGCCCGACTGGGCCCCGCAGAAACAGCGTGTTGCGAAAATCGGACGGCACATCTTCTACAAGTAGCCGCGCCACGGGAAAGCCACATTCCGGCAGGTAAAATCCGACCGTATGTGGCAGCGCAAAAAGATCCTGCGTGTCGCCGGCCTCGCGTCGCTTGGGCTGGTCCTGATCGCGAGCGCGTTCACGCTGTACCTCGACCACCGGGTGCGCACCGAGTTCGAGGGCCGGCGCTTCGCGCTCCCCGCGCGCATCTACGCCCGGCCGCTCGAGTTGCACGCGGGGTTACGCCTCGCGCTGCCCGATCTCGAGGACGAGCTGCGCGAGCTTGGCTACAAGCCGCTGATCGAGAAGCCCGATCCCACGCGCGAGGCCGAGGGCGGGTGGTACGTGCGCAGCGGCGAGCGGCTCGACGTCGGCCTGCGCGCCTTCATGTTTTGGGACGGGCCGCAGCCCGCGCGCCAGGTGCGCCTCGCGTTCGACGGCGGCACCGTCAGCACGCTCACGGACACGGAAAACCGCGAAGTGGCGCTCGCACGGCTGGAGCCGCTGCCGATCGGCGGCATCTACCCGGCGGGCAATGAAGACCGCGTCCTGGTGCGCCTCGCGGAGGTGCCGCCGCATCTCGTGAAGGCGCTGATCGCGACCGAGGACCGCACCTACTTTACCCACGCAGGCTTCTCGCTGCGCAGCATGGCGCGCGCGGCGCTCAGCATCGGCTCGAGCCGGATGCAGGGCGGCAGCACCATCACGCAGCAGCTCGTGAAGAACTTCTTCCTCACGCCCGAGCGCACGCTGCGGCGCAAGCTCACCGAGCTCGTCATGGCAGTGCTGCTCGAGGTGCACTACGGCAAGGAAGAGATCCTCGAGACCTACCTGAACGAGATCTACCTCGGCCAGGACCGCGATCGCGCGATCCACGGCGTGGGGCTCGCGGCGCAGTACTACTTCGGCAAGGAAGTGCAGCACCTCACGGTCGCCGAGTCGGCGCTGCTCGTCGCCCTGGTGAAGGGTCCAGCGGTGTACGACCCGCACCGCCACCCGGCTAAGGCGCTCGAGCGCCGCAACCTCGTGCTGCGCGAGACGCGCGAGCAGAACGCAATCACCATGGAGCAATACGCGGCCGCGCGCGCCGCCGACCTTGGCGTGTCTCGGAAGCCCGGCTTCGGCACCTCGCCCTACCCCGCGTTCCTGAGCCTGGTCCACCGGCAGCTGCGGCGCGACTACGACGAGGCCGACTTGCGCTCGGAGGGCCTGCGCGTCTTCACGACTCTCGATCCGCGGGCGCAGAACGCTGCCGAGCGCGCCCTGACCAAGCGCCTGGCGCAGTTCGACAAGGACAAGCGCTTCGGCGCACCCGGCCTCGAGGGCGCGGTGGTGATCACCGATCCGCAGAGCGGCGAGATCCAGGCGCTGGTGGGCGGACGCGACGCGCGCTACCGCGGCTACAACCGCGCCGTGGATGCGGCGCGGCCCGTCGGCTCGCTGCTCAAGCCGGCCATCTACCTCACCGCGCTCACCGAGCCTGCGCGCTATACCCTCGTCACGCCGATCGACGACGGGCCTTTCAGCTGGAAGAGCCGCGGCGCGCCCGACTGGGAACCGGAGAACTACGACAAGAAGTTCCACGGCATGGTGCCGCTGCGCACCGCGCTCGCCAACTCGTACAACGCCGCCTCGGCGAGGCTGGGCACCGAGCTCGGCGTCGAGAAGGTGCTCGCCAACGCGAAGAAGCTCGGCGTGGAGCGCGAGGTCAAGCCCTTCGCTTCGGCGCTGCTCGGCGCGGTGGAGCTCTCGCCGCTCGAGGTGGCACAGATGTACCAGACGATCGCGAGCGGCGGCTTCCGCTCGCCGTTGCGGGCGATCCGCGAAGTCACCACGCAGGAAGGAAAGCCCCTGCAGCGCTACGCGCTCGCGGTCGAGCAGGCTTTCCCGCCCGAGCCGATGTACCTGCTGACCGCCGCGTTGCAGGGCGTCGTGCGCGAAGGCACTGCCCAGGGGCTGAAGGCGTTCCTGCCGCCGGAGCTCGGCGTCGCCGGCAAGACCGGCACCACCGACGAGCAGCGCGACGCCTGGTTCGCGGGCTTCACAGGCGATCGCCTGGGCGTGGTGTGGGTGGGGTACGACGACAACCGCGCCGCGAGGCTTTCGGGCTCCACCGCCGCGCTCCCGATCTGGGGCGACATGATGGCGGCGCTCGCGCCCGAGCCGCTCGCGCTGGAGAAGCCTGAGAAAATCGAGACAGTCTGGATCGACCCGCAGAGCGGATTGCGCGGGGTGAGCTGTCCGGGCGCGCTCGAGCTGCCCTTCGTGCAGGGCTCCGCCCCGCGCGACACGGCCCCCTGCGCCAGCCCGGTCGACGGTGCGGTCGAAGCCGTGGGGCACACGCTCGAGAAGGCGAAGAGCTGGTTCGAGCGCCTGTTCAGCCGATGAGATTCTTCGCCGCCCTCGCGATTTTTCTTGCAGCCTGTGCAACCGCCCCTGAAGGACCGTCCGAGCCGGCTCCGCCCACAACGCCAGAGTCCACACCGCCGCCGGTCGCGCGCTCGGAGAACGTCGCCGTGGCCGGATTGATGGAGTCCGCGCGCGCCGACGCTGCCGCCGGCAAGCTCTCGACCGCCGCGGCTTCCATCGAGCGGGCGCTGCGCATCGAGCCGCGCAACCCGAGGCTGTGGCAGGAGCTCGCCCGGGTACGGCTGCAGCAAACGCAGTTCGTGCAGGCCGAGAACATGGCCGCGCGCTCGAACTCGTATGCCGCGGGCGACAACGCGCTGCGCGCCGAAAACTGGCGCCTCATCGCGCAGGCGCGAGAGGCGCGCGGCGACGCCGACGGGGCCCGCTCGGCCCGCGAGTCCGCCGAGCAGTTTTCTCCCAAATAGATCTCGGGCCAACGGCTTCCGAAGGTTGGGATTTGTGACATACGCACGCTGGCTCGGAAGCTGAATTCCCTCATACTTGCGGGTACATGCGTCCGAAACCGCAAGTGGAATCTATCCTTCCGGTCACCCTCCCCGGCGGCGTGCGGTATGCCGCGGGCGTGCGCGCCGGGCGCTGGGTCTTCGCCACCGGCCACAAGGGCAGCGCCGAGTTCTCCGGGCCGATGGCGCCCGAGGTGATCGACAGCGCCGCGCCCCGGCACGGCGCGCCCAGGCACAAGAAGGAAGCGCGGCGCATCTTCGCTCACCTGGACCGGGTCCTCGCGGCCGGCGGTGCCGAGCGCAGCCACGCCGTGCGCATCGACCAGTACTACGCCAGCGCCCGCGCGGTCGACCCCTACCACGAGGTCCGGCGCGAATTCTTCGCCGGCAACATTCCGCCCAGCACCTCGAACCTGCACCAGCGGTTCCTCCTGCCGGGGCAGGACATCGAGGTGCAGCTCATCGCCGCGGTCGCCGAGGAAGGCTTCGAGCCGCTGCAGCACCGCCCCGCCGGCCTGCCGGTTCACGCGAGCTCGGGCTACAGCCCGGTCGTGACCTGCGGCGAGTTCGTCTTCGTCGCCGGCCAGACGGCCGAAGCGCTCGATTCCGGCAACGGTCCGCTCGACCCGGAAGCCTGCATGCCCGCCGGCCACCTGTGGAAGGGCACGCCGATCAAGCTCGAGACCGAGTTCGTGATCCGGCGCAAGCTCAAGCCGGCGCTCGAAAGCGTCGGCAACACGCTCGCCGAAGTGGTCAAGGCGCAGGTCTACCTGCGCGACGTCGACGACATTCCGGCTTTCAACGAGGTCTGGAGCGCGCATTTCGGCAACAGCCCGCCGGCCACCAGCATCATCACGACCGCGACGCCCGGGTTCATCTGCGAGGCGAGCCGGATCGAGATCAACACCATCAGCGTGCGCAGGGGCGGCGCCACGCGGAAGGAAATCGTCGACGCCGAAGTGCCGATGCCGTACGCCGGCCAGGTGCAGGCCGTGCGCGCGGGCGAGCTCCTTTTCCTCTCCAACCTGATGGCGGTGGACGCGAGCGGCGCGCTCGCGGTCCGCGCCAATGCGCCCGAGCAGGTGGATCACATGCTCGCCGCGGCCGAGCGCCTGTGCCGCAACGCCGGCACCACGCTCGCGAACGTCGTGCGGGTGCAGCAGTTCCACACCGACCTCGCCCACTTTGACGACGCCTG
>DATLUZ010000132.1:0-18265 GCA_035577785.1 Burkholderiales bacterium | reverse complement strand
TCGCCCTCGATGGCTCGCAGCAGCGCTTCGATGTTCTGGCTGACGTCGTGATCGCGCGTGCCTTCCCGGAAATCCCCGGCATGCCGGTTGTAGTGCTCCAGCGTGACGGCGGCTATCTTTTCCAGGTCTTGCGGCACTTGTCGCTTCCCAAAAGACCCATGTGCCTTGCTCCGTCGCGTTGGAGGACGTTGACGCCGCTCCACTTGGAGTGCGAAACCCGCGGGAAGTGCCCGGCGGAAGGCGCAATCGACGTGCCGCGATGCTTATGCGGCAGCCAGGACCCCGTCTTCGCGCGCGAGGTAGTCTTCGTAGGTGCCGCGGTAGTCGATCACCGTCGCCGGGGCCGATGGAGCGACGCCAGCGTCGCGGACTTCTCCCGGCTTGAGCTCGATGATGCGCGTGGCGAGGGAGGACACGAACTCGCGGTCGTGGGAGACGAATACGAGGGTGCCGGGGTACTTGTCGAGGGCGGTGTTGAGCGACTCGATAGATTCCATGTCGAGGTGGTTGGTCGGCTCGTCCAGGAGCATCACGTTCGGCATGGCGAGCACGAGCTTGGCGATGATCATGCGCTGCTTTTCGCCGCCGGAGAGGACTTTGACCGACTTCTTCTGGTCGTCGCCGGAGAAGAGGAGCTGGCCGAGGGTGGCGCGGACGATCTGGTCATCGTCGCCGCGGTCGGGGCGGCGCCAGCGGCCGAGCCAGTCGGCGAGGAGCTCGTCGGCCTGGAATTCGTCGGCCGCGTCCTGCGGCCAGTAGGCGACCCGGGCCTTGTCGGCCCATTTCGCCGTGCCAATTTCAGGTTTCAATAGGGAGCGTAGGAGCGTGCTCTTGCCGACGCCGTTGGGGCCGATGATGGCGATGCGTTCTCCGGCCTCGATCGAAAGATTGAATTTTTCAAAAATATTTTTTCCACGCTGATAGCCCTTGGCGAGGCCTTTCGCCTCGAGGGCAAGGCGGTGCAGCTTCTCCTTGTCGTCCACGAGGAGCTTGATGTACGGGTACTGGCGGCTCGAGGGCTTCACGTCCTCGACTTTCAGCTTCTCGATCTGCTTCATGCGCGAGGTGGCCTGGCGCGCCTTGGCCTTGTGGGCGCGGAAGCGGCGCACGAAGTCCTCGAGGTCTGCGATGCGGTCCTTGGCGCGCGCGTTGGCGTCCTGCTGCTGCTGGCGCGCGAGGGTGGCCGCTTCCATGTAGTCGTCGTAGCTGCCGGGATAGACGCGGATGTTGCCGTAGTCGACGTCCGCCATGTGGGTGCACACGCTGGAGAGGAAGTGCCGGTCGTGCGAGATGATCACCATGGTGCTCGTGCGGCGGTTGAGCACGTCTTCCAGCCAGCGGATGCTGTGGATGTCGAGGTTGTTGGTCGGCTCGTCCAGCAGCAGGATGTCCGGGTCGCCGAAGAGGGCCTGCGCGAGGAGCACGCGCAGCTTCCAGCCGGGCGCGACCGCGCTCATCGGGCCGCTGTGCTGCGCGACCGGCACGCCCAGGCCGAGGAGCAGCTCGCCCGCGCGCGCCTCGGAGGTGTAGCCGCCGTACTCGGCGTACTTCGCCTCCAGCTCCGCGGCGCGCAGGAGCTCGGCTTCGCCGGCCTCGGGGTTGGCGTAGATCGCGTCGCGGCTCTCCATCGCGGCCCACATCTCGGCGTGGCCCATCAGCACCACGTCGAGCACGCGCTCGTTCTCGTAGGCGAACTGGTCCTGGCGCAGCTTGCCGACGCGCTCGCTGGCGTCGATCGCCACCGTGCCCGCGGTGGGCTCGAGCTCGCCGCCGAGGATGCGCATGAAGGTCGACTTGCCGCAGCCGTTGGCGCCGATCAGGCCGTAGCGGTTGCCGCCGCCGAACTTGACGGTGACGTTCTCGAACAGGGGCTTGGCCCCGAACTGCATGGCGATGCCGGAGGCGACGATCATGGGAGTCCAGACAACAAAAAAGCCGGCCGCGGCCAGCTTTGGTTTAAAGCGAGGAACGAGGCGCCATTGTACCCGAGGCCGCTACCGCGGCACCCGCCGTTTCCTCCGTCCGGAAATGCCTTGACCCCACCACCCCCACCGGGTATCGTCGCCTACGTTTCGGAAGTAACCCTTCCCCACCGCCGGCAGCCCGGCGACCCTTTGGCATCTCTCCCGAGGCAGAACCGAACCGCGAGCGCCGCGCGATCATTTCGCCGTGCCGCCGCGGCGCACTGCCCGCCCCTGCGGCGGGACCCGCGAGTCAAACCCAAGACGGAGGAAGCGCCATGAACTGGAGCACGATCCAAAACGACTGGAACCAATACAAGGTCGCGGCGAAGCAGGAGTGGGACAAGCTCTCCGAGGAGCAAATCGCCGGCACTCAGGGCAAGCGCGAGTACCTCACGAGCCGCGTGCAGGAAGCCTACGCGCTGAGCAACGAAGAGGCCGAGCGGCAGGTGACCGACTGGCAGGGCAAGCAGATGGAAAGACAGGCTCCCGCGGCGAAAAGCTGAGCGGGGCCCGGGAGCGCCCGCGCAAGCCGGCGCTCCCGCCTCGTCAGCCGGAAAGACACCATGGACAGCCAGCAATGGATGTGGATGCGAGCGAGCGTCGCCCTGGTAGCGGCGGCCGCCGCAGCCTTGCGTGACGCTGTGCGCAGCGATGCGCAAGTCGTGGAAGCGCCGGCACCGACGGAGGCCCAGCGATGCGCAAGCCCCCCAAGCTGTACCTGATCCAGGCGCCCGGGCGCCTCGTCGCGAGGAACGTGCTTCCCCTCAAGGGCAACGTGCGCGGCAGCCGCGGCGCCGTCTCGCTGGCCGACGCCCCGCCACCGCCGGATCGTTCCTGGCGCGAGCTCATCCGCCGCTTGACCAGGGACCTCACGCGGGGCCCCAAGGGTCCGGCGCGTTAAACATCCTGGATTTCTACTCCTGCAAAGCTTGGCCGCCCCGCAACAAGTCGCGCGCGCCCTCCTCGGCGTCGATCGCGCACGCGAGCACGCGCACGACTTCGTCGATGCCGTGATGGGTGGCCGCGATCTCGCGCAGCGGCGCGCGCCCGTCGCGGAAATGGAGCTCGCTGCCCTCGTTGAAGAAGACGCCGGACAGGAGCTCCTCCTGCGTCAGCCGCCGGAACTCCTCGCCGCTGCCCGCACGTCCATAGAGCGGGACCAGCGCCGCCATGGTGTGCGCAATGCCGGTGAGCCGCGACGGGGTGATTCGTGCGTCCGACCCGTACGCGCCGGCGCTCACCAACCGCGTCGCCAGGGCAAGCGGCACCAGCTCATGCGCAAAGCTCGCGCCGTCGATGGGTTGCGCCTGAGTATAAGGTCGGGTGGAATCGTCGCGCCGCACGGGACATCTCTCTTCTTGAAATCTATGCGATGCGGAGCTCTTCAATGGACGCGCGGGCCTCGCCGCCGCCCGTATCCGGGACGATATGGAGCTCGAGCACGAAGACGCCGGCAAGCGCCACGACGTAGTTCTCCGCTTCTCGCGTCGACCCCGACGGGCTGAAATTCCATTGCTGGCGCACGATCTCGCGGAAGCTCGTGCCGTCGGCGGACCAGCGCAGCGCGAATTCCTGCCGCCGCTCGTGCTGCGTTTCCTCGAACTGGACGCGGATGCGCTGCAGGAGCTGCGGCTCGTCGAAGCAGAGCCGCAGCGTCTGCGGACCGGATGCGGCCGCGCGCCAGCCGCTCGCGCGGCCCGTGCGCAGCGCCTCCTCGACCGGATGCGCCGGGTCCTCTGAGCTCACCTCCACGCGCGCCAGTCGCTCGAGATCGAGCCACGCCGGCTCGAAGCCAGCGGAACGCGCCGACCTATCCGGAGAAACGGTTTTACGCATGGCGGCCATATCGGTGTAGCCCAGGCGGATTAAGGCGTGTCGTGTACCGTGACTGGTTGCGGCATTCCGGCCGCCGGGCTACCGAGGGGGTAGACGCAATTGACGTGCCGGGACCCTTGTGCGACGTCGAAAAAGGGGTGCTTACCCGAACTGGTTCATCGACCCGCGTCGCCGACGCGCCGCCGAGGCAAGCACCCGCCTCGCTCTGAGCGGCTGGCGAATGCCGGGCCTCACCCCAGCGCCGGGCCTTCCCCGCGAAGGAACGTCACCCCCGAGTGTTTTTGTCGGGGGCGGGGACCCGGTTTCACTCTTCGCCGGCAGCACCTGTCCATCCCAGCCCATCGCGCCCGCGTAGCCGCCGATCCACGCTTCGGAGCTTTGCCCCGAGTAAGCCCTGCGCCCCAGCCCGCGCCCGCCCGGCCTGCCGCCGGTGAGCAGCGACTCGAGCAACCCGAACACGAACACCAGGGCGACGATTCCTTCGAGCAGGCGGCTGACGATGCGCATACGCATGTCACAACGCCGGTGATCCACGGTCCGTTGACCGTGCAAAACTTGGTCGCAAGTCAGATGGATGCAGAACCGTTCATGATTTGCCCTCGTGACCGGGTGTAACTAGAATGGTGTGCGTTGGGGGAATTGCATCAAGAACTAGAAGAAGCGCTGCGCATTGGTACGTAAACGAAGCGTCACAAAGAATTACCAGCACCTCGGCTTCATACTCGCGCCGCCAGCCCTGATGTCCCTTGGCGATGCCGCGTCGCCTCTGCCCGACAGTTGTCCTGCATGAGCATCGCTGTCCAGGGCACGACTCCAGACACTTTCGAGATCAAGAGCGCCACGCTGCCGCTCGTCGCCCTGGTGCTGAAGTCGGCGGACCTCGGCGCCTTGGCGCGCGAGCTCGAGGCGCGCTACGGCGACATCCCGGATTTCTTCGATCACGACGCCCTGGTAATCGATTTGTCGCGCCTCGAGTCGCAGGCGCAAGGGGGCGAGCGTCAGGCGGTCGACTTCCCGGGGCTGCTCGAGCTGCTCTGGAAGTACCGGCTTGCGCCCGTGGCGGTGCACGGGGCAAGGCACGAGCTCGCGGCGGTCGCGAAGGCCGCCGGCCTTTTTCCGGCGCCGGATGCGCGCATCGGCACCGCGGGCTCGCCTGGCGCTTCCAATGTCGAAACCCCCGACCACAACATTCGGGGGCAGGCCGCTGCGCAAGCGGCGGCCGCAGTGCAGCCCGCAGTCCAAGCCCAGTCGCCGACCGGGGCGCTGGTGATCGACAAGCCCCTGCGCTCGGGCCAGCAGGTGTACGCGCGGGGCCGCGACCTGGTGATGCTCGCCATGGTGAACCCGGGCGCGGAAGTGATCGCGGACGGGCACATCCACGTGTATGCGCCGCTGCGCGGCCGCGCCATCGCGGGCGCACGCGGGAATGCCGATGCGCGGATCTTCGCGTTCGGCATGGAGCCGGAGCTGATTTCCATCGCCGGCCTGTATCGGAACGGTGAAACGCCGGGCCTCGCGAACGTATGGGGCAAGCCGACGCAGGCGCGGCTGGTATCGGATGCCGAGGGAAACCGGCTGGTGTTCGATCCACTCAAGTAACAACAACTCCTTCGAAAGGAGAGGCCATGGCAGCAAGAACCGTTGTAGTGACTTCCGGTAAGGGCGGAGTGGGCAAGACGACGACCAGCGCCAGCTTTGCCAGCGGGCTCGCTCTCCGCGGCCACAAGACCGCGGTGATCGACTTCGACGTGGGGCTCCGCAACCTCGACCTCATCATGGGCTGCGAGCGCCGCGTGGTGTACGACCTGGTCAACGTCATCAACGGCGAGGCGAACCTCCACCAGGCGCTCATCAAGGACAAGCACTGCGACAACCTTTCAGTGCTCGCCGCCTCCCAGACCCGGGACAAGGAGGCGCTTACCAAGGAGGGCGTGGAGAAGGTGCTCGGCGGGCTCTCCGAGCTGGGCTTCGAGTACATCGTCTGCGATTCGCCCGCCGGCATCGAAACCGGCGCGCTGATGGCGATGCACTTCGCCGACGAGGCGCTCGTCGTCACCAACCCCGAGGTCTCCTCGGTGCGCGACTCGGACCGGATCCTCGGCATGCTGGCGAGCAAGACGAAGCGCGCCATCGACGGCGGCGAGCCGGTCAAGGAGCACCTGCTGATCACCCGCTACAACACCCAGCGCGTGCACCAGGGCGAGATGCTGTCGCTCGACGACGTGCAGGACATCCTGCGGATCAAGATGATCGGCGTCATCCCCGAGTCGGAGACGGTGCTGCAATCCTCCAACCAGGGCGTGCCCGCCGTGCACATGAAAGGCTCGGACGTCTCCGAGGCCTACAAGGACATGGTCGACCGCTTCCTCGGCGAAGAGAAACCGCTGCGCTTCGTCAACGGATACAAGCCGGGCTTCTTCAAGCGTCTTTTCGGGGGAAATTAAGAAGAAATGGGCTCATTCCTTTCTTTTCTTCTCGGCCAGAGAAAAACCAGCGCCAAGGTCGCCAAGGAGCGGCTGCAGATCATCCTGGCGCACGAGCGCGTTGGCCGCAGGCGCCAGCCCGGCTATCTCACGTCGTTGCAGCGCGAGCTGGTCGACGTCGTCTGCAAGTACATCAAGATCGATCCGAAGGACATCAAGGTGAATGTCGAGCGCCAGGAGAACCTGGATGTGCTCGAGGTGAAGATCGAGCTGCCGGAGGCCCGGTAGCGCGACCCGAGCCAAATCGGACATTCTTCGAACGCCCCGCTTACCCTGGCCTGCGGCCGGGCAGCGTAGGCGGGAGGGGCTTCTTGGGTTGCTTGGGCTTCTTCTTCTCGCGGTTGCTGCGTTGCTGACCTTTAGGCATGTCGGCCTCCGACGGAAAAACTGCATAGAAGCAATGAAATCAAGTCTTCACACAGGCTGCCGCGTAGAGCACGAATGCAAGGAGGGCAACCAGCGCGCCGACGGGTATATAGGCCAACGTCGCGACAATCGCGGCCATCAGGGCCACCAAATAAAAAGCCCGGTCGTCCCGGGCTTCTTTCGTAGCTTGGGTAGCGGAGCGATCCGCCGCCAACTTAGATCATCCTGATGTTCGTGGCTGCCGGGCCTTTCGCGCCATCCACGGCGTCGAAGCTGACCTTCTGCGCTTCCTTGAGCGACTTGTAGCCGTCCATCTGGATGTTGCTGTGATGGGCGAAGAGCTCCTTGCCGCCGTCATCCGGCGTGATGAACCCGAAGCCCTTGGAGTCGTTGAACCATTTCACGGTGCCTGTAGACATAATTGTTATTCCAATCCTGAACTGAAGTGCGCGACAGCGCCGAAGCCGCGCTTCCGGGTGAGATATTCAAGGGAATGTGACTGCCACGACAGGCGCCGCTTGGGGGCGGCGAAAGAAGGGACCGCTGATTCGTGCTTGAACTCCTACGCGCTCAATGTAACACAGTTACGAGCGCGCGACTTCACGCTGGTTTGCGCCAGACGCTCGCCAGCCAGGGCTGCTGTGCGCGGGGCAGGCCGGGAGGGCGGTAATAGTGAGTCAGCTCGACGAACCCGGCGGCTGACAGGTAGCGGCGCCAGTTCTCGAGATCGTGATAGACGCCGTAGCGTCCGCGGTTCCAGCCTTCCTCGTTGTTGCCATGCGGGTTCGAGGCGAACAGCACGCCACGCGGCTTCAGGGCGGCGTGCAATTCCAGCAGCACGCGCGGCAACGCCCGGCTGGGGACATGAAAAAGCGCCGCGTTGGCGAACACGCCGTCGAAACGGCGCTCCGGCAGATCGAGCTTGAGGAAATCCTGCTGCCAGACTTCGCCGCCGCTGCGCTCGCGCGCCATGGCGGCCAGGCGCGCGGCGCCTTCCAGACCTACCGCGATGTGTCCGAGCTCGGCGAACGCCTTGAGGTCGCGCCCCGGCCCGCAGCCGAAATCCAGGATCGCGAACGGCGGGTCGCCCTCGATGGCTCGCAGCAGCGCTTCGATGTTCTGGCTGACGTCGTGATCGCGCGTGCCATCCCGGAATTCCTCGGCATGCCGGTTGTAGTGCTCCAGCGTGACGGCGGCAATTTTTTCCAGGTCTTGCGGCAACGGTGCTACGCGACGTCGTCGAAACCGCCGCCCGCATCGAAGCCGTCGCCGTCGTCCAGCGCCTGATCCGTATCGGTGAAGCCTTCTTCCTGGCCGGGTTCGCCGGCGTGGCTGAAGCCGGCGCCGTGGCCTTCGCCGGCAAAAAACTCGCGTGCGATCATGCTGCCGAGCACGGTGCCCGCGATGCTGCCCAGGACGCTCCCGGCCAGGACCCCGCCCATGCCTGCGCCGCCCGCGTGACTGACCATGCGTTCCATGGCGCCGGGCTTGCGGATTTCCGCGCGCGTCGCCAGGCGGGCCAGCGCCTGTGGGTTGGCGCCGCCCTGCTCGGCCGACGAGCGTTCCGAGGCCGGCATGCCCTCGGCGAGCTTTTGCAGCAGCAAGCGGCGTTGCTCGGGGGTGAGCTGCGCGAACGCTTCCGCGTGGGCCTGCTCGATGGTCTCAGGCGGCGCGGTTTTGAGCATGTACCGATAGCGTTCGATCGCCTGATCATCGGTCGACTGCGGCTGTGACTTGTCTAGCGCGGGCTTGTCGCTTCCCAAAAGACCCATGTGTCTTGCTCCTTCGCGTTGGAGGACGTTCACACCGTGACACTTGGATTGCGAAACCCGCGCGAAGTGCCCGCTAGAACGCGAAGGTGAGGCTCGCCTCGCCGTAGGTGCTGTTGCACTTGCGATAGGTGCCGGTATTGCAGTCGAGGTAGGACTCGTACACTCCACCGAGTCCAAGGTAGGCGTTGCGCCCGAGCTGAAAATAGGCGCCCGCGCGGCCGCCGATGGAATCGAGGTCGGGCAGGCCGTCGATGCTGGTGCGCCGGTAGAACGCGCCGACGTAGGGCTTCACGGCCTGGACCTGATAGAACACGTACTGCACCGAAGGCGTGATCTTGGTGATCTTCGGATCGGCTCCGGTCCACGATTCGTAGGACAGGCCTACGTTGAAGCCATCGAAAAGGTAGTAGCTCACCCCGACGCCGAGGACGAGATAGCTCTCGTCGAAGGCATTGCCGGAGCCGGCGGTGGCAACCACGTGCGTCTTGCCTTTGCTGAAGCCGCCGGCGATGCCCGCGCTCTGAGCCATCGCCGGCGCGGCGAAGGCGCATGCTGCCGCGGCGAGCGCGGCGGCCAGTGTCTTCTTCATGGTGGTGCCTTTGTTCTTGTTAAGGATGGGAAATCCTTCGCGTCAATATTGCGCCCCTTTGGCGCGTTCAGGCAACTGGCTGTACTCGGCCTGTTATCGCCGATGCAGCGCTTGCCGCCTCTCCGGTGCGGGAGTAGGCTGCGCTGACTCTTTTATCCTTTTATCCTTTTATCCCGGGGAGACCGTCAATGGCCGGCTGGCGCGTTCAAGGGCAATACATGGAAACTTGCAATTGCGAGTTCATTTGTCCGTGCATCGGCTCGAACCTCACCGCGCCGCCGACCGAGGGCGACTGCAAGGTGGCCATCGCGATGCGCATCGACAAGGGCGAAAAGGACGGCGTCAAGCTCGACGGCCTGTCCTTCGTCCTGCTGCTGCATGCGCCGAAAGCCATGGCCGAGGGCAACATCACCGTCGGGCTGATCGTGGACGAGCGCGCCTCCGACAAGCAGGCGGAGGCGATCGGCGCGATCGCCACCGGCGCGGCCGGCGGCCCGATGGCCGCGCTGGGGCCGCTGGTCGGAAAAGTCGCCGGCGTCGAGAAGCGTCCGATCCGCTTCGAGATCGACGGCATGAAGATCTCGGTGAAGGCGGGCGATCTGATCGACCAGTCGCTGGAAGGCGTGCCCGGACCCGCGCGCCCGGGCGAGCCGATCTACCTCGACAATACCTGCCACCCGGTGAACAGCAAGATCGCGCTCGCCAAGGCGAAGCGCAGCAAGTTCAACGCATTCGGCATCCGCTGGGACGACTCGAGCGGCACGCGCAACGGCCACTTCGCGCCCTTCGCGTGGTCGGGATAGCCGCCGGCCTGGCGGCCATCGCCGGGCTCGCATGGTTCTACCTGTGGGGCATGGCGTCCATGCCCGGCGGCATGGAGACGGGCATCGCCATGACGCTCGCCATGTGGACCGTGATGATGGCCGCCATGATGCTGCCTTCCGCCTCCCCGGCGATCCTCCTGTACGCGGCGATGGTGCGAAAGAACGCCGAGCGCGGCGTGGCGCTTGCGGCCGTGTGGCTCTTCGTCGCGGGCTATCTCCTCGCGTGGGCCGGCTTCGCCGTGCTGGCCGCGCTGTTGCAGGCCGCGCTCGAGGGGACCGGCCTGCTCGCGCCGATGATGCTTTCCGCCAGCCCCTGGCTGAGCGGCGCGCTCCTCCTCGCGGCCGGGGCGTACCAGTTCACGCCGCTGAAGAAGCTGTGCCTGAGCAAGTGCCGTGAGCCGGTGCAGTTCTTCATCACCAATTGGCATCCCGGGCCCCTGGGCGCGCTGCGGATGGGCGCCGCGCACGGCGCCTACTGCGTCGGCTGCTGCTGGCTGCTGATGCTTCTTCTCTTCGCCCTGGGCGTCATGAACCTCGCCTGGATCGCGCTCATCGCGGCGTTCGTCCTCGCGGAAAAGCTTCTGCCCGCCGGGCGTTTCAGCTCACGCTTCGCCGGCGTCGCACTGATCCTGTCCGGGCTGACGGTTCTCGCGGCGCCCATTTGAAAACAGGGACAGTCCAGGACAGTCCCTATTTCTTCCTCGGGCTAGCGCGCGGCGAGCGCGCGGTTCTCCAGCCGGCTTAGCAGCCGCACCAGCGGCCAGAGCAGCACGAAGTAGATCAGCGCGGCGACGACGATCGGCGTGGGGTTGTAGGTCAGGCTCTGCGCCTGCCGTGCCTGGAAGAGGAGCTCGGGCATCGCAACGACGCTGCCCAGCGCGGTGAGCTTGACAACTTCGAGGGTGTTGGAGAGGAGATCCGGGAGGACGTTGCGCACGGCCTGCGGCAGGACGACGTGGAGCATGGTCTGGAGGCGGCCGAGGCCGGTGCTGCGGGCGGCCTCGGTCTGGCCGGCGGGGACGGAATCGATGCCGGCGCGCAGGATCTCGCCGTAGTAGGCGCCGGTGTTGAGGAAGAAGGCGATGCACACGCAGGCGAAGCCGCCGAGCTCGAGGCCGACGAACGGCAGGCCGGCGTAGAAGAAGATGAGGAGCACGAGCGGCGGGAAGGCGCGGAAGAAGTCGACCCAGGCCATCAGCGGCCAGCGCACCCAGGGCTTGCGAACGCTCGCCAGCATCGCGAGGATCAGCCCGCCGAAAAGCCCGAGCGGCACGACGACGAGCGATAGCAGCACGGTGTTGCCCAGGCCGGCGAGGATGATCGGCCACGCTTGCTTGAGGATGTCGGCGTTGAAGAAGGTCTGGAGCATGGCTCAGTGCTTCCACTGCATCTTCGTCTCCAGCCAGCGGCCGAGGACCACCATGGGGAAGAAGAGGATCAGGTACGCGGCGGCGCCCATGGTGAGGGGCGAGGGGTTGTAGCTGTTCGACACCGCGGAGGAGGCCATGCCGAGGATCTCGCTCACCGCCACCACGGTGCCGAGCGCGGTGCCCTTCGTGATCGCGATGGTCCGGTTGGTGAGCGGCGGGATGGTGAGACGCAGCGCCTGCGGGAGGACGACGTTGAGCAGGGTCTGGCCGTACGAAAGTCCGGTCGAGCGCGCGGCTTCCCACTGGCCCTTGGGGATCGAGGTGATCCCCGCCCAGAAGATCTCCTCGGAGAACGCGGTCAGCACCAGCGCGAGCGCGAGCCAGGTCGAGACGAAGCCCGAAGGCGCGATCTCGACTGCAGGCAGGCCGAAGTAGATGAAGACGATGATGACGAGAGGCGGGAGCGCGCGGAAGAGATCGACGACGAAGATGATCAGCAGGTTCAGGGGCCGGATGCCGAAGCTGCGCAGCAGCGCGAGCGCAAGCCCGCAAGCGATGCCGGTGACGATGATGAGCGCCGCGAGCTCGATGGTGACGAGCGTGCCGTAGGCGATGTCGGGCGCGTACTTCGCCATGACCCTGGCGTTGAAGAAGGTCTCGACGAAGCGGTCCCAGTTGGACATCGCCGCTCTCAGTGGCGCTGGATCTGGCCGATGAAGGCGCGCGTGCGCTCCTGAACCGGCGTCTCGAAGATCGCGGCCGGCGGGCCCTCCTCCACGATCGCGCCCTGGTCCATGAACACCACGCGGTCGGCGGCGTTGCGGGCGAAGCCCATCTCGTGGCTGACCACGATCATCGCCATGCCGCTCTCGCGGAGATCCCGCATCACGCCGAGCACCGAGCCGACGAGCTCCGGGTCGAGCGCGCTGGTCGGCTCGTCGAAGAGCATGACGCGCGGCTCGAGCGCGATGGCGCGCGCGATCGCCACGCGCTGCTGCTGCCCGCCGGAGAGCTGGCCCGGCGTGTGGCCGGCGCGGTCGGCTAATCCTACGCGCTCGAGCGCGGCGCGGCCGAGCCGGTCGGCTTCGTCGCGGGATCTTCCGGCCACCTTGCGCAGCGCCAGCGTCACGTTGCCGAGCGCGCTCATGTGCGGGTAGAGGTTGAAGGACTGGAACACCATGCCGATGCGCTGGCGCGCACGATTAAGATCGGTGCGCTTATCGAGCATGTCGACGCCGTCGACGATCACCGTGCCGGAGGTCGGCTCTTCCAGCCGGTTCAGGCAGCGGAGCAGCGTCGACTTGCCCGAGCCCGAGGGGCCGATGACGAACACGAGCTCGCGCTCGGCGAGCACGAGGTCGACGCCTTTCAGGACATGAAGCGCGCCGAAATGCTTGTGGATCCCGCGTGCTTCTACGACTAGCCGCACTTCAAGGCGTGCGGCGTCGGGTCATACCCCGGCATGCCGGGCACGCCGTAGCCCGGCGTGATGACGCGCTCGAGCGCGTCGGGGCCGGGCGCGCGGCCGAACCACTTCTCCGACATCTTCGCAATGGTCCCGTCTTTCTTCATGCAGTCGAGCACGTCCTGCATCTGGTTGCGGAGCGCCACGCTGTCCTTGCGGAACGGCGCCGCCCAGTGCGCGCGCGTGTCGCTCAACTCGAGGTCGGCCACGAACTGCGGGTTCTTGCTCGCCGCGTACACGATGGTCGTGTTGCCGCCGAGGGTGGCGTACGCGCGGCCCGAGAGCACGGCCTGGGTGGCGTCGGGCTGGGTGTCGTAGGCCTGGACGCTGAAGCCGTATTTTTCGCCCATCGATTTGCTGAGCGTCTCGTAGGGCGTGCCCTTGTTGACCGAGACCACCTTGCCCTTGAGGTCGGACCAGTCCTTGATCGGCTTGGAGCCCTTCTTGATGCCGAACTGGTACGCGGTCCAGAGGTAGCCGGCGGTGAAGATCATGGCCTCGGCGCGCTCCTTGGTCACCGTGGTCGGCGCGGCGATGAAGTCGTAACGGCCCGCCTGCAGCCCGGGGATCAGCGTCGAGAAGCTCACCGGGTCGAACGTGATCTGGCGGTTCATGCGCCGGGCGACCTCGGTGAAGAGATCGATCTGGAAGCCCTCGATGCCGCCGCCCAGCTTCGGCATGGCGTGCGGCGCGAAGGTGCCGTCGACGCCGGTGCGCAGCGGCGGCAGGTTGGATTGGGCGAGCGCGGCGCCCGAGGCGAGCAGCGCGGCGGCGAAAAGCGACAGGCAGCGATGCAGCATCACGAACCTCCTCCAAGGTTTCGCCGGATTCTCCGATAAAACCATGCGAAACGGTAGTATTTGGACATGGCCGAGCGAATCCTCGTCATCAATCCAAACTCCACCGAAGTCGTGACGCGCGGCATCGACGCAGCGGTCGAGCCGCTGCGCATGGCCGGCGGCCCCGCGATCGATTGCGTGACGCTGAAGGAAGGCCCGCCCGGCATCGAGACCCAGCAGCAGGTGGATGCCGTCGTTGGCCCGATGCTGCAGCTGCTGGCGAAGAGTGAAAAGGAATACGCGGCGTTCGTCGTCGCGTGCTACAGCGACCCGGGCCTCCACTCGCTGCGCGAGGCGACGAAAAAGCCGGTGCTCGGCATCGCCGAATGCGGCATCCTCACCGCGCTCACCCTGGGCCAGCGATTCGGCGTGATCGCGATCCTGAGGCAATCGATTGCGCGCCACCTGCGCTACGTCGGCGCGATGGGCCTCACCTCGCGCCTCGCGGCCGAGCTCTCGGTCAACCTGCCGGTGGTCGAATTGTCGAATGCGGAGAAGACCTTCGGCCGCATGGTGGAAGTCGGCAAGGCGCTGCGCGACCGGCACGCCGACGTGGTCATCATGGGCTGCGCCGGCATGGCGCGCTACCGCAAGGCGCTGCAGGACGAGCTCGGCATCCCGGTGGTCGAGCCCACGCAGGCGGCGGTCGCGATGGCGATCGGGCGGGTGCGGCTGAACTGGATGTAGAGGAATTAGAAAGGAAGGCCGGCATGGCGCCGGAGACCTGGCTCGAAACCGACGCGATCCGGCGGGCCTCGGACATCGCGCTCGGCGCGATCCTGCTGATCGTCGGCGCGCTCGCGCTGTGGTTTGCCCCCGACCGTTCTGCCGGCGGCGAGATGGGGCCCGGCGCGGGGTTCTTCCCGGCAGTCGTGGCAGGATTGCTTTGCATCGTCGCGGTCGTGCTGCTCGCTCGCGTGGCGTTTCGGCGCAGCCCGCCGCCGGTCCGGCCCTCGCGTCCGCTTTATGTCGCGATCGTCGCTGCGGCCATCGTCGCGCTGTACTTCGCCTTGCAGACCTGGGGCGAACCGCTGTTTCTGCGCTTTGGGCCGCCCGAGTTCATGGCGCTGCTCGTGCTGGAGCTTGCGATCGCGCTCGCGCTGGCACACAGCTCGCGTATCCGCGCCGCCGGCATGGCGTTTCTCGGGCTGCTGCTCGCCACCGTCGGCGTCGATCCCGTAACGGGAGTATTGCGCTTCACCATGGGAGTGGAAGGGCTCCTTCACGGAATCGGCGCCGACATCGTGCTGTTCGGCGTGTTCGTCGTCGGGGATGCCTTCGTTTGCCTCGGCTCTCCGAAGCTGTTCTTGCGCAGCTATACGAGGCTGGTCACGGCCTGGCAGGCGCCCCGGCTGCCGCTGCCCGCGGCGCTCGCCATGCGTCTCGCTGCGGTGCTCGCCATTGCCGCCGCGTGCTACTACGCGTATTCGCTCATGGAGAGCTACGTCGAAATTGCCTGGGTGCTCGTCTTCGGCGTGCTGGGGGTCGCGGCGAAAATCTTGGGCTGGAACCGGTTCCTCCTTTATATGGGAGCCGCATTCGGCGACAGGCTGGAACAGGCCCTTCGGCAAACGTTGTCGCTCGCGCAGGGCGATCCGGCGCTGCTCCTGCAGCCCATCAACGGCACGCTGCTCGTCGCGGCAATAGTGATCCTCGCCAGTGCGGTGCTGCTTTCGCTCCGGCGCGCCGCGTAGAGGAATTCGGGGTCTGACCCCGAATCAGGGCAGCTCGCCCGGCAAATTGAAGCGCTGGCGCGTGGTGCAGTAGCGGGCGGCGAAAAGGCGGCCGACCGGCCGGTAGCGCTCCTCGGAGATGCGCTTGGTCTTCGGATCGATGATGCCGTCGCGCGCGTGGACGAGCAGGATGGTGCCGATGACCAGCTCGCGCTCGGGACCGAACTCGATGCGGCGCTCGATGCGGCACTCGAGCGAAGCGGCCGCCTCGCCGATGCGCGGATGCTTCACCATGAGCGCCGGCACCGCCGTCAGGCCGGTTCGCGCGAATTCGCTCTCGGCTTCCGGCAGCTCGGCGCTCGAGGCGTGCATCGCGTTGGCCGTGCCCTCGTCGGCGAGGTTGACCACGAATTCGCCGGTCCTGCGGATGTTCTTGAGCGTGTGCTTGAGCATCCCGTCGGAGCGGCGGTTGAAGCTGAGGATGCAAAGCGGCGGCTCCTCCGAGATCACGTTGAAGAACGAGAACGGCGCGCAGTTCGCCACGCCGTTCTCGCTCCAGGTCGAGACCCAGGCGATGGGCCGCGGGATCACGAGGCCGATGAGGATCTTGTAGCGTTCAGGCGGTGGCAGTTGCGCGAGTTCGAGGTCCATTTATGTTTTCGAAACTGGGTCCCCGCCTTCGCGGGGACGACCAATCGATCGCTTTACGTTCCGGGCCTCGCGGGCGTGACTTCGGCGCCCACGCGCTCGACGATCAGCCGGTAGTGCTCCGGGCGCCGGTGCGCGGCGAAGTTGAACATGGTCTTCTTGAGCTGCGCGGCGAGGTCGATGTCGCAATTGTGGACGATCACCTCGTCCTCCTCGGTCTGGGACTTGGCCGCGATCTCGCCGGTGGGCGCGACGATGAGCGAATGGCCGAACATGCGGAAGCCGTCCTCGAAGCCGGCTTTCGCGGTCTCGACCAGCCAGGTGGCGTTCTGGAACGCCATCGACTGCGCCATGATCAGGTGGTGGTGCACCCGCAGCGCCGGCGGTTCCGGGTAGTGCAGGTTCTCGCTCGGCGTGTTGAAGCCGAGCGCCACGATCTCGGCGCCCTGCAGCGCCAGCACCCGGAACGCCTCGGGCCAGCGCCGGTCGTTGCAGATCAGCATGCCGGTGATGGTGTCGAGAAACTTCCACACCCGAAAGCCGAGGTCCCCGACCTCGAAGTATTTCTTCTCCAGGTGCTGGAACGCGGCCTTCGGCTTGTGGTCCGCGTGCCCCGGCAGGTGCACCTTGCGGTACTTCCCGACGAGGCTGCCGTCGGGACCGACGAGTATTGCGCTGTTGAAGCGCCGCTTCTCGGGCGTGAGCTCGGCGTAGCCGATGTAGAAGCCGATCCCAAGTTTCTTTGCTTCCTCAAAGAGGGGCGCAGTCTCTTTGGAGGGAACCGTAGATTCGAAATATCGAGCATCAACTTCACGCTGGTCCTCCATCCACCATCTCGGGAAGAACGTGGTGAAGGCGAGCTCCGGGAAGACGACGAACTTCGCGCCCATGCCGTGCGCTTCTCTCAACAGGTTCGTCAAGCGCGAAACGGCGACGGCGCGGGAATCCTCCCGGTTCAGCGGTCCGAGCTGGGCGGCGGCGATCTTGAGATGTCTAGCCATGGATGAATTTCCTCAGTTGGCGCGCAGGGCCATCGATGCCGGCAGCGGTGCCCACGGGACCCGGCACGCCGCGCGCGAGGTACTTGCCTGATCCGCGCTCGACTCTTAGTTGATTATTTTCGACAACGATTCGACCGCGGCTGAGCACCGTCTCCGGCCAGCCGGTGTAGACCTGTCCCTCGTAGGGCGTGTAGCCGACCGCGTCGTGCATCATCGAGTAGTCGATCCGTTTTTCGACCTCGGGATTCCAGATAGCGACGTCGGCGTCCGATCCGACGGCGATGGTGCCCTTGCGCGGATAGAGGCCGTACATGCGCGCGTGGTTGGTCGAGCCGAGCGCCACGAACTCGCTGAGGCTGAGCCGCTTCTTCAGCACGCCCTCGGAGAAGAGGATCGGCAGGCGCATCTCGATGCCCGGCACGCCGTTCGCCATTTCCTTGAACGTGGTCTTGTCGCCGCGCGGAATCTTGGCGGTTTCGTCGAAGCGGTACGGTGCGTGGTCGGACGAGTAGACCTGGAAGGTGCCGTTGGCGAGGCCGGCCCAGATCGCCGCCTGCGCCGCCTTGTCGCGCAGCGGCGGGCTGCAGCACCACTTCGCGCCTTCGACTCCGGGGCGGTCCATGTCGTCGGCCGTCAGCACGAGATACTGCGGACAGGTCTCGGCGTAGATCTTCGCGCCGAGGGTCTGCGCGGCGCGGATGGTGTTGGTGGCCTCGGGGCTCGAGACGTGGACGATCAGGACCGGCACGCTGAGGAGGCGCGACAGCATGATGATGCGATGCGTCGCCTCGGCCTCGGCGAGCGCGTCGTGCGCCACGCCGTGGAACTTCGGCGCGCCGTGCCCGCGCTCGAGGAGCTGCCTGGCGATCCAGCGGATCATGTCGTCGTTCTCGGCGTGCACCATCACCAGCGCCCCCTCGCGGTCGGCGACGTTGAGCACGTCGAGGAGCTGGTAATCCTCCAGCCGCCACTTGGGATAGGTCATGTAGACCTTGAACGAGGTGATCCCGCCCTTGATCGCCGCGGGCAGCTCTTCCTTCAGGACCTTGTCGGTGGGCTCGCCGATGATCAGGTGAAACCCGTAGTCGATCACCGCCTTGGTGCGCGCGCGCTCGTGGTAGTCGGCGACCGTGGCCGTGACGGACGTGCCGCGGTGCTGCGCCGCGAACGGGATGATCGTGGTCGTGCCGCCGAAGGCCGCGGACACGCTGCCGCTGTAGAAGTCGTCGGCCGACATGATGCCCATGCCGGAGAGCTGCTCGATGTGGCAATGGCTGTCGATGCCGCCCGGGACGACGTAGCGTCCGCGGGCGTCGATGTCGCGCCTACCCGCCGGGAGATGCTCCGCGAGAGCGACGATCTTCTCTCCCGCGATGCCGATGTCGCAGCGCATCGTCTCCGCGGCGGTCGCGACCGTGCCGTTGCGGATGGTGAG
>DATLUZ010000131.1:0-35264 GCA_035577785.1 Burkholderiales bacterium | reverse complement strand
CCTGCGCGGTGTAGGTCATGTCGCGCACCGCCCAGCGCACCAGCGGCAGGTCCTCCTTGATGCGGCCCTGGTCCTCGTAGCGCTTGAGGGTGCAGGAGATGAGGTACAGCATCGACAGCACGTCGCCCAGCCGCCCGGAGATCTTCTCCTTGCGCTTCAGCGCGCCGCCCATGCCCATCATCGACATGTCGGCGAGGAAGGCGAACGCCGCCGACAGGCGGCCGCTGAAGCGGTAGTAGTGCATCAGCTCCGGCGCGCCGTTCTTCGGCGTATGGGCGAGGCGCGAACTGGTGATGCCGTGGATCCACGCGCGCACCGCGTTGGAGATGACATGGCCGACATGCGAGGTGAAGGCGTCGTCAAACTCGCGCGCCGCGTCCGCGCCGCTCATCTCCTTGGCGGCGCGCATCTCGCGCAGCACGTAGGGATGGCAGCGGATCGCGCCCTGGCCGAAGATGATCAGGGTGCGGGTCAGGATGTTGGCGCCCTCGACGGTGATGGCGATCGGCGTCATCTGGTAGCCGCGACCGACCCAGTTGTTCGGGCCGAGGCAGATGCCCTTGCCGCCGACGATGTCCATCGCGTCGTTCACGCTTTGGCGCGCGCGCTCGGTCATGTGGTACTTGGCGATCGCGGAGAGCACCGCCGGCTTCTCGCCGAGGTCGACCGCGCCCGCGCTCATGATGCGGGTCGCGTCCATCATGTAGCAGTGCGCGGCGATGCGTCCCAGCGCTTCCTCGACGCCCTCGAGCCGCCCGATCGGCGTCCTGAACTGGCTGCGCACCCGCGCGTACGCGCCGACGAAGCGCACCAGCGCCTTGGTGCCGCCGGCCGCGGAGCTCGGCAGCGAAATCGCGCGTCCCGCGGCAAGACAGCCCATGAGCATCATCCAGCCTTTGCCCGCGTACTCCCGGCCGCCGATGATCCAGTCGAGCGGCATGAAGACGTCCTTGCCGGAGTTGGGCCCGTTCTGGAACGCGGCGTTGAGCGGCATGTGGCGCCGTCCGATGTTTACGCCGGGCGTATTCGTCGGCACCAGGGCGCAAGTAATGCCCAAGTCGACCGCTTGTCCAAGAAGGTGATCGGGGTCGTACAGGCGGAACGCCAGGCCAAGAAGCGTGGCTATCGGCCCGAGCGTGATGTAGCGCTTGTCCCAGGTGACGCGCATGCCGAGCACTTCCTTCCCCTGCCAGACCCCCCGGCACACGATGCCGTAGTCGGGAATCGAGGCGGCGTCGGAGCCGGCTTCGGGGCTGGTGAGCGCGAAGCACGGGATCTCGAGCCCTTTCGCGAGGCGCGGGAGGTAGTGGTTCTTCTGCTCCTCGGTGCCGTAGTGCAGGAGCAGCTCGCCGGGCCCGAGCGAATTCGGCACCATCACCGAGATCGCCGCGGTGCTCGAGCGCGTGCCGAGCTTATGCACCACCGCCGAATGGCCGAGCGCGCTGAAGCCCAGGCCGCCGTACTGCTTCGGGATGATCATCCCGAGGAAGCCCTTGTCCTTCACGTACTGCCACGCGCGCGGCGGCAGATCCTGGTGCTCGTGCGTAATCTCCCATTCGTCGCACATCCCGCACAGCTCCTCGACGGGGCCGTCGAGAAACGCCTGCTCGTCCGCGGTGAGCCGCGGCTCGGGGACCGCGAGGAGCTTCGCCCAGTCGGGCTTGCCGGAGAAGAGATCGGCGTCCCACCACACGGTGCCGGCGTCGATCGCTTCCTTCTCGGTCTGCGACATGTCGGGCAGGATGCGGCGATAGACCGCGAGGATGCGGTCGGTGAGGAGCTTTCGGCGCAGCCAGGGCACATTGAGCACCGCCGCGATGACAACAAACGCCGACGCCAGCACCACGTTGGCAATGGGGGTGAGCTCCAGATTCACGGACAGATAGAAAAGCAGGGCGCCGGCGGCGAGAGTCCACCAGCCGATGGCGAGGCCGAAGAAGCCGAAGACCAGGAAGACGGCGAGCGCGGCGAGAATGAATTCGAGCATGGAGGCTCCTAGGCGGCTTTGCGCACTGCGTGCTTGAGCGGCGCGGTCAGCCCGGCGGCGAGAAAGGCAGTGAGGCGGTCCTCGAGCAGGCGCGCATCGTGCCGGTCCTCGGGCTTGCAGCCGGCGATGAGCTGCACCGCGTCGGTGGCGGCGAGGGTGTACGAGAGCGTGCCGAACATGAAGTGCATGCGCCAGACCAGCTCTTCGGGCGGCATCTGGGGAAGCGCGCGCTCGAACGCGGACTTGTAGCGCTCCATCGCCGGCTCGTAGAGCTGCCCGATCAGCACGCGGATCGGCTTCGAGGGTTCGGTGTAGCTGCGGCCGAGCAGGCGAATGAAGTTGCGCCCGCCGCCCTTGGCGTCCTCGATCATGCGCAGGCTCTCGCCCACGAAAGCGCGGATGATCGCCTCGGGGGGAAGTGTCCGGCCGGTCGCTTCGATGGCGTCGAGGGCGGCAATCCGTGCGCAATTCATGGGATCCAGGCGCCTGCGAAACACCGCCTCGATGAGGGCGTCCTTGGAGCCGAAGTGATAGTTCACCGCCGCGAGGTTGACGTCGGCCTTGGCCGTGAGCTGGCGCATCGACGTGCCTTCGAAGCCGTGTTGCATGAAAAGCTCTTCCGCGGCATCGAGAATGCGGGTACGCGTCTCGTGCGGCGGCTTGACAGTGCGCAGGGTAGAGGCCGGCATGGGGATTTCCGAGTTCAAACGAACGTTTGAACGATAACCACTGCCGGCCCGCGCGTCAAGACCTTGCACCTTCCAGCCAAGCTGGGGGAGAAGCCTAGACCTTGCTCGAAACCGAGATTCCCCGCCGGATGAAGGCCTTTTTCTCCGCCGGGTCTTCGATCTCGTCGGCCACCATCAGATAGAGCTCCGAGGTGTCGCGCGCCTTGAGCGCTGCGCGCCGTACGATCACCTGCGCCACGGGCCCGAGGTATTGGGCAAGCTGGGTCTCGACGCGCCTCAGGGTCTCGGGCGAGAGCGAGGGACCGCTGGGTGGGCCGCTCGGTCCGGCGGGCGAGGCGCTGACTGGCTGCGACCGGGAAACCGGGCGCGACTGATCGGCGAAACGCCGCTCGAACTTGAGGCGCAGGCCGTTGTGCGTGATGTCCGCCGCGAGGAGCTGGACCAGCTCGGCCGGATCCTGGGCCTTCTTCACTGCCTTCTTCACCATGACCGGCGCGATCGGGCCGACGTGCTGCGCGAGCTCGCGCTCGACCTGGTCGAGGAACTTGGCGTCGAAGTGCACCGGCTTGGGCGCGGCCGGCGGCGGCGGTGGAGGCGGCGGCGCCGGTTCGGCCGGCTTCAGCTTGGGCTCCATCGTCCCCGCGAGCGCCGCGCGCAATTCGTGAACGCTCTGCGGGCGATCGTCCTCGTGCGGCGCAAGTCCCCAGTCGATCGCCGCGAGAAACTCGGGCCGGTAGCGATTGCGGTCTCCTGCCTTGAGCGCAGGCGGCATCGTGTCTTCGCGCACGCGTGCCGCGGCCTCGAGCGGCCGGTTGCCCGTCACGATCCAGTAGAGCACGCCGGCAAAGGCGTAGACGTCGCTCCAGGGACCCTGTTGCCCGTTCGAGTGGTATTGCTCGAACGGCGCATAGCCCGGAGTGACGATCGCCGTGAGGGCGTCGCCGTCGCTACTCTGGCGCGCCGAGCCGAAATCGAGCAGGACCGGGCTGCCGTCGTAGCGGATGTAGATGTTGCCCGGCTTGATGTCGCGGTGCAGGTAGCCCGCGTTGTGGACCACCTGCAGCCCCTCGAGGAGCGGGCCGGCGATCGCCATGACCTGCGCCTCCGGCAGCGGCCGGCGCGGCTTGATCCAGTCGGGCAGGGCGTCGCCCTCGACGTACTCCATGACCATGTACGCGCTGCCCTTGGCCTCGAAGAAGCGCATCACCCGGACGATGTTCGGATGGCGGAACGAGGCGATGGTGCGCGATTCGTCGAGGAAGCGGCGCTTGCCCCACATGAAATCCTCGGCGACCGGCGAGGAGTTCGGCGCGACGGAGTGATCGGGGTTCCGGATCGCGATGTCGGAGGGCAGGTATTCCTTGATCGCCACCCTCAGGTTGAGGTTCGTGTCGATGGCAAGGTAGGTCAGGCCGAATCCGCCCGCGCCAAGCAGCCTCTCGATGCGGTATTCCTGGAGCGCGTAGCCGGAGGGAAGAGCGGGCACCGCCATTGCCGCGACCTACGCCTTGTCGATGAGGGCGATCGCCTTCTGCAGGCTGCGCCGCATGCGGTTGAACGCCTGGCCGAGCTGCGACACCTCGTCGCGGCCCTTGTCCTTGAACTCGGGCATGTCGAGCCGCCCCTTGGAGATGGCGTCGGCCGTGTGCGCGAGCTGCATGATCGGATGCACGATGAAGATCGTCAGCATCACGTTGAGCAGCACGAAGAGCACCGTGAACACCACCGCGACCGAGCTCATGAAAGTCACGAACGCGTGGTTGGCGTTACGGATCGGCAGGTCCATGGGCACCGACACGATCTGCGTGGCGATCACCTCGTTCAATTTCCAGCCGAAGCCGCCGTGCGGGCCGTAGAGCTTCACCATCGACGGCGGCGCCATGTCGGGATTGGTGTGGCAGCTGAGGCAGGCCTCGTCGGCGATCTTCAGCGGCCGCGCCAGGTACAGCGAGCGGCCGGTCGGCGTGTCGCGGACCCCCGAGACCTCTTTGAGCGGGCCGCCGTTGCGGAAGGTGTTCAGGATGTCGCTTTCCCAGTCGACCGCCTTGTTGCGCGGGTTGGTCGGGTTGAACGACGCTTCCTTGTACGAGTAGTCCGGGTACTTCTTCTGAAGCAGATGCATGATCTCGGTAGCGGCGAACGCGGGCACGCTTTCCGGCAGGAACTTGTCCGGGTCGTTGGGCAGCAGCGGCCGCACCTTGCCGACGGTGTAGCCGCGCATGGAAAGCGCCGCCTCCATCATGACGCCGGCGTTGCGCAGCACCTCGTCCTGCGCGTTCTTGTGCAACAGGTCGTACGACATGAAGCCCGCCACGCCCAGGCCGATGACGAACACGAGAATCAACACCAGGTTGAACTTGAGCCGCAGACCCATGGCTTCCCCCGCTCCCCTATTTGTTAGTGCCGGCGACAAAGCACGCCGGGAATTTTTCAGGGCAGCTTACACGCAACTTGCCGCGGCGCTAGCGTACTAGGTCTCATCTTCTATCAATGACATGGGTTTTCCTTCTGCGAAGAAGCCTGACGTGCAAGCAAACTTCGGCGCGCGGCATTTTTCACGCCGCGGACGCACTAGAATCGCGCGCTCCATGCAGAACCGGCTGAAAGGCGGGGAATGGCGCAACGTCGCCACGCTCGCGCCCTACCTGTGGGAATACAAGTGGCGCGTGGTGATCGCGCTCGCCTTCCTCATCGTGGCGAAGCTCGCGAACGTCGCCGTGCCGCTGATCATGAAGCAGCTGGTCGACCGCCTGGACGCGGCAACCGCCATTGTCGCCGTCCCGGTCGCGCTGCTCGCGACCTACGGCATCCTGAGATTCTCGACCACGCTGTTCCAGGAGCTGCGCGACGTGGTGTTCGTGCGCGTGGCGCAGCGCGCGATGCGGCGCATCGCCCTCGGCGTGTTCCGCCACCTGCACAGCCTGTCGCTGCGCTTCCACCTCGAGCGCCAGACCGGCGGCATGACGCGCGACATCGAGCGCGGGACGAACGGCATCTCCACGCTGCTCTCGTATCTCCTGTTCTCGATCCTGCCGGTGATCCTGGAGTTCGCGCTCGTGGCGGTCGTGCTCCTCAGCCGCTTCGACTGGCGCTTCGCCGCGGTCACCTTCGGCGCGGTCGCGCTCTACATCGCCTTCACCGTGCTCGTCACCGAGTGGCGCATGGAGATCCGGCGGCGCGCCAACGAGCTCGACTCGAAAGCCAACGCCCGCGCCATCGACAGCCTGCTCAACTACGAAACCGTCAAGTACTTCGGCAACGAGGAGTTCGAGGCCCGTCGCTACGACGAGAACCTGAGGAAGTACGAGGACGCCGCGACCAAGAGCGAGTCCTCGCTCGGCCTGCTGAACATCGGCCAGAGCCTGATCATCGCCGGGGCGGTCACCGCCCTGATGTATCTCGCCGCGCAGGGCGTGATCGAAAAGAGCTTCACGCTCGGCGATCTCGTGCTGGTGAACGGCCTTCTCATCCAGCTCTATATCCCGCTCAACGTGCTGGGCATGGTGTACCGCAACATCAAGCAGTCGCTGCTCGACATGGACCGGATGTTCGGGCTGCTCTCGATGCATCGCGAGATCGAGGATCGGCCGGGCGCGCCCGAGGTGCCGCCGGGACCCGCGACGGTCGCGTTCCACGATGTCGACTTCTTCTATGAGAAAGCGCGGCAGATCCTCCACGGCGTCTCGTTCAGCATCGCGGCCGGCCAGCGCGTGGCGGTCGTGGGCCACTCCGGCTCCGGCAAATCGACCCTGGCGCGGCTGCTGTACCGCTTCTACGACGTCTCCGGCGGATCGATCACGATCAACGGCCTCGACCTGCGGCAGGTGAAGCAGACGAGCCTGCGCGGCGCCATCGGCATCGTTCCGCAGGACACGGTGCTCTTCAACGACACCATCCTCTACAACATCCGCTACGGGCGGCCCGAGGCAAGCGACGCCGAAGTGATCGAGGCGGCGCGCGCGGCGCACATTCACGACTTCATCGAGGGTCTGCCGGCAAAGTACGAGACCGCCGTCGGCGAGCGCGGCCTCAAGCTCTCGGGCGGCGAGAAGCAGCGCGTCGCGATCGCCCGCGCGCTGCTCAAGAACCCGCGCATCCTCATTTTCGACGAGGCCACTTCGGCGCTCGACTCGCGCGCCGAGAAGGCGATCCAGGCCGAGCTCGAGCGCATCGCCCGGGGGCGCACTACGTTAGTGATCGCTCACCGCCTTTCCACGGTCATGGATGCCGATCTCATCCTGGTGCTCTCCCACGGCCGGGTGGTCGAGCGCGGTACCCACCTGCAACTTATTGAAGAAAAAGGTGAATACGCCAAAATGTGGGAGCTCCAACGGGAAGCCGAGGAGGCCAGGGCGGTGCTGGACGACGCCGAAACCCGAGAACAAACCCTGTAGCCTCAGCCCGACAGTGTGCATATTTCACGACGATTTGAGGAACTATTTCCTACTACATGATTTTGCTTGATTTTTTCTTTTGGCGTCGTCTAGACTGCGACAACCCCATGCGCCAAGTAGGGCATGGCCATAACAAACGGAAACCGCTAACGCTAAGAAAAGATTCGCGTCCATGGCTGCGCAACAAAGAAAACTTCATTCCCTCGAAGGAATCGTCGCTGCATTCGCGCTGTTTTTCGTCCTCGCCCTGACCATCGGTTTTGCCCAGGCCCAGCCGCAGAAGGTCGTCTACCTGCGCTCGGCGGCCGTGATGGTGCAGGATGCCTCCACCGGCGAGGTGGTCATCAACAAGAACAGCGAGGCCATCGTCCCCATCGCCTCGATCACCAAGCTGATGACCGCGATGATCATCCTCGATCGCGGCCTCGACCTCGAGCAGCGCATCGTGGTTAGCCGCGAGGACGTCGACACCGTCAAAGGCACGCGCTCGCGCCTGATGCCCGGCACCACCCTGACGCGCGACGAGCTGCTTCTAGTCGCGCTCATGGCCTCGGAGAACCGCGCCGCGGCGGCGCTCGGCCGGACCTATCCCGGCGGCGTGCCCGCCTTCGTCAAGGCGATGAACGAGAAGGCCGCCGAGCTCGGCATGAGCGACAGCCACTTCGTCGACCCGACCGGGCTCCGGCCGTCGAACGTCTCCAGCCCGCGCGACCTGGTGAAGCTGGTGCGCGCCGCGCACAGCTATCCGCTGATCCGCGAGTACTCGACGCGCGACCGGGCGACCGTGAAAGCCTTCAACCGCCAGCTGCGGTTCGTGAACACCAACGGCCTGGTGCGCAACTCCCACTGGGACATCGAGCTCTCGAAGACCGGCTACATCAGCGAAGCAGGCCGCTGCCTCGTGATGCACGTGCGCCTCGCGTCCAAGGACCTGATCGTGGTGCTGCTCGACTCCTGGGGCAAGCAGTCGCGGATCGCCGACGCGAACCGCATCCGCAAGTGGCTCGAGATGAGCACCAAGGCGAGCCAGCGCACCTGACGCGTTTTTAACCAAAAACAGAATCGCGGAGAATCGGGGTCAGACCCCGATTTTTTTTATCTAGTTTGCCCGGAGGGCATGAAGGGCAAACAGGCCGCGCCGATCAGTCCAGGTCTTTTCCCCGAGGTATCCCGCGGCGGCGGCGAGGGCGCGAAAGCCTTCGATCGAATACTTGTACGAATTCTCCGTGTGGATCGACTCGCCGGCCTCGAAGGCGAAGCGGTGGCGACCGATGCGCACGTTCTGGCGTGTGAGCGAAACGAGGTGCATCTCGATCCGGCCCGCCGCGGCGTTGTAGAACGCGTAGTGCTCGAAGCTCTTCGGATCGAAATCGGCGCCCAGCTCGCGATTGATGCGCGCGAGCAGGTTCAGGTTGAACGCCGCGGTGACGCGCCGCGAGTCGTTGTAGGCCGCGTGCAGCGTGGTGGCGGCCTTGCGCAGGTCGACGCCCACCAGCATGCGCGCGGCCTGGCCGCGCGTCATCGAGAGAAACGCGTGCGCCTCCTCAGGCGAGAGGTTGCCGATGGTCGATCCGGGGAAGTACACCACGCGCGGGGCGCGCGAGCGCGGCAGCTCCACGGGACGCGAGAAGTCGCCGTTCACCGGAACGATCTCGAGCCAGGGGAACTCGCGCCCGAGGCGCTCGGCTGCGCCGCGCAAGGCGGCTTGGGAGATGTCGACCGGCAGGTATGCCGCGGGACGCAGCGCGCGGATGAGGAGCCGCGTCTTCAGGCTCTCGCCGCTGCCGTACTCGACGAGCTCGCAGCCGCGCCCGGCAAAGCGCGCGATCGCCGCGATATTCGCCTTGGTCAGCGCGAGCTCGGTGCGCGTCAGGTAATACTCGGGCAGCCTGCAGATGCGCTCGAACAGCCGGCTGCCGGGGTCATCGTAGAAATACTTCGGCGGCAGCGCCTTCTGCGGCAGCGCCAGCCCGGCGATCACGTCGTCGAGAAATTCGGGGTGAACTTTTGTTCGCAGCCGGAATGGGTCGGTCGAAAAGTATAACGGGTCATCCTCGCGGATGACCCGTCATGGACGCCGTTCCGAACCGTTCAGGCCGCCGGGCCGGTCTCCGGCCGGCTGCCGCGGCCGAGCAGGAAGGCGACCAGCGCGAGCAGGAAGCCCGCATAGGCGTACAGCATGAGCCGGAAGGAGTCGCGCTTTCCAAGCAGGCGGTCGAACGCAGACATGAAGCCGCGGTCGACCGCCTCGATGCGCTCTGCCAGCGCAACCCTGCCCAGCTGCTCGAGGAGCTCGTCCTCCCGCTCCTTCTGCGCCGAGATGGTGGCGACGTGGTTCAGGAAGGTATCGAAGCTCTCGCCGAGGGCCTTCGGGTAGTCGCCGCGACGCTCCACCAGCTTGGTCACCCGCCGGCGAAGGTTGCCGTTCAGCTCGGCGTCGCGCGCGGTCTCGAGCTTCAGCGTATCGATCAGCACCTGGTCGACGCTCTCGACGAGCGCCGCCATCTCGGCGCGCTTTGCCGGCGTGGCGTCGCCCGCCTCGCGGGCCTTCGTCTTCAGGTCCTCCGCGGCGAGCGGGACGAAGCGCAGCGAGTTGCGCAGGATCGCGTTCTGCGCCTTGAACCGGTCGACCAGGTCGATCTTGGCCAGCAGCGCCTCCTTCAGCTTGGCCTCGGAGTCGGACAGCCGGTAGTCGACCGCCGCCAGCTTTCCGCCCGAGGACTCGAGCACCTGCAGCGCGGCGACCTGCGGACGCGTCAGCGGGTCGTAGTTCTTGTCGAGCCCGGTCTTGGAGCGCAGCACGTGCACGTCCCACTGCGCGTCGATCTGCCTCAGATCATTGAGGATGAAGGCAATTTGCTCGCGCTGCGCCGGATCGACTCCCAGCGTCTCGCGGTAGAGAAGCCACAGTCCCGCGGCGAGCACCGCGAAAACCACACCCCGTAGCAGCGTCTTCATTGCATCCCCTTTTCACCGGTCAGCGTTTTCAGGAACTTGACGATCAGTGCCTTGTCGGCCGTCGGGGCGGTGCGCCCGAGCTGGTAGCGGAACATGACGTCGATCGCCTCATCGAGCGTCTTGGCGGAGCCGTCGTGGAAGTAGGGCGCAGTCAGCTCGACGTTGCGCAGGCTCGGAACCTTGAACACGTGGCGGTCGGCCTCGTTCTTGGTGACCGCGTAGCGGCCGAGGTCCGCGTCCGTGATCTTTCCCTTGTCCTTGAAGTAATCGCCGAGCACGCCGAAGGTCTGGTACATGTTGCCGCCGATGCCCATGCCCTGATGGCAGGCGATGCAGCCGTAGTTCTTGAAGAGCTGGTAGCCCTGCCTTTCATCCTCGTCGATCGCGCGCGAATCGCCGAGCAGATAGCGGTCGAAACGGCTCGGTGTGATGAGCGAGCGCTCGAAGGTGGCGATCGACTCCTGGATGTGACGCGGCTGCAGGCCGTCGGGGTACACCGCCCTGAACTGCGCCACGAAAGCCGCGTCCTTGCTCAGCTTGCCGATCACTTCCTGCCAGTTCGAGCCCATCTCGCCGGGGTTGTGCACGGGCCCCGCGGCTTGCTCCTCGAGCGTTGCGGCGCGGCCGTTCCAGAACTGCCTGAAGTTGAGCCCGCTGTTCAGCACCGTCGGGGTGTTGATCGGCCCGACCTGCCCCTTGATGCCGGTGGCGAACTGCTGGCCGTCGACGCCGCCCTTCGCGATGTCGTGGCAGCTCGCGCACGACAGGCTGTTGTCCTTGGAGAGCCGCTTGTCGTGGAAGAGTTTCTTGCCGAGGTCGACCTTGCGCGCGTCAAGGTCCATCTTTTGCGGCAAGGGCTTGATCGGCTCGTCGAGCATCTGCGCCCGGGCGGGATGCGCCGCGGCGAGCGCCGCTGCCACCGCGATCCCGATGGTCATTGCTTTTTTCCTGAGCTGCATCTCGCACCTGTCGGTTTTGATGACGGTGCGCATGATGCGCGATGTTGATCTCGATCAATGTTGAATTGATCACGATCAACATTGCTTTCTTGCAGTCCGATGACGATCGCTTGCAGACCGCGCGCACCTTCGATATTGACCGTGATCAAATCGACGCCGCCCCAAGGCGGCGCAGGACGGAACTACGCTACGCCGATGCGCGAGCCCGGTCGGTGGCCGATCTCGCGGGAGATGCGGTCCGCGGTCTCCTTCACGAGCGGACCCCATTGCACCTTCATGCGGTCGGCCGGCGAAGAGAGCGAAAGCGCGGCGACCAGCGTGCCGTTGTCGTCGCGGATGCTCGCGGCGACGCAACGCACGCCGATCTCCGCCTCCTCGTTGTCCGTGGCCCAGCCCTGGCGCTGGATTTTCTCGAGGTCGCGCTCCAGGAGCTGGATGCTGGACAGCGTATTTTTGGTGTGCGGAGCGAGCCCGGTGCGCTTCGCGTAATCGCGCAGCCTCGCGAAGCCCTCCTCGAGGAGGAACAGCTTCCCCGCCGCGGTGACGTGCAGCGGCGCACGCGCGCCGATGACGTGCACCACGCGCATCGCCGCGCGTCCCGACGAGCTGCGCTCCACGTACACGATCTCATCGTCGTGGCGCACCGAGAGGTTGGCGGTCTCTCCGGTGTGCGCATGGAGCTCGCGCATGAGCGGCAACGCGAGCTCGCGCACGCTGATGCGCGACTTGACCAGATTCCCAAGCTCGAGAAGGCGCATGCCGAGGCGGTAGCTTCCCGGCTCGACGCGGTCGACCAGGCGGTCGGCCGACATCGCCGAGAGGATGCGGTGCGCGGTCGACGGGTGCAGGCCGGTGTACTGCGAGATCTGCTTCAGGCCGAGCGGCTCGGGATGCTTCTCCAGCACGTCGAGCAGGCGCATCATGCGCTCGACCACCTGGATAGGGTTTTTCTGTTCCTCTTTCATGGAGAAACCTCATTGTAGAATGCCGGCCGATGCCCGTGGTGACCTGCATCGAGGACCTGCGCGAGCTCTCGAGGAAGCGGATCGCGCGCGCGATCTTCGACTACGTCGACCGCGGCTCCTACACGGAATCCACGTTGCGCGCGAACCGCGCCGACCTGGAGCTCCTCACGCTGCGCCAGCGCGTCGGCATCGACGTCGACCGGCGCAGCACGCGCACCACGATGATCGGCGAAGAAGTGTCGATGCCGGTCGGGCTCGCCCCGGTCGGGCTCACCGGCCTCAACTGGGCCGATGGCGAGATCCTCGCCGCGCGCGCCGCGCAGCGCTTCGGCGTGCCGTTCACGCTCTCGACGATGTCGATCTGCTCGATCGAGGACGTCGCCGGCGGGGTGGAAAGGCCGTTCTGGTTCCAGCTCTACGTGATGCGCGACCGGGGGTTCGCCGCTTCGCTCATCGAGCGCGCCAAGGCCGCCCGCTGCTCGGCGCTCGTGCTCACGCTCGACCTGCAGATCCAGGGCCAGCGGCACCGCGACCTCAAGAATGGTCTCGCAGTCCCGCCCAAGCTCACGCTCGGGACCGCGCTCGACATCATGATGAAGCCCGCGTGGGCGCTGAACGTGCTGCGCGGAAGGCGCAAGTCCTTCGGCAATCTCGAGGGCCGCATCCCGGACGCGAACAGCCTCACCACGCTGTCGCAATGGATCGCCGGGCAGTTCGATCCGACGCTGTCGTGGAAGGACGTCGAGTGGGTGAAGAAGCTGTGGGGCGGAAAGCTGGTGCTGAAGGGAATCCTCGACGCAGACGACGCGAAGATCGCTGCGCAGAGCGGCGCCGACGCGATCGTGGTGTCCAACCACGGCGGGCGTCAGCTCGACGGCACGATGTCCTCGATCCGGGCGCTGCCCGACGTCGTCGACGCGGTCGGCGAGCGCATCGAGGTGTGGTTCGACGGCGGCATCCGCGGCGGACAGGATGTGCTGAAGGCGCTCGCGCTCGGGGCGCGCGCGACGCTGATCGGCCGCGCGTTCGCCTACGGCCTGGGCGCGATGGGCGAGGCCGGCGTCACGCGCGCGCTGGAGATCATCCAGCGCGAGCTCGACGTTACGATGGCGCTGTGCGGCCTGCGCAGCGTGCGCGAGGCGAATCGCTCGATCCTGCGCGCCGTTTGAAAAATCGTCTTCAGGCTTTCCCCTAGGCGCACGACAGGAACTCCCCGATGGGTGCTCGCGCGAACCGCGGCTACTCTTCGCTCGGCGTTGCGGTCGGGGGCCGGCCCGCGGCCTTTCAGGCAGGGGCGTTCAAAGCGCCTTAAGCGGTGCTCGCAGGCGTAGTCGGCCTCGCTCGAGCAGGGTTGGGGGATCCGGGGACCCGTTGGCAGGTTCTCGACCGCGCGCTCTAGCCGCCCGCGCGCCGGGCTGCGCGCCTCGCAAAGCGCGCCGGGCTCATCGCATCGCACAGCGCCCCTTCGATCGGCAACGGCTCGCCCTCGAGATCCGAGGCGATGATCTCCGCAGCGAGCGTCGACCACAGGAGCCCGCGAGAGCCGTACGCAAAGGCCCCATAGGTGTTTTCAGAAAGATTCCCGACCACGGGCAGCCGGTCGGGCGCAACGGCGCGAAACGCGACGCGGCCCTGGACCGATTCCGGGTCGAACGAGAATCCGGGAAGAATGCGGGCGGCGCGCTCGAGGTTGCTCGCGTGGCTTTCCACCCGCGGCGCCGGATCCTCGTCTTCCAGGTCAAAGGTAGCGCCGACCACGCAGAGCTCGTCGAGCGCGGGCAGCACCATGCCGCCGCGCAGCACCACCGCGCGCGGCGCATCGACGGCCCTCGCCGGCACGTACGTGACCTGGCCGCGGACGCGCCGCAGCCTGAGATGCGGCAGCGGATGCAATCGCGCCGCGTCAGCGCCATTCGCCAAGACGACTACGCTCGCCCCAATTTGCGAGAGATCCTTAACTTCAGAATTGAACCTGCGCTCGAGGCGCTCGCCGCACGCGAAAAGCTGCGCCTCGGCGAGCGAAGCAGGCTGGACCCATCCGCCGCGCGGAAACCACAATCCGCCCGCCGCGACCGGCACCCCGGCATGCGCCGATGCCTCGTCGCGCGACACGAGCTGCGCGTAGTCGGGAGGCATGGCGAGCGCCGCCAGCGAGCGACGCTGGGAGAGAGCCTCCTTTTCGTCGCGCGCGAGCTGAAGGACGCCGCACGGGTCCCAGCGCGCTCCGAGCCCCGGCCAGCGTTGAAGCGAGGCGAGGAACGCGGCTCGGGTGACGCGCGCGAAGAGGCTGTCGTCGGGGGAGACCAGCGGATGAAACGCGCCGGCGTGATTTCCAGACGCCTCCCTCGCGGGCCCGGCGTGGCGCTCGAGCAGGGTGACACTCCAGCCGCGGGAGCACAGCCGCTCGCAGACGGCCGCTCCGGCGAGGCCTGCGCCGACGACCGTCGCTGTCTTTCTCTGGGAAAAAGAAGAAATGCGCCCTGATTTGCCGTACCGGGCGACCAGCATCTCCCGCTTTTCGCCGAAGCCCGGCAGCTTCTCGACCACGAAGCCGGTTTCCTCGAGCGCATGGCGCACCGCCGAGGCCACGCTCCAGGTCGCGGCGGTGGCGCCCGGAGCGGCCAGCCGCGCGAGCGAGCGCATGAGCGCGGGCGTCCACATGTCCGGGTTCTTCGCCGGCGCGAAGCCGTCCAGGTAGAACGCGTCGGCGGCGAGCCGCAGGTCGCGCGCCACCTTGACGTCGGCAAAAAAGAGGGTGAGCACCACGCCGCCGGCGTCGAGCTCGATGCGTTGCGCGCCGGGCACGAGCGTGGGCCATCGCGCCTCCAGCTCCGCGGCCTCGCTGCGCAGCTCTGGCAGGCCGGCGAAGACCGAGCTTGCGTCCGCGAGGCTGAACGGATGCTTCTCGATCGACACGTAGTGCAGGCGCCGGGGTCGCCGCGAGTCGCGCCGCCATGCCTGCCAGGTGGCGAGAAAGTTGATTCCGGCGCCGAAGCCGGTCTCGAGGATCACGAAGCGCTCGCGTCCTGCCCAGCGCTCGGTCAGTTGGTTACCGTTGAGGAATACGTGGCGCGCCTGCCCGACAGCGCCCGCCGTGCTGTGGTAAACGTCGTCGAACGCCTCCGAATACGGCACGCCCCGTTCCGTGAAACGCAGTCGCGCGGGAATGAGGGGAACGGTCACGGCCTATTGTGAGGGGTTAGACTCACACCATGAAGTATCGGCGCAAGGACGCGAAAGCCTTCGCCCGCGAGCACCTGCGCGGAATCTGGGCTGCGGCGCTCACGCCTTTCACTGCGGAGTTGCGCCTCGACGAGACGGGATGGCGCAGGAATCTGCGCCACTGGCACCGCGACCTTGGCATCGCGGGCGTCTTCGTGAACGGCAAGCAGGGCGAGTTCTACGCCATGACCGTGGAAGAGCGAAAGCGCACCGCGGAGGTCGCCGTGGCCGAGAAGGCGGGCGGCGTCATGGTGTCGTGCTCGGACCAGGGCCTCGACACCGTGCTCAAGCTCGCGCGGCACGCGCAGGCGATCGGCGCCGATTACATCGTGGTTCACACGCCGCTCCTCTACTTCGGCGCGCACACGGCCGACACGCTGTTCAACTATTACCGCTGCATCGCCGAAGCGGTGGAGCTCGGCGTAGTGCTGTGGAACCAGCCACCCGACTGCGGCTACCTGCTCGAGCCGGAGGTGTGCCTGCGCATCGCCGAGCTGCCCAACGTGGTCGCGATCAAGTACAGCGTTCCGCGCGAGGCTTATGCGCGCCTCTCGCGCATGGCGGGCGAGCGATTGATCGTCAGCACCTCGAACGAGGAGGAATGGCTCGACAACATCGTCGAGCTCGGCTGGCAGGTCTATCTCTGCTCGACGCCGCCGTACCTGCTGCAGACCGCGGTCGACCGGCGCATGCACGAGTACACCGAGCTTGCCTTTGCGGGGAAGACCACGGAGGCGAGAAATGTGTGGCAATCGCTTAGCCCGGTGAGAAATGCCCTCAAAAGCACTCGGCCGTCGGGCAAGGCGGCCGCGCACCAGAAATACTGGCAGGAGCTTCTCGGCCAGGCCGGCGGTGCGGTGCGAGCGCCGCTGCTCGAGCTGACCGGCGAGGAGAAGGCGTGCACGCGCGCCGCAATGGAAGCCTGCGGATTGAAGATCAAGGAAAGGACCAAGGAAAGGACTGCAGCATGAACAAGCCCGCCGAACTGAAGCTCGGCACCGTCCCGGCGTGGATCAACGGCAAGCAGGTGTCCGCCGCCCAGCGCTACGGCGATATTTTCAACCCTGCGACCGGCCAGGTCACGAAGCGCGTCGTCTTTGCGGACGCGTCGACCGTGGACGCGGCGGTGAAGTCGGCAGGCGCCGCACTGCCCGCCTGGCGCGATACGCCGCCGTTGCGCAGAGCCCGCGTGATGCAGGAATTCCTGAGTCTTTTGAAGAAAAACCAGAAGGCACTTGCGGCAATCGTCACGGAGGAGCACGGCAAGACGCTGCCCGACGCGATGGGCTCGGTGCAGCGCGGGATCGAGGTCGTCGAGTTCGCCTGCGGCATCCCGCATCTCCTGAAGGGCGAGTACGCCGAGAACGCCGGCACGCAAGTCGATACGCACACCGTGCGCCAGCCGGTCGGCGTCTGCGCGGGCATCACGCCGTTCAATTTCCCGGTGATGGTGCCGATGTGGATGTTCCCGATGGCGATCGCCTGCGGGAACACTTTCATCCTCAAGCCCTCCGAGAAGGTGCCTTCGGCCTCGGTGCGCATGGCGGAGCTGTTCCAGGAGGCCGGACTTCCCGACGGCGTGCTGAACGTGGTGCACGGAGACAAGGAAACGGTCGACGCGATCCTCGGTCACCCCGGGATCCATGCGGTGTCGTTCGTCGGCTCGACGCCGATCGCGAAGTACATCTACGAGACCTGCGCGCGCCACGGCAAGCGCGTGCAGGCGCTCGGCGGCGCGAAGAACCACGCGGTGGTGCTGCCCGACGCCGATCTCGAGTTCGCCGCCGACGCGCTGATCGGCGCCGGCTACGGCTCGGCGGGCGAGCGCTGCATGGCAATCTCCGCGGTCGTCGCGGTGGGCGCTGCGGCCGATCCGCTGGTCAAGCTTCTGGAGAAAAAGGCGAAAGCGATCAAGGTGGGCGCCGGCGACGCCGAGGGCGTCGACATGGGCCCGCTCGTCACCGGCCAGCACCGCGACAAGGTCGCCGGCTACGTCGAGGCGGGGCTCAAGGAGGGCGCCAGGCTCGTCGTCGACGGAAGAGCAAGCTCGCTGCCGAAGGAAGGCTTCTTCCTGGGCACCAGCCTCTTCGACCAGGTGAAGCCGCAGATGAGCATTTACAAGGACGAGATCTTCGGTCCCGTGTTGTCGGTTCTGAGGGTGGAGACCCTCGACCAGGCGATCGAGCTCGTCAACCGCAATCCCTACGCGAACGGCACCGCCATCTTCACCGAGTCGGGCGGCGCCGCGCGCCGCTTCGAGAACGAGGTCCAGGTCGGGATGGTGGGCATCAACGTGCCGATCCCGGTGCCGGTGGCCTATTTCTCCTTCGGCGGCTGGAAGAGCTCGCTCTTCGGCGACCTGCACGTGCACGGTGTCGAGAGCGTCAAGTTCTATACCCGGACCAAGGTCGTCACCACGCGTTGGCCTCACCAGGACACGCCGGCAGCGGGGTTTCATATGCCCACTCTAGGATGAAGGTGAAGATTTTCTCTATTCGAAGGAAAGAAATAGGGGTCCCTGTTCTTTGGGTTTTTCTGTTCTGGCTGATTGGGGGTTCGAGCGCATTTGCCCAGGCGCAGGAATATCCCACCAAGCCGATCCGGATCATCGTGCCGCTGTCCGCGGGCGCCGGCGCCGACATCGCGGCGCGCATCATCGCCCAGCGCATGAACGAGCACTGGAAGCAGCCGGTGATCGTCGAGAACCGTCCGGGAGCGGGCGGGCAGATCGGGACCGCGGCGGTGGTGAAAGCCGAGCCCGACGGCCACACGCTGATGGTGCAGTCCTCGTCGCACGCGGCGAATTCTGCGATCTACAAGAGCCTGCCGTACGACCCGCTCACCGATCTCGTCGACGTCGCCATGATCGGCAAGACGCCGTACGTGATGGTGAGCGCCGCCAGCGGCCCGTACAAGACCCTCAAATCGCTGATCGATGCCGCGAAGGCGAAGCCCGGCGAGCTCGCTTTTGCGTCGGCGGGAATGGGGACTTCGACGCATCTTGCCTCCGAGTACCTTCTCGGCCTCGCCGGCGTGCGCATGATCCACCTGCCGTTCAAGGGCTCGCCGGAAGCGCTGCAGGACGTCCTCGGCGGGCGCGCCGCGTTCTACATGGCGCCGGTCAACGTGGCGGTGAATCTGGTCAAGGAGGGCAAGCTGAACGCCCTGGGGGTCTCCACCAAGTCGCGCGCGGAGGTTCTGCCGGAGGTGCCGACCATCGCGGGGCAGGGGCTGCCGGACTACGAGGTGACGCTCTGGTTCGGCATGTGGGCGCCCGCGGCCACCTCGACCGAGATCGTGAAGAAGCTCAATGAAGCGGTGAACGCGATCGTGTTCGAGCCGCCGGTGCGTGAGCAGTTCACCAAGCTCGGCCTCCAGCCGGCGCCGATGAAGCTCGAGGAGTTCAGGAGCTTCGTGCGCAGCGACATCGAGATGTATCGCAGGGTCGTGCGGGCGGCGAACATCCAACTGCAATAGGCTCGTGCTCGTCCTCGGCACCGCCACCCCGGGTGGCGGCTTTCCCCTCTACGGCGACGCGTTCGCCGAAGTCGTCAACGCGCAGGACCCCACCTTGAGCGTGCAGCCGCGCAACACCAAAGGCAGCGGCGAGAACGTGCCGCTCCTCGAGGCCGGCAAGCTCGACATCGCCCTCGTCGCCGGCGAGGTCGCCAACGCGGCGCTCGCGAAGCCCGACACCCGCCTTCGCATCATCACCGCGATCTATGCGAGCCCCGGGATGTTCATCGTGCCCGCCGGGAGCCCGATCCGCACGATCGCGGATCTCAAGGGACGCCCGGTGGTCCTCGGCGCGCAAGCCTCGGGCATTACGCTTCTCGGCCGTAATGTTCTCAATTCCTTGGGAATAGAAGTGCAACCGGTCTATCTCGAGAAGGTCGCCGACGGGCCGCCGATGCTCGCCGACGGCCGCGCGGCTGCGATCTGGGGCGCCGGCGTCGGCTGGCCTGCGTTCGCCGCCATCGCCAGGGCCGGCGGGCGCTTCGTCGTGCCCGACGCGAACGAGATCCGCGCCATTCTCGCCAAGAATCCGGCATTGCAGGCGGTGACGCTTCCGGCGGAAAGCTATCCCGGGCAGAGCGCTGCGATTGCCTCGGTGGGCGCCTGGAGCTACGTGCTGGCGAACGAGGCGTTGCCGGAGGAAACCGCCTACCGGCTCGCTCGGGCGGTCCACAAGGGTGAGCGCGCGTTCGCGGCGCGCCTGGAGCAGGCGCGCGAGACCACCATGGCAAATACGCTCAGCGCCGCGAAGCGGCGCGAGCTCATCCATCCAGGCGTGCTCAAGTATCTGAGCGAAGCCGGGATTCCCGGCGCGCGCTGACGAGCGAGCGGCCCAGGCGCACTAGCGCATAATCGACGGCGTCGCGCAGCGGCTACCCGCCGTCGGCGGCCCAATCCTGGTATTTCCTGAACTCGGTCCGCGTCTCCGCCTCGTGCTCTTCGAGCACCCGGCCGTCTGAGCTGCGTACAAGGCGCGAGCGGCCCCGTAGCACCAGCGCCATTTCCGTCTTGTGGGCGAGGAGCTCCAGCTCGCTCACGCCGACTTCCAGGACGATATCGCCAGGCGCGTCGACGGCCTTCGCGAGTGGAAGCTTCAGCTGCTCCGAGGTTTTGGCGGCGAGGCCGTCGGTGACCCGCATGTCGGCGATGACCTGCTCGATGGTGCCGCGCGCGCTGGCGGCGCGGCCGAACGGGTCGGTCGCCACGGCGTCGACTGCGGCGCCCGCGACGCTCCCGATAAGGCCCCCGACGACCGCGACCGGCACCACGACCAGCATGCAAAGCGGCCCGCCGATGGTGCAAAGCATTCCGGCGGACGAATACGCCGACATCGCGCCGAGTCCGGCGCCGCCCGCCACGCCGACGAACGCGCCGTCGGCGTAGTTCGCGTGGCCGCCGTTGAGCTGCGCCGCAGGCTCGAGCGGCGAGGCGACCACGGCGACAGGGCTGGCTGCGACCGGGGCGGGGCCCTCCCACTGGAGATCGGTGACGCCGCAGCCCGCCAGAGTTGCGGCGCAGAGGAGAGCGAGGGGCGTACGCATCCGCGTTGAACGCTTCCAGGGCGCGTTCCGTTGACCCGGTGGGGAAAAGCCGTTTCGTTCAGAATACGGCGCGTGAAGCTCGGCGAGTGGTCGCTGCATTTCTACAGGCTGCCTTACGTGCGCGACATCCAGTGGGTGTACGCGGCCGAGGCGAGCGGCGACTACGTGCTGCTCAAGATCGTCGCCGACAGCGGCGCTTCCGGCATCGCCGAGGGCGTAATCAAGGCCTCGCGCACCGGCTATTCGCCGCGCTCGCTCGCGGTCGCGCTCGAGGACGTCATTCTGCCTCAGTTGCGTAACGTCGACCTCGCGGATGCGAAGGCAGTGACCACGGCGCTCGCGCGGGTACCCGAGAACCGCCTCGCCAAGGCGCTGGTCGACAACGCCTGCTGGACGCTGCGCGCCGCCGCCAAGGGCATGCCGCTTTGGGCGATGTGGGGCGGAAGCCGCGAGGTCGAAGTCGCGTGGATGGTGACGCGCCAGACTCCCGCGCGCATGGCGGCGGAGGCCGCCGAAGCCTGCGACAAGCACGGCATCCGCACGCTGAAGCTTCAGGGCGGGCAAGGCTGGGAGAACGACGCGCGCATGCTGGCCGAGGTGCGGGCAGCCGTCGGCAACACGGTGGAGCTGATGGTCGACGCGAACGGCAGCTATCCGCGCGAAGAAGCGCTCGAGTACGTGCGCACGCTCGCGCACGCGGGCGTGACGGTCTCCGAGGATCCGTGCCCGCTCGCGCCGGACGCCGCCTACTCGGCGCTGCAGCGCGACTGCGGTCTTCCCATCCTGGTCGATCTCGCCTGCGCTTCGGCCGACGACGCGCGTCTTTTCGCCGGACGCGGAGCGCGCGCGCTCGCGGCCAAGCCTGCGCGCATCGGCTTCAGCGAAGCCCGCGCCATCGAGAGCGTTGCCGCGGGCGGCCACGCGCGCCTCGCGGTCGCGGTGTATTACGAAAGCGCGCTCGGCACGCTGATCTCCCTGCAGCACGCGGCGGCCGTGAAGAACCCGCGCCGCATCCCGGCTTCGCATTCGTTCTTCATGCTGCTCAAATCGCAGGTCACGCGCCTCAGCCCGCAGATCCGCGGCGGCAAGATCGAGCTGCCGAACGACGCCGACCTCGAGAAATTCGTCGACTGGAAAGCGGTCCAGCGCCTGCAGTTCTAATTCGGGGTCAGAGCCCGATCTCGTCAACGCGCGCCGCGAAGTAGTCGTTACTAGTCCATGCCAAGGTCGTTGCGCCTTATCTTGCCGTGCATCGCTGTCCACATCATTCAGCGTGGTAACAACCGCGCCGCCTGTTTTCGCTCTGAGAGCGACTACCTTGTTTACCTGTCACACCTGCGCCAGTTGTCCGACAAATACGACTGCGCGGTACACGCTTATTGCCTCATGACCAACCACGTGCATCTCCTCATGACGCCATCGGGAGATGGAGCATGCACCGGGCTGATGCGCGATCTAGGGCAACGTTACGTGCAGTACTTCAATCGTGAGCACGAACGCACCGGAACGCTCTGGGAGGGGCGATTCCGTTCATGCGTCGCCGAATCATCCCGCTATGTCCTGGCATGCCATCGTTACATCGAGCTCAATCCAGTGCGTTCTGGAATGGTGGAGCATCCGAGCGGCTATCTGTGGTCAAGTCATGCCGTGAACGCCGGAATACGGTCGGACAACTTCGTCAAGCCTCACCCCGATGTCGAGGCGCTCGCAGCCGACCCGGCTAAACGCTATGCGGCTTACCAGAACCTCTTTGTCGAGCGCTTGGATCCACTCCTGGTACAGAACATCCGCGACGCTACCAACGCCGGCTATCCGCTTGCGAGCGACACTTTCAAGGCAAGCGTCCTTGAGCCTCTCGGATGGAAAATGGAGCCGGGCAAACCGGGTCCACGGGCGCTGTCACCTACTGCTATTTACGCAGTGCGGTCCTAATACCCGTACGAATTCGGGCTCTGACCCCGAATTAGTGCAGGTGGGGCTTCTTGAGGAAGTCGTTGCGGTCGCCGGAGTGGACCGCGACGTCGACGAGCGCCGACTTGCGCAGGACCTTGAGCGGAACGATGGCGCCGGCCGCGCCCATGCGCCACACGCGCCTCCAGAGGTCGGCGAGCCCCGCGGGCTTCTCGCCGGCCACCTCGACCACGACGTCGCCGACCTTCACGCCCGCGCGTTCGGCCGGCGTGCCGGATGCGACGCCCGCGACGACGAGCTTCGAGCCCGCCTCGGTGGTGTACATGCCGAGCCAGGGACGCGGCTCGCGCCGGGGGCGTCCGAGCTTCAGCATGTCGTCCAAGATGGGCTCGAGGTAGTCGATCGGCACCAGCATGTTTCCCTGCAGCATGCCGCCGTCGACCTTTTCCTGGACCAGCAGCGAACCGACGGCGAGGAGCTTGCCGTCGGAGCCGATGAGCGCGGCGCCGCCCCATTGCGGATGGGCGGGGGCGGTGTAGATGGCTTCGTCGAGCACGTACTCCCAGTAGCCGGCGAACTCGCGCTTCGCGAACACCGTCGCGCGCAGCGCGCGCGCCCGGCCGCCGTGGCCGGCGATCACCACGTTCTCGCCGATGCGGCACGAGCCCGCCGAGCCGCGCGCAAGCGGCCGCACGCCGAGCTTGGCGAGCGGCTGCACCAGGCCGAAGCCGGTGGTTTGATCGTAGGCGAGGGGAAACGCGGGCACCACGACGCCCTTGTTCGTCGTGAGCCAGATGGTGCTCGCTTCGGTGATGAGGTAGCCGATGGTGAGCACCAGGCCGTCGTCACGGATCACCACGCCGTTCCCGACGCGCTCGGTGCCGAGGATCTGCGCGGTAAACGCGTCTTCCGGGATCTCGGCGCGCAACTGCACGACCGCGTCGAGCGCTCCGTCGAGGTCGAAGCGCCAGTCCTCAGGACGCGGGCGCATTTCCACCGGGAACTGCCAGTCGCTTTTTTCCGCCATTAAGGATGGTGGGGGAATCGGGCCCGAAGGCCGATTCTACTAAAGGCGCGCGCCGCTCGCAGCGTCGAAAAGGTGCACGTGCTCCAGGCGCGGCGCCAGAAAAGCGCGCTCGCCGGGCCCGATGCTCGAGCGCCCGTGGGTCATCATCGTGATCCTCTGGTCCTCGACCTTCAGCAGGAGCTCGGTCTCGGCCCCCATGGGTTCGACCACCACCACCTCGGCCGGGATGCCCCTGGGCGCGAGGTCGAGGTGCTCGGGGCGAATGCCGTACTTCACCCGCTGGTCCTGGGCGGCATGGGCGCCGGAAACGGGCCAGTGCGCTCCCAGGGCTTCAACGGCGTTATTGCGATACAAACCCTCGAACACGTTCATGGCGGGCGAGCCTATGAACTGCGCTACGAACAGGTTTGCCGGCCGGTCGTAGAGCTCGAGCGGCTCGCCGAGCTGCTCGATGCGCCCCTCGTTCATCACCGCGATGCGGTCCGCCATGGTCATGGCCTCGACCTGGTCATGGGTCACGTACACCGTGGTGGTCTTCAGGCGCTGGTGCAGCGCCTTGATCTCGGAGCGCATCGCCACCCGCAGCTTCGCGTCCAAATTGCTTAATGGTTCATCAAACAAGAAAACCTTCGGGTCTCGTACGATCGCCCGTCCCATCGCCACGCGCTGGCGCTGCCCGCCGGAGAGCTCGCGCGGGTAGCGGTCCAGATACGGGTCGAGGTTGAGGATCCTTGCTGCTTTCCCCACCCTCTCGGCGATCACGTCCCGCTTCTCGTCCCTTAACCTCAAAGAAAAACCCATGTTGTCCCGCACGCGCAGGTGGGGATAGAGCGCGTAGCTCTGGAACACCATGGCGATGTCGCGGTCCTTGGATTCGACGTCGTTCACGACCCGGCCGTCGATGGCGATGTTGCCGCCGCTGATGTCCTCCAGGCCGGCGAGCATGCGCAGCAGCGTCGATTTCCCGCAGCCCGAGGGCCCGACCAGCACCATGAATTCGCCATCGGCGATGTCGAGCGAGATGCCGTGAAGGACTTTGGTGTTTCCAAAGCTCTTTTCCACCTTGGAAAATGCGACGGAAGCCATCAGGTCTTTACCGCACCCGAGGTAAGCCCGCCGACCATGTAGCGGCGGAACGCGTAGTAAATGGCAGCCGGCGGGAGACCATAGACCAGCGCCGTCGCCATCAGGATCTCCCACGGCGAATCGTCGGACGAAAGGAAGTGGCCGAGGCCGACCGCGAGCGGGATCGTGTTCTCGTGCGAGAGCAGCAGGAACGCGTAGAGGTACTCGTTCCACGCGAGGAGCAGCGCGTAGGTGCCGATCGCGACCAGCGACGGAAGCATCAGCGGCAGGTAGACGAGACGGAAGAGCTGCAGCGGCGTCGCGCCGTCGATGCGCGCGGCTTCGTCGAGCTCCCAGGGCAGCTTGTCGGACGCCTGCTTCAGCACCCAGATCGCGTAGGGCGAGGCGAGCGTCACCATCGCCAGCACCAGGGACCAGCGGCTGTTGAGGAGGCCATAGGTGCCCATCGCCTTGTACATCGGCACCGCGAGGAACGCCGCGGGGATGAAGTAGGTGAAGAGCGCCGCATTCATGACGGTTCTGCCGCCTTTCACTTTCAATCTGCTAATTGCAAATGCCGCACAAGTGGCCACGGCCAGCGTGATGACGCCCGTCGCCGCCGCGATCCAGAGCGAGTTCCAGATCTGGTGCCAGAAGTGGTGCAGGTAGAAGTGCTCCTCGCGGAACACGATGCCGAAGTTGCGCAGCGTCGGATGCTCGGGCCACAGGCGGCCGGAGAACGCAGAGTCCTTGGTGGAGATCGAGAACAGGAAGATGTGATAGATCGGGATCAGCGTCCACAGCAGCACCGGGATGCCGATCAGCCAGAGCCTCGCTTCTCGCACGAATTTGTTCATTCTTTGGAGAGGCGTTTCATCATGAACCAGACCAGCGGCAAGACGAAAGGCAGGGCGACCACGATCGTCGCCATGGCCTGGTCGAGCTGGTCGAGGCGGATGTAGCGGATGCCAAGCGTCGCGAGCACGTGCGTCTGGTCGGCGGGCTGGCCGCCGGTGAGGAGGTAGACGCTGTTGAAGTCGCCGAGCGTCCAGATCAAGCTCAATATGGTCGACGTTACATAAAGAGTTCTGATCGAGGGCCAGGTCACGTACTTGAACTTCTGCCACGCGCTCGCCCCGTCGACGCTCGCGGCTTCGTACAGCTCCCTCGGGATGGCGAGCCGTCCCGCCATCAGGATCAGCGTCCAGAAGGGCAGCGCCTTCCAGATGTGCACCAGCATCGCCATCGCCATCGCGAGCTGCGGGTTGGTGAGCCAGTTCGGCCCGTCGATCTGGAACAGGCGGAAGATGAGCGAGTTGATCACCCCCCATTCGGGGTTGAGCATGAAGCGGATCGAGAAGATGGTCGGGATCGCCGGCACCGCCCAGGGAATGATGAAGATGACCGACAGCCAGCGGATCCAGCGCTTCTCGTGCACGAAGAAGCCGGACAGGAAAAGCGCCAGCAGAAATTTGAGGTTCACCGCGACCAATAGAAAGAAGATCGTGTTGACGACCGTGCGGAAGAAGACGGGATCGTCGAACAGCGTCTGGTAGCTCGCGGGATTGCGCGCGAGCCACAGGCCGTAAGTGACCGGGTAAAGAACGAACACCGCGAACACCAGCAGGTAGGGGGCGATCAGCACGAGCCCCCACGCCTGCCACGTGGAAAGTCCCTTACGCGGAGCTCGCTCCTGCGGAAGGGCTATTGAAGACACCAGAACCTATCCGGCGACCTGCTTGATCCTCGCGATCATCTCGTCGACCGCCTTCTCCGGCGACCACTTGTCGTTGGCGACGCGGTTGATCGCCTTCGCCCAGACGTTCTCGTTGTTGAGGATGGTGAACTTGTAGTTCTTGGTGAACTCGAAGGGCACCGTGCCGGCCGAGAACTGGTTGTGGACGATCTTGCGGTGCGGGTCGTCGGTCCAGAACGGCCGCGAAGCGCCCGACTTGGTCACCGGGTACCAGCGGCCGAGCGCGCCCTCGACGTACGGGATCAGGTTCTCGTCCTGCATCGCGAACTGGACGAACTCCTTGGCGCGCTTCTTGTTCTTCGCGTTGGCGAAGACCACGCCGACCTTGACCGCCGAGCGGTAGACCATCGGCTTGCCGTCGGGCTTGAGCGGGAAGCCGGAGGTGGCGATCAGCTCGGAGTAGTTCTTCTTCGCCTCGGCCCGCTGCTCGGGGGTGAGCTTGTCGTTGTTCGCGTCGTCGAGCCACTTCGCCGCGATCGAGATGGTCGCGTTGTGCGTCATCATGATCTGCTTGTTGTGGAACGCGACGTTGTTGTCCGGGTCCTTCCAGTTCACCGCCGAGGGCGGCGTGCAGCCGCGCTCGATGGTGCTGGCGTAGTCCTTCACCGCGGCGACCAGGCCCTTCTTCACCTCGGGCTGGTCGACCAGCAGCTTGCCGTTGTCGTCGACGACCTTGACGTTGTAGGCGTCCATGTAGGTGAGGAACGAGTAGAACGAGTCCGACGAGTCGACGCCCATCGGCGAGCCGACGGAGAAGATGCGCTTGCCGGTCTTCTTGCGATAGCCCGCCTGCGCCTGGGTGCACCAGAAGTCCCAGTACGCGTTCCAGGTCTGCGGGATGTCGGACTCCTTGTAGCCCGCGTCGGCCAGCATGTCCTTCCAGTACTGGATGTGCATGGTCTGGCGCTTCATCGGGAAGGCGTAATAGGCGCGCTTCTTGGTTTTCTCGTTCAGGAGGTACACCGTCTCGAGCGTGACCGGCAGGAAGTTCGCCTTCATCGGCAGCAGGATGTCGGACAGGTCTTCGAGCCGCCCCTCGGCCGCCCACTTGCCCGCGACCTGGAAGTCGAACACGTCGCCGTACGCGACGTCGGGCGGCGTGCCGGCGTCGAGCGCGGCGACCGCCTTCGGCACCGATTCCTGCGGCGAGTAGCGCGAGAGCTCGACCTTCACCTTCGTCTTCTGCTGGAACTTGGCGATCATGTCGTCGAGCGCCTTGTCCTCCTGCGGGTAGAAGCCCTTGGTCCAGTAGACGACCAGCGTTTCCTGCGCCCAGACGGCCGACGCGAATGTCAGCGCCGCCGTCGCGGCCAATACCTTCCGCAACATGGAACCACTCCTCCTCATAGGGACGAGTTGTATGATAACCGACAAACAAATTCGGGGTCAGAGCCCGATCTCGTTTTTACGTACGTGAAAACAAGATCGGGCTCTGACCCCGAATTTGTTACCGATTCCTCCTCCAGGCCTCGTACTCGGCCTTGGTCTCCGCGTTCGGCGGATACAGCCCGAAGATGCTGCGGCCTTCCTTCACTCGCGCCTCCACCCATTCCTCGAAATCGTTCTGCGCGGCCGCTTCGGCGGCGACTTCGTCGGCGATCTTCGCCGGTATGACAACCACGCCTTCCTCGTCGCCGACGACCACGTCACCGGGGTAGACCGCGACGCCGCCGCAGCCGATCGGCACCTGACTTTCGACCGCGTGATGGCGCACGAGGTTGAGCGGCGCCGAGCGCGCGCCGCAGTACGCCGGCCAAGGCAGCTTCTCGATGGTCTGCGAGTCGCGCAGGCCGCCGTCGGTGACCACGCCGGCGACGCTGCGCACCATGAGCCGGGTCATGAGGATGTCGCCGCCGGTGGCGGCGGAGGCGTCGCGCCGCGCGTCCATGACCAGGACCTGGCCCGGCGGGCAGGCTTCGATCGCCTCGCGCTGCGGGTGGCCGCGGCCCTCGAAGGCGCCGAGAAGGTCGACGTCCTCGCGCGCCGGGATGTAGCGCAGCGTAAAGGCTGCGCCCACCATCCTTGGGGCATTCCTGTTCAAAAGAAAAACACCTTGTATGAAGGTGTTGCGCAAGCCGCGCTTGAAAAGCACGGTGGTGAGCGTGGCGGTGGAAACCTTCTTGAGCGCTTCGCGGCTCGCGGCGGATAAACTGGGCATATGGTCGACGTGGAATCCGAAGGCGGGGTGACCCGCATCTTCCTCAACCGCCCAGAGAAGGTCAATGCGCTCGACTCCGCGCATTTGGAAGCCTTGCTTCTGGCCCTGCGGCGCCTGGAGCGAAATCCGGAAATGCGCGTGGTGCTGCTGGGCGGGCGCGGCACGGCGTTCTGCGGCGGCGCCGACGTCAAGGAGATCTCCAGGCTGACCGCTTCGAACGCGGCCGGCTTCGTTCAAAAGATCCATGCCGTGTGCGAGGCGATCCGCGAGCTGCCGGTTCCGGTGATCGCCCGCCTGCACGGCGCGGTGATCGGCGCGGGGCTCGAGCTCGCCGCGGCGTGCGACCTGCGCATCGCCGCCGAGGGCACGCGCTTCTCGATGCCGGAAGTTCGCATCGGCATTCCTTCCGTGGTCGAGGCCGCTCTGCTGCCGCGCCTCATGGGCTCCGGCCGCGCCGCGTGGCTCGTGCTCACCGGCCAGGCGATCGACGCTCAGCGCGCGCTCGAGTGGGGTCTGGTCGAACAGATCGGGAGCGACGCCGCCGTGGACGCCCTGATTCATTCGTTGATGAACAACGATCGCGAGGCGCTGCGGATGCAGAAGCAGCTGCTGCAGCTCTGGGAAGAGGCGCCGCTCGCGACGTCGATCGCGAAAAGCATCGACCTGTTCGAACAGTCGCAGCGCTGAAACCTGCGCCAGGTTGCGCCATGACGGAATCCGTTATATAACGGAGCCCGTCATAAGATGAAAAAACAGCATCCTGGCAGGGTCCTCTACGAGAAGTTCCTGAAACCCACCGGCTTGTCCCAGAACGCGCTCGCCCGCGATCTCGGCGTGCCGCCGCGGCGGATCAACGAGATCATCCTCGGCAAGCGCGGCATCAGCGCCGACACCGCGCTGCGCCTCGCCAAGCGCTTCGGCAACTCGGCGCGCTTCTGGATGGGCCTGCAGGCCGATTTCGACCTCCATCTGGCACAACGCGAAGCTAGGCAAAGCTGATGGCAAAAACACCCCAGGTCTACGACGCATCGGCAATCCAGGCGCTGAAGGGGCTCGAGCCCGTGCGCCGCATGCCGGGCATGTACACGCACACCATCCATCCGCTGCACATCGTGCAGGAGGCGATCGACAACGCGGTCGACGAGGCGCTCGCGGGCTTCGGCCGCCGGATCACGGTCACGGTGCGCAAGGACCACTCGGTGGAAGTCGAGGACGAGGGTCGCGGCATCCCGGTCGACATGCACCCGGTCGAGAAGAAACCCGCGGTCGAGGTCGCCTTCAGCATGCTCCACGCGGGCGGCAAGTTCTCGCGCTCGGGCGACGGCGTGTACCACATCTCCGGCGGCCTGCACGGCGTCGGCGTGTCGGTGTCGAACGCGCTCTCCAGGCGCTGCGAGGTCACGGTCTACAAGGGTAACGAGAAGCACTTTATCGCCTTCGAAGGCGGCGAGCTCAGCCAGAAGCTGAAGAGCGAAAGGATCAAGGAGAAGCGCACCGGGACGGTGGTGAGGCTCTGGCCGGATCCCAAGTACTTCGACTCGCCCAACATCCCGCTCGCCGAGCTCGAGCACCTGGTGCGCTCCAAGGCGTATCTGCTGCCGGGGCTCAGCATGATCCTCGAGGTCGAAGGCAAGGAAAAGAAAACCTGGAAGTACGAGCGCGGCATGGAGCAGTACTTCGAGATGATGCTCGACGGCCGGCCGCTCATTGTGCCGCTGTTCACCGGACAACGGTTTTTCGACGAGAAATCCCTCCACGGGATTTCCGAGGTAGAGCCCGGAGAAGGCGCGTCGTGGGCGATCGGCTGGGTCGCCGAGGGCGACATCTTCGCCGACAGCCACGTCAACCTGATTCCGACGCGCTCGGGCGGCACCCACGAGGCGGGGTTCCGTGCGGGCATCTTCGAGGCGCTCACCGCGTTCATGGACACGCGCGGCCTCGCGCCCAAGGGCGTGAAGCTGATTCCCGACGACCTTTGGCAGCGCGCCTGCTTCACGCTTTCGGCGCGCATCGTGCGCACCCAGTTCCACGGCCAGACGAAAGAGAAGCTCACCACGCGCCACGGGGCGAAGCTCCTCGAGATGTGCGTGCGCGACGCTTTCGAGCTTTGGCTGAACGAGCATCCCGACGACGGCAAGAAGATCGTCGAGCTCGCGGTCGAGCAGGCGATGGCGCGCCTTTCCAAGGGCAAGAAGGTCGAGCGCAAGAAGTCGAGCGGCATCGCCACGCTGCCCGGGAAGCTGGTGGATTGTGCCTCTGGCGATATTTCCAGGAATGAATTGTTTTTGGTGGAAGGCGATTCGGCGGGGGGCTCCGCGAAGGAGGCGCGCGACAAGGAGATCCAGGCGGTGCTCCCTCTGCGCGGCAAGGTGCTGAACACGATGTCCAAGGACAGCCGCACGGTGCTCGCGAACAAGGAGCTGCAGGCGATCGCCACGGCAATTGGCGTCGACCCGCATTCCGCGGAAGTGGAGATCGACTTGTCAGGCATCCGGTACGGCAAGGTCGTGGTCATGACCGACGCCGACGTCGACGGCGGCCACATCCAGGCGCTGCTCCTCACTTTCTTCTTCATGCACGCCCCCAGGCTGGTGGAGCGCGGCCACCTCTATGTCGCCATGCCCCCCCTCTACAAGGTCGAGGTGCCGAGCCAGGGCAAGGGCAAGCCGGCGCGGCGCCTCTACTGCCTGGATGACGACGAGCTGGAAGAAGTCCTGGGCCAGCTCAGGAAGGAGAAGGTGAAGGAAGGCAGCTGGGAGATCTCGCGCTTCAAGGGCCTGGGGGAGATGAGCCCGGAGCAGCTCTGGGAGACGACCATGAACCCGGACACGCGGCGCCTCATCCGCATGCAGCTCGACATGAACGAAGTGAAAAAAATAAGGGAAAAATTCGAATTGCTGATGGATGCGGGCGAGGCCGAGGGCCGGCGCAACTGGATGCGCGAGCACTGGAAAACGGTCGAAGCCGACGTATGAACCATAAACAGGGACAGACCACGATTTCCTCAACAGCCGGGGGAGCCATGGCGACAAGGAAAAAGAAAGCCAAGCCGTTCTGGGAGCGCGCCTATAAGGGACACGCCTACTGGTCGGGCAGGAACAAGCTCGGAAAAGTGACGCTCCTGGCGCAGCCGAAAGGCAAGTACCACTGGGAGGCCGGCGGCCGCGCCGGCTTCACCGACGAGCTGGGCAAGGCCAAAGCCGCGGTGGAGCTCGCCGTCTACAACGCGGATACGCAGTTGGATCTTTTTCAGGCTTGAGACAGCGCAATGGATGAGCGAACACCCGACCTCTTCACCCCCGAAAACGGCGACGACGCCGCCCCGATCGAGAGCCACGCGTCGCAGGCCTACCTCGGCTACGCGGTGTCGACGGTCAAGGCGCGCGCGCTGCCGGAGGTCGCCGACGGGCTGAAGCCGGTCCAGCGCCGGATCCTCTACGCCATGGGCGAGACGCCCGGGGGCGCGCAGTCGTTCTCCAAGTGCGCGCGCTACGTCGGCGAGGTCCTCGGCAAGTATCACCCGCACGGCGACACCTCCACGTACGAGGCGCTGGTGCACCTCGCGCAGCCGTTCTCGATGCGCTATCCGCTGATCGACGGCCAGGGCAATTTCGGTTCGCGCGACGGCGACGCCCCCGCCGCCTATCGATATACGGAAGCGCGGCTTTCCCGTTTTTCCGAACTCCTCCTGGCCGAGATAGGGGAGGGTACCGTCGATTTTGTCCGGAATTACGACGGGAAATTTGATGAACCCGTGCTTCTTCCGGCGAAGCTGCCGTTTGGATTGCTCAATGGGAGTTTTGGCATCCCGGTGGGCTTTTCAACGCGAATCCCCTCGCACAACCTGAAGGAAGTGGCCGCCGCGGCGGCGCACGTCATCAAGCATCCGCGCGCCAGGGTGGAGGACGTGCTCGAGCACCTGCCCGGGCCCGACTTTCCCGGCGGCGGCCAGGTGATCTCGCCGCCCGAGGAGATCAGGCAGGCGTACGAGACCGGTCGTGGTTCTCTGTTGATCAGGTGCAAGTGGCAGGTGGAGCCGCTCGCCCGCGGCCAGTGGCGCATCGTGGTGAGCGAGCTGCCGCACGGCGTGTCGGTGAAGCAGGTCACCGAGGAGATCGAGGCGCTCGCCAACCCGAGGCCGAGCCTCGGCAAGAAGGAGGTGACGCAGGACCAGCGCCGCATGAAGCAGTTCATCCTCGACCAGGTCGAGGGCGTGCGCGACGAGAGTGATCGAAAGAGCAAGTTGCGGCTCGTGATCGAGCCTAGGAGTTCAAGGCAAAACCCGGAGGAAATGATGGCCGCGCTGCTGGTGAACACCAGCATGGAGTCGCGCTACGCCATCAACCTGACCTGGCTCGGCCTCGACGGCCTGCCCGAGACCAAGGGCATCGTCGACGTGCTGCGCGAGTGGGGCGAGTTCCGCGTCAACACGGTCCGCCGCAGGACGCAGTTCCGGCTCGACCGGGTCGAGGAGCGGCTGCACATCGTGCAGGGCCGCCTCGCCGCGTACGCCAAGATCGACCAGATCATCAAGCTGATCCGCGGCAGCGAGGATCAGGCAGAGGCTAAAGAAAACCTGATTTCAAAATACAAACTCTCCGAAAAGCAAGCGGAAGACATCGTGAATCTGCGCCTGGGGCAGCTCACCAAGCTCGACGGCATCAAGCTCGCCGACGAGGAAAAGGCGCTGAAGGCCGACCGCAAGGAGCTGAAAGGCCTGCTCGGCGACGAGAAGGAGCTGAAGAAGCTGGTCGTGGAAGAGCTGCACGAAGACGCCAAGAAATACGGCGACGAGCGCCGCACGCTCATCAAGGCGGCCGAGCGCTCGCAGGTCGAGCGCACCGTGGTGGTCGAGCCGATCAGCGTGATCCTGTCGCAGAAGGGCTGGATCCGCGCGCGCACAGGTCACGGACTGGATTTGTCTGGCGTGACTTTCAAAGATGGAGATCGATTGCTCCAGGCGCTCGAGTGCAAGACCACCGACGCGGTGATCGTGCTCTCGGCCTCGGGCAAGACCTTCACCCTCGACGCCGCGGCGATCCCGAGCGGCCGCGGCGACGGCGTGCCGGTGAACACGCTGGTCAATTCCTCCTCCGACGACATCGTCTGGATGCGCTCGGGCGACCTCGCGCAGCGCCTGCTCATGCACAGCTCCGCGGGCCTGGGCTTCGTCTGCAAGCTCGGCGACCTGGTCACCAAGACGCGCCAGGGCAAGGACTTCATGAAGGTGGACGAGGGTGCGCGGGCGCAGCCCCCAGTCCTGATTGACCACGAAATGGTCGCAGCGCTCTCCTCCGATTCACGGCTATTGGTGTTCCCGCTCGAGGAAGTGCCCGAGCGGCCGAACGGCGGCGTCGGCGTTCAGCTCATCGCGGTGCCCGAGGGCGAGAAACTCACGGCGGTGCTTACCACCGACGGCAAGTCCCTCGTCGTCTCCGGGATCAGGCGCAAGAAGCGCGCGCTGGAGACGATGGACGCGAAGCAGCTCGCCGAGCACATGGGCAGGCGCGCGCAGCGCGGCAAGCTCGCCGACGTCGGCTTCCGCCCCGACCGGCTGGGCGGCGAAGCCAAGGAAGAAGAATAGAAATGTGGCATTCCGCACGCTTGGACGGGCGGAATGGTGGAAAAATCGGGGGCATCCCCCGCCCTTCCTACCCGATCGTTCTACGCGCCCACTCGAGCACGATGCCCAGGCGCGGCGGCAGGAGCTCTTCCGCCTCGTCGTAGCTGACCCAGCGCCACTCGTGGTGCTCGGGCCGTCCGAGCTCGGGCGAGACCGGCAGCTCGATCTCGGTCTCGCCGGTCTCGGCGATGAAGTAGCGCGCGACCTTGCCGCCGGCGTAGGCGAGCGTGTCCTTGTAGCTGTCGCCGAATGGAAAGTCGAGATCGGCGAGTCCGGTCTCCTCGGCCGCCTCGCGCTTGGCCGCGTCGAGCTCGGTCTCGCCGGGCTCGATCATGCCCTTCGGGAAGTCCCAGTTCTTGTAGGCGCGCAGCAGGAGCAGGCGCGCGCCGCGCTCGGTGCGTCGGAAGACCACGGCGCCGGCGGCGCGTCGGGGGGTTGAGCTCATGCGTTCGACCCTGCGGAGAAAGGAGCTTATACAAGTTTCGCGCCCGTACTGGGCCGTCGGCTTGATCTTCGTGGTGACGCTCGCAGCCCAGACCGTCGGACCGTCGCTTCCGCAGTCGTTTTCGGGGTTGCGCACCGCGGGCCCGTACGCGGTGCTCATCACCGCGCTCGGCCTCGCCTGGTGGTTCAACCGCGGCCGCAGCTTCGTCGTCGCGGCATCGATGCTCCTCGCCTGGACGATGATCAACCAGTTTCCGGGCAAGGCGGTCTACACCGCGGCCGTGGTGCTGGTGCCGCTCAACTGCCTCGCCGCGATCATCGGCCCCGAGCGCGGCGTGCGCTACGGGACGGGATACCGCTGGCTCGCGATCCTGGCGGCCGAGCTCGTGGCCGTGTTCTCGTTTTCGCAGACCTCCATCTCCTTCGATCACTGGTGGCTGCGCTCGCCGCCGACGCCGTTCGTGGGGCGGGTGGTGTTCGCCGCCGCCTTCGTGGCGGCGCTGTGGCGCGCGTACACGGAGAGAAAGCCGATGCAGATCGCCCACGCGGGCGCGCTGGCCGCATTCTTCGTCGCGGCCGAATGGGCCAGCAGGCCGCCGGTATTCGGCGCCTTCATGGCCGCAGCCGGGGCGATGCTGCTCGTAGCGCTGCTGCAGGAATCGCATCAGCTCGTCTTCCGCGACGAGCTCACCGGGCTGCTTGGGCGCCGGGCGCTGCAGGAGCGCCTGCGGAGTCTCGGGCCGCGCTATGCGCTCGCCATGGTCGACATCGACCACTTCAAGCAATTCAACGACGCCCACGGCCACGAGGTCGGCGACCAGGTGCTGAAACTCGTGGCAGGGCGGCTCGCCAGGGTCGCCGGCGGCGGTATCGCCTACCGCTACGGCGGCGAGGAGTTCAGCGTGCTCTTCCCCGACCGCGACGCCGCGCAGGCGCGGCCGCACCTCGAGGCGGTGCGCGGCGCCATCGAGCACTACGGGATGGCGGTGCGCGGCGGCGACCGTCCCAGGGACCCGGACGACACCGTGAACCTGCGCATCAACAGGGCT
>DATLUZ010000130.1:0-2486 GCA_035577785.1 Burkholderiales bacterium | reverse complement strand
TATGGGCCTGCCGACCATCACCTGGCTCGGCGACCCGATGTGGGCGCGCTTCTCCGTCATCCTGGTCAACGTCTGGTACGGCGCGCCATTTTTCCTGATCATGTACCTCGCGGCGCTCAAGTCCGTGCCGGAGCAGCTGTATGAAGCCGCCGAGATCGACGGCGCCAACTGGTGGCAGAAGATCTGGTACGTGACGCTGCCGATGATGCGCAACATCATCTCCATCACGGTGCTCTTCTCGCTCATCGTCACCTTCGCCAACTTCGACATCGTGCGCATCCTCACCTCGGGTGGCCCGATCGATCAGACGCACATCTTCGCCACCTGGGCGTTCAAGCTCGGCATCGAGGGGAACGACATCCCGCTCGGCGCCTCGGTGTCGCTGTTCATGTTCCCGATCCTCGCCATCGCCGCGGTGTTCATCCTGCGCGACATCAACCGCAGAGGGAATGAGGCCTAGCTTGTCTTCGGTCCCGCAAAATCTCTCCCCCGGCGGGGTTCTGGCAGGGAAGCCCGCGAAGACCGGGAGCATGAAGGGCGACCGGCGGCGGGCGCTTTTCTGGTCCTACTTCTTCCTGGTGCTGTTCGCGATCTTCTTCCTCACGCCGCCGATCTACATGATGATCACCTCGCTGAAATCCAGCGCGGAGATCGGCGCCATCACCAACCCCTGGTTCGTCTACGCGCCGACGCTGGAGAACTATACGGCGCTGCTCGGCTCGGAGCAGTACCTCACCTTCTTCAAGAACTCGGCGATCGTCTCGCTGGTCGTGGTGGTGATCACGATGCTCATCAGCATCCCGGCGGCGTTCGCGCTGGCGCGCATGAAGTTCTGGGGCTCGGCGACGCTCGGCATGGGCATCTTCCTCACCTACCTCATCCCGGAGACGCTGCTCTTCATCCCGCTGTTCAAGATCTTCGCGTGGATCCAGGACATGACCGGCATCGAGGTGATGAACCACTACTGGGTGCTGATGTTCATCTATCCCACGCTGACCGTGCCCTTCTGCACCTGGATCATGATCGGCTACTTCGCGAGCGTCCCGAAGGAGCTGGACGAAGCGGCGCTGATCGACGGCGCGGGCTACCTCCAGATGCTCACCAAGATCTTCATCCCCGTCGCGCTGCCCGGCATCATCGCGGCCACCATCTTCGCCTTCACCGTCTCGTGGGCCGACTTCCTCTACCCCATGGCCTTCACCACCTCGGCCGACCAGCTGGTGCTGCCCGCGGGGATCGTCACCATCCTCATCCGCGGCGACGTCTACGCCTGGGGGCAGATCATGGCCGCGTGCCTGCTCGGCGCGCTGCCGCCGCTGCTGATCTACGCCTTCCTCATGGACTACTACATCGCCGGCCTGACGGCAGGCGCGACCAAGGGCTGACGATGGCGCACGTTTCGCTGAAGAACCTGGTGAAGAACTACGAGGACACCCCGGCGGTGCGCGGCATCGACCTCGACATCCCGGACAAGCAGTTCGTCGTGCTGGTCGGCCCGTCGGGCTGCGGCAAGACGACCACGCTGCGCATGATCGCGGGGCTGGAGGACATCACCGCGGGCGAGGTGGTGATCGGCGAGGACGTGGTGAACGACGTGCCGGCGAAGGACCGCAACATCGCCATGGTGTTCCAGAACTACGCGCTCTATCCGCACATGACGGTGCACGAGAACATGTCCTTCGGCCTGCGCCTGAAGAAGGTGCCGAAGGCCGAGATCAACCGGCGGGTCGACGACGCCGCGCGCATCCTGGGCCTGGCGGACCTCTTGAACAGGAAGCCGAAGCAGCTCTCCGGCGGCCAGCGCCAGCGCGTCGCGATGGGCCGGGCGATCGTGCGCGAGCCGAAGGTCTTCCTCTTCGATGAGCCGCTCTCCAACCTGGACGCAAAGCTGCGCGTGCAGATGCGCACGGAGATCAAGAAGATCCACCAGAAGGTGCGCACAACCACCGTCTACGTGACGCACGACCAGGTCGAGGCGATGACGCTCGCCGACCGCGTCGTGGTGATGAACGGCGGCCGCATCGAGCAGGTCGGTGCGCCGAACGAGCTCTACCACCGGCCGGAGACCAAGTTCGTCGCCGGCTTCATCGGCTCGCCCGCGATGAACATGATCCCCTGCCGCCTCGAGGAGGCCGCCGGCGCTCTGCGCATGCACGTCGACGGCATCGCTCTGCCGGTGCCGAAGGAGCGCGAGGCGCGCTACCGGCCGCATCTCCGGAGCGAAAAGCTCGTATGCGGCCTGCGGCCCGAGCACCTGTTCGAGCAGCGGCCGCACCTCGAGCCCGGCCAGCAGCCGTTCGAGGCGAAGCCCGAGGTCGTCGAGCCGATGGGCAACCAGACGCTCGTCTTCTTCCCGCTGAACGGCATCGACGTCTGCGCCAACGTCGACCCCGGCTGCGGCGCCGAGCCCGGCAAGCCGCTCAGGCTCGTCGCCGACCTGCGCCACCTCCACCTCATCGACGACTCGACGGGACGGGTGCTCTAGC
>DATLUZ010000129.1:0-13273 GCA_035577785.1 Burkholderiales bacterium | reverse complement strand
CCGAACGGCTCGGGCAAGACCACCACGATGCACATGCTTGCGACCCTCATCCGGCCGAGCGACGGCAGAGCGACTGTGGCGGGCTTCGACGTCGCCAAGGCGCCGGTCCAGGTGCGGGCCTCGATCGGCCTCGTGTTCCAGGAATCGGCGCTCGATCGGACGCTGACCGTGGCGCAGAACCTGCGCTTCGCGGGCCTGCTGCACGATCTGCCGCCGCGCGCGATCGAGGAACGCAGCCGCGAGCTGCTCGAGCTGTTCGATCTCGCGGAGCGGCGCGACCAGCCGGTCGGGACGCTCTCCGGCGGGATGCGCCGCGCGCTCGACATCGTGCGCGGCGTGCTCCACGAGCCCCGCTGCCTGCTGCTCGACGAGCCCACGATCGGCCTCGACCTGCCCAACCGCCGGCGCATCTGGCGCTTCATCGAGCGGCTGCGGGCGCGCACCGGGATGACGGTGCTCCTCACCACCCACTACCTCGAAGAAGCCGACGGCTGCGACCGGGTGGTGTTCATCCGCAGGGGCCGGCTGGTGGAATCGGGCGCGCCGCGAGAGCTGGTGGCGCGGCTCGGCCGCCACATCCTGGAAGTGGAAGGCGCCGACCTGGACGGCCTCGTGGCCGCGCTCGAGCCGAAGCTTGGTAGCGCCCTGCGCGAGGGCGACGCCGCACATTTCCGCTGCGCCGAGGACGATCTCGCGCTGCTTTCGCGACTCCAGGCCGAGATGGGAGGAAAGGCTTCGGTTTGGCGCGTCCGGCGCCCGAACCTGAACGACGTCTTCCTCTGGGTGGCGGCCGGAAAGCGGGTGGCCTGATGCCGGTCCGGCCGATCTACGCGGTGCTGGAAAGAGAGCTCCTGAGGATGGTGCGGCAGCGCACGCGGCTGGTCGCCGCGATGGTGCGCCCGCTCATCTGGCTCCTCGTCATCGGCGGCGGCTTCGCCGCGATCGTCGGCGGCGACTACAGGAGCTTTCTCGTGCCGGGCGTCCTCGGCATGACGATGCTCTTCGGCGCCATGCTGGCGGCGCTCGGCACCGTGTATGACAAGGAATCCGGCGTCATGCGCATGATGCTGGTCGCGCCGATGGCGCGGGCCTGGCTCGTCGTGGCGAAGCTCATCTCGGCCGCCGCGGCGGCGGCAGTGCAGGCCGTCCTCCTCCTCGTGCTCCTCGCGCTGCTCGGCTACGCCGGAAGCGGCACTGCATGGGGGTTGCTCGCCGCGGCAATCGCCGCCACTTCGTTCGCGTGCGCTGGCATCGGCATGCTGACCGCGTCGTTCTCGCGCACGCTGGAAAACTTCGCCGGCATCATGAACTTCGTCATCTTCCCGGTGTTTTTCCTGAGCGGCTCGCTCTACCCGGTGCGTGAGCTGCCGCCTGTGCTCTACTGGACGGCGACGCTGAACCCCTACACCTACGGCGTCGACCTGCTCAAGCACGCGCTGCTGGTGGGCCGCTCGACCGCCGATTTCTCCGTCGCGGTCGACCTCGCCGTGCTCGTCGCGGCGACGCTCGCCGCGGCCGCCGTGGCGAGCTGGCGCTTTTCGCGCGAATCGGCCTACGAGCCGATGATCCACGTCCCGGCGGGACGGGCGCGATGAACCGGCGCGGCTTTCTTGCGGCCGGGCTCGCTTCGCTCGGCGCCGCTTGCGGGCTGCCCCAGCCGAAGCCCGAGGCCGAGTCGCCGCGCGTTTCGCTCCGGGATGTAAAGCGGCTCGTGGCGCAACGGGTCGACCCGATCGCCGGCCGCTGCAGGTACGTCGCCGGTCTCGGCACGCGGCAGGTCGCGCAGCCCATCCTCTACGCACGCCGTGGCGAGAGCTTCGATGCGCTGATCGAAAACGCCCTTCCCCAGCCGACCACGGTCCACTTCCACGGGCTCACGCTGCCGCAGGCGCAGGATGGCGCGGGGTTCGACCCGATCGCGCCGGGCGCATCGAAGCGCGTGCGCTTCCAGGTGCGGAACCGCTCCGGCCTTTACTGGTTCCACCCCCACCCGCAGGGCTTCACGGCGGAGCAGGTCTACGCCGGCCTCGCCGGCCTCCTGGTGGTGACCGACGAGGAGGACCAGGCGCTCGACGCAGCGCTCGCGCTCGTGCCGTCCAATCGCCTCGCGCTCGCCATCGCCGACGCGCGCGTCGAGAACGGGCTCATTCGCCCGTACGCACCCGGCGCCGCGGATTGCCTGAATGGCTGGATCGGCAACCAGGCAGTGGTGAACGGCAGGCTCGACGCCGGCTGGACGGTCGCCCCGGGTTGGCTGCGGCTGCAGATCCTGAGCGCCTGCAATGCGCGCGGCCTGCTTCTCGCTTTCCGTCAGGAAAGCGAGCTTGTCCCGTTCCACCTGCTCGGGACCGACGGCGGCCTCCTGGCCGCGCCCCGAGAGGTGGATCGCGTCTTCCTGCATGGCGGCGAGCGGGTCGACATCGTCGTCGACGTCAACGGCCGGCGCGCGCTCCAGGCGATCAGCCTCGAATTCGACGCCCGCCACCACGCGCAGAGCGCGCCGGCGCCGCACCGCCATCCGGGACGCGAGCGCTACGCGCCGCTCGCCGCGGAGACGGTTTGTGAAAACAACTCAAACGAGGGTGCGGGTCCCGCCGACGGCGCCGAGCTCGCCCTTTTCTCGCTCACTGTGGAAGGCACTGCCGCCGCTCGTACGCCACCGCTCCCGGCGCGACTCTCGGCGCTCGAGGAGCCCGTGCCGACGCCGGATGCGCCGACTCGCCGCGTGAGGCTCGACTTCGACGAGCGCACTGGGTTCCTCATCGACCAGGCGCCGTACGCCATCGACGAGACCGGGTTCAGCGTGAGCCGCGGCGCGCGCGAGGTCTGGGAGATCAAGAACAGCCCCATCTCGATGCCGCATCCCATGCACGTGCATGGCTTCGGCTTCCGCGTGCTGCGCAGGCAGGGCACGTTCGGCGCGGCGCGCCGGCTCGCCACCGAGCCGGGCGGTCGCTTCCCCACCGACCTCGGCGTCAAGGACACGGTGCTTGCCTGGCCGAACGAAACGCTGTGGCTCGCGCTCGACTTTGCCTTGCCGCCGGAAGCCGCCTTCGGCGGCCTGCAACGCTACATGTTCCACTGCCACAACCTCGAGCACGAGGACGCGATGATGATGCGCAATATCACCGTGACCTAACGGGAGGACGAAATGACTCGACGAATCGTCGGTTTGTTGCTTTTGACCGTGATGATGAAGCTTGCGCACGCGGGCCTCGCGCTGGTCGGGAACGAAAATGCCGGCACGGTCAGCTTGATCGACACGGCGAGCGACGAGGTGGTGGGCGAGATCAAGACCGGCGGCAAGCCGCGCGGCGCGGCGATCCTTGCCGCGCGCAAGCTCGCCTACGTATCGGACCAGCCGGCGAATGCCCTCCTGGTAATCGACCTCGAGAAGCGCGCCGTGACGAAGAAAGTCGACCTGGGCGAATCGCCCGAGGGCGTCTACATCTCGCCCGACGGAAAATGGGTAAGCGCCGCGGTGGAGCTCACGAACAGCGTAGCCTTCGTCGACACCGGCACCGATACCGTCGCTTTCCGGGTGAAGATCCAGGGCGACAATCCGGAGCACGCCGTCTTCTCGCCCGATTCACGCTTCGTCTACGTGAGCGCCGAGGAGGACGACAAGCTCGAGGTGATCGACGTCGCCGCGCGCAAGCTCGTGGCCCAGATCAAGGTCGGCACCCGCCCGCGCGGCATCGCGTTCACGCCCGACGGCGCAAAGGCCTACGTCGCATGCGAGCGCGCCGACACCGTGTATGTGCTGGACGCGCGGCAGCACAAGATCCTGCGCACGATCAAGGCGGGGCTGCGCTCCAACGGCCTCGCGATGCATCCGGACGGCAAGCGCCTGTATCTTACGAACGGCGGCGCCGGCAACGTGATGGTGATCGACACCGCCACGGACAGCGTGACCGCCACGATCCCCGTCGGCCAGCGGCCCTGGAACATGGCGCTCACGCGCGATGGCGCAAAGCTTTACGTCGCCAATGGCCGCTCTGACAGCGTGTCGGTCATCGACACGGCCAAGAACGTCAAGATCAAGGACATCCCGGTCGGCAAGACGCCCTGGGGCGTCGCCATCTTCGAGTAAGACCACGCTGTGAAGCATGAGGGGGCATGCTTCGTTTTGGCCGGCACGCTGCTCTTTGTCCTTTCCGGTGAACCGAGCGAGGCGGCAAACCCGGCGGCGGAGCTCGAGGCGCCTGCAGTGGACGTCGTTGGCACGACGCCGCTGCCGGGCGTCGGCACGCCGATCTCGGCGGTGCCCGCCAACGTCCAGACCGCGACCGACCGCCAGATCGAGGCGCTGCCCTCCCCGGCGCTGCCGGACTTCCTCGAGCGTTCGATGGGCGGCTTCGTCTCGTCGAGCTCCCAGGGCAATCCGTTCCAGCCCGATGTGAGCTTCCGCGGCTTCACGGCATCGCCGCTCGTCGGCACGCCGCAGGGTCTGTCGGTATTCGTCGACGGGGTGCGGGTGAACGAAGCCTTCGGCGACGTGGTGAACTGGGACCTCATCCCGAAGAACGCCATCTCCAGCGTCACGGTGATTCCCGGATCGAACCCGGTGTTCGGCCTGAACACCCTGGGCGGAGCGCTCTCCGTCATTACCAAGAGCGGCACCACCTATCCCGGCGTCGCGGCGCAGGCCTACGGCGGCGCTTTCGGGCGCCGCGCGCTCGAGGCCGAGGCGGGAGGCCGGCGCGGGAGCGCCGATTTCTTCGTCGCCGGCACCGCGTTCCGCGAGTCCGGCTGGCGTGAGCACAGCTCGAGTGACATCAACCAGGTATTCGCGAAACTCGGGCACGAGGATGCGCGCAACGACCTCGACTTGTCGGTGAGCGTCGCCGACAACACGCTCGCCGGCACCCAGGCGCTGCCGCTGTCGATGCTCGACGCGCCGCGCCAGGCCTACACCTGGCCCGACCGGACCGAAAACCACCTCGCCGGCGTGAATCTGCGCGCGAGCCGTACCCTCGACGATGCCAACCTGCTGTTCGCGAACCTCTACTACCGCGAGACCCGGACGCGGGTCTTCAACAGCAACGTCAACGACGATTGCGCCGCGGGATTTTGCGACTTCACCGCGGTCAACAACCTGACCAACATCGACCAGGATCGCGCGGGCGCTTCGCTGCAGTACACGCGGCTCGCGCCCGTCGCCGGCCGCAAGAATCAGCTCACCGTCGGCGGCAACATCGACAGCGCCCGCACCCGGTTCACGGGCGAGTCGCAGCCGGCCGATTTCACCCCGGACCGCGGCACCACTTCGAGCGAGGCGTTCGAGGTCGACACTTCCGTCAAGGCGCGCCAGGAGCTCTACAGCCTGTACGCGCAGAACATCCTCTCGCTCACCGAAGCCTGGAGCGTCACGCTGGCGGCGAGCGCGAACGGCGCGCGCGTGCGCATCGACGACACCAGCGGCACGCAGCCCGAGCTGAACGGCGATCACAGCTTCTTCCGCGTCAATCCCGCGGCGGGCGTCGCCTGGTCGCCGCGGCGCGGTGACACCTGGTATGCGAACTATAGCGAGGGCATGCGCGCGCCGACGCCGATCGAGCTCACCTGCGCGGATCCGGCGGCGCCGTGCAAGCTGCCGAATATTTTTCTCGCCGACCCGCCGCTGAAGAAAGTGGTGTCGCGCACGCTGGAGCTTGGCCTGCGCCAGGCGCTGGGCGCGAATCTGCGGGCGAGCGCGGCGCTGTTCCGCACCGACCTTTCCGACGACATCCAGTTCATCAGCACGAGCGGCGCCACGATCAACGCCGGCTTCTTCCAGAACGTCGGTGACACCCGCCGCCAGGGCCTCGAGCTCGCGCTGGAAGGCGGGACCGGCAGGCTGCGCTTCGCCGCGCGTTACGCGCGCGTCAATGCAACCTTCGAATCGCCGTTCACCGCGTTCAGCCCGAACAATTCCACCGCCGACGCGGCGGGCGACATCCACGTCGAGTCCGGCAACCGGATCCCCGGCATCCCGCGCGACGCGCTCAAGCTGCGCGGCGAGCTCGATGCCTTCGAGCGTGCGACCTTCGGCGCGACGCTCCTCGGTTTCTCGAGCCAGTACGCGCGCGGCGACGAGAACAACCAGGACCGCAACGGCGCGGTGCCTGGCTATGCGTTCCTCAACCTCGACGCGCGCTGGCGGTTCCAGGCCGACTGGGAGCTTTTCGCCACCGTGACCAACCTCCTCGACCGCACCTACGCGAGCTTCGGCGTGCTCGGGGCCAACTTCTTCACCGGCCCGGGCAACACTTTCGACGCCACCAACATCCAGCCCGAGCAGTTCCGCACCCCCGGACTGCCGCGCGCCGCCTGGATCGGCCTGCGCTACGAAAGCGGCCGGAAGAAATAACGCGGATGCGGGGCTAGCGTCGCGGCGAAAAGTCGATCATCCGCGACGCCGGCGCCTCGGGAATGTGCGGACGCAGGTAGGGCTTTTCCGCTGCCGTGTGGCAGCCGTGGCACGAGTCGATCATCTTGCGATAGGCCACCCCAAACGCGTCCTTGTTCTTTCTTCCAACCGCCTCGCGCAGCTCCGTCAGCGACGTTTGTTCGATTCCCTTCAGCATTGCACCCACGTCGAGCTCTGCTCCATTCGAGAGCTTCCGCAATGGACGCAGGCGAACGGCCCAGTTGAGATGTGACCGCGTCTCGTTGAGATAGAACTCGGCAAGCGGCCAGTTCTCCTGCTGGCCGGCGAACCAGAGATTGGCGAAGTGGTAATCAACATCGGACATCGCGTGAGCTTGATCCGGTATTTGCCGCGTCAGGTTCTCGATCTCGGCCTTCAGCGCATCGATATCGCCTTGCGACCGTGCCTCGCCGCTCACCAAAGCCGCGGCAAGAATCAGCGAGAGTACGGACAGCGTGAGCACTCGCGAATGCATGGCTTGGCGTTCCTTGGGTGATGAGGCATTCTGTGGCTGTTCAATAATAGACAGCTCTGCATGACGCAGAATGCTTCGCGTAGGGAGAGTGCGGCTTGCGTCTTTCTGACGTTTCTCAAGCTCGGCTGCACTTCGTTCGGCGGTCCGATCGCGCACATCGGCTATTTCAGGCACGAGTTCGTAGAGCGCCGCAAGTGGCTCGACGACAAGACGTACGCCGATCTCGTTGCGCTGTGCAATTTCCTGCCGGGTCCGGCGAGCAGCCAGGTCGGCATCGCCGTTGGCATCTCGCGCGCCGGACTCGCGGGAGGTCTCGCGGCCTGGCTCGGATTCACCCTGCCGTCGGCTCTCGCACTGATCCTCTTCGCTTACGGCTTCACTGCATTGGGTCTCGGCGCTTCGGCGGGCTGGCTTCACGGACTCAAGATCGCCGCAGTAGCGGTGGTTGCGCAGGCGGTATGGAACATGGGGCGGACCCTGTGCCCGGACCGCATTCGCGCCTCGTTCGCAGTCGCCGCGGCACTCATCGTCTTTGCCATTCCCGGCACCTACGGCCAGCTCGGCGCTATTGCGGCCGGTGCGGTCGCGGGCTGGACGCTGCTCGACCCGGCCAAGCTCGCGGATTCGCGGGAAGAGCGCTTTGCAATCGGAAGACCGCTTGCCATCATCGCGTGGGGTTTGTTTTTCGGGTTGCTCGCGTTACTGCCTCTCGCGCGCCACGCCTCCGCCTCGCCCATCCTCGAGATCGTCGATAGCTTTTACAGGACCGGCTCGCTCGTGTTCGGAGGCGGACACGTCGTGCTCCCGTTGTTGCGGACCGAGGTCGTGCCTCCAGGCTGGGTAAGCGACGACGTTTTTCTTGCAGGGTACGGGGCTGCGCAAGCCGTTCCGGGTCCTCTCTTTACCTTCGCGGCCTACCTGGGCGCGGTGATGAATCACCCCCCGGGCGGTGTCGCGGGCGGCTTGCTTGCGCTCGTGGCGATCTTCCTGCCGTCGTTCTTGCTTGTGTTGGGCGCGTTACCTTACTGGGAGGCGCTTAGACGCAAAAGCGCCATGCAGCGGGCCTTGAGCGGCGTCAATGCGGCTGTAGTCGGGCTCCTCCTCGCGGCGCTTTACGATCCCGTGTGGACTTCGTCGATCAAAAGCAAGGCGGATCTCGCGATTGCCATCACCGCCTTCGCATTGCTCGCTTTCTGGAAGCTGCCTCCGCTGATGGTGGTCCTGTTCGCCGCGTTGGCGGGGTTCGGACTCGCATTCTGACGCCGCGCTCAGCGCTCGAGGCGGAAGTTGATCGGCACCAGCACCGGGAACTCGGCGAGGTCCAATCCCTGGGGCGGAACGGGCAGCACGCCGGCCTTGGAGACCATCGTGATCGCCTGCTTGTCCAGCGCCTCGTAGCCGCTCGACTGATAGACCGCGGCTTCGAGCAGGCGCCCCGAAGGCGCCACGCGCAGGCGCATCGTCACGGAGCCCTCCCAGCCGCGCAGCTCCGCCACCCGCGGATATTCCTTGTAGCGCGCAAGCGCGTCCGAAAGGCGCTTGGCGTAACGCGCAACCAGCTCCGCCGATGCGACCGGCTGTGGCGGCGCGGGAGGGGGCAGCGCAACCGGCTCCGGCGTGGATTGGACCGCGGCCGCGACCGGCGGCGGGATAATCGGCACAGACGGGCTCGCGGGTGCCTCATCGATCGCCGGCGCAGCTTGCAGTGCTTCGACTGGGGGAAGCGGTTGCGCAGGCTTGGCTAACGCCTGAGCCTTTTCATGCTTGCGCGATGCAGATTTCGGGCGCGCGGGCTGGGTTGCCGCCGGGCGGGCAGGCCGAGCCAGCTCGGCAACAGGGGCAACCGGCTCCTGCACAGGCTCCTGCACAAGGCGCACGCTCAGTGGCAGCGGCATATCGAACGACGGCAGCCGCGGCGCGGGTAGCGACAGCATGAGGGCGCCGGCGTGGACGACGACCGAGGCGGCGAGCGCGGCGCCGAAGCGATGCTCGTAGCCGACGGCGAGGTTCACCGCGCACTCCGCTGCGGCCACATGCGCGTGAAGACGCCGTCGCGCAGGTAGAGATGCCGCAGGGCCGCGGCCACGTGGAGGGTGATCAGCCCCACGAATACGTACGACGTGACCACATGGGTGGTGTTGAAGAGCGCATACAGGCGCCGGTCGTCGACGCCCCACGGCGGAAGCAGGACGGCATTGAACAGGTTCACGCCGAACTTGCTGAAGTTGGACGCGAGATACCCCGCTGCGGGCATCACGAGCATGCAGGTGTAGAGGCCGATGTGGCTCGCCCGCGCCGCGGCGCGCTCCCACGCGGGCACCGACGAGGGCAACGGCGGCGCGGAATGGGTAAGACGCCAGCCCAGCCGCACGAGGATGAGCAGGCCCAGGGTGAGACCGGTCGATTTGTGCAGGTTCACGTACACCGTGCGCGCGGGCGTCTTGCGCGGCACGCTCTGGAGGTACCAGCCGAAAGCTATCTGGCCGAAGATCAGCGCGGCCAGCAGCCAGTGGAGCGCCCTTGCGACTCCGTTGTAGCGTTCGCTCACGGCAGGCAGGGTCGCACCGTTCGCAACGAGATCACAATAGAGATTTTCATGAGGCGCCCGACTCACGCCGGGGGAGTCGTCGTCAAGCTGACGGCCGGAGGGCCTCGCTATCTGCTCGTCGAGGCGAGCGGGGGACGCGGCAGGTGGGTCTTTCCCAAAGGGCGCGTCGAGAAAGGTGAGACCGCGGACGCCGCCGCGAGGCGCGAGGTCTCCGAGGAGGCGGGCGTGCGCGCCCGAGCGATCCGGCGCCTGCGATCGGTCGAGCGAAAGAGGGACGGTGAGCGGATCGCCATCGCCTATTTCCTCATGGCCTACGCCGGCCGCACGCCGCCGCTCGAGAAGCGCAAGGTCGGCTGGTTCGCCCTCGACGAAGCGCTCGACGCGCTTCGGCTCGAAAAGAGCCGGCGCGTGCTGCGCTCGGCGGACCGCCTGGTCTGGGCTGCCATAGTCGCCGCCGTCTCGCTCGTGACGGCCGCGCTCGCCGTTGTCGCGCTGCTTGCCGCCTAGAAAGCGCTACAAGATTCTTTGCTTGCCGACACGCGGGTTGACGCGTCCGCCGTCCGCAATGCCGATCGCGACCACGATCTCGTCGGGGCGAGGCGCATCGGCCACGCCCACGGTCACGGTTTCGAAGTGGTCGAAGGACCAGGGGTTGTCCTTGTGGCCGAGCGGTAGGTCGAGCGTGGCGCCCGCGGCCGCCACCCGCTGCGTGGACGGGATCAGGGCTTCGCCGCCGCCGAGCGCCGCGCGCATCGGCTTGCCCATCTTGGGATGGCAGAGCGCCGCGGCATGCTCGAGGTCGCCGGCCACGCCGACGATCGCGCCCTTGCCGTAGGACTCGGCCTTGTGCGGCAGCAGCGCGACGAGCTGCGGCATCACCAGCTCGGCGAGCTGGGCGCCGACGTCGAAGAGCGGCGACAGATCCTCGACGTGGCGCCCGGCGAACGGGTTGTGCATCACCGCGAGCGCGATGGCGCGGGTGATCGGGCGAGGCGCGCTCCTTCCGGCTTCGGAATAGACCACGTCCTTGGTGACGAGCAGCCTGCGGATTTCCATGCGCTATCTCCCGGGGTTTCAGTAGCTCGGTGCCTTCGCTGCGGCTCCGGGCTTCGCGAGGAGCAGCGAAAGCGGCAGTGTAAGCAGGATCAATGGGCCCATCACCGCGATGCTCGTTTCGACGCCGTAGCGATTGCCGAGCAGCCCGTAGCCGAGCGGGGCTGCGATCCCGCACACCGACCCGATGGTATAGAAGAAGCCGAAGGCGCGCGGCAGCCGCTCGGCCTCGACGTACTCGCCGATCGTCGCGTAGAGGACCGACGAGGTACCTTGCAGCACGACGCCGAGGAGCGGCAGCAGCACGAACGCCCCGACTCCCGGCAGCGCCAGCGCGGCGAGGATACCCGCGGCGGTTGCGAGCTCCGTGAGCACGATCATGCGCGCGATGCCCAGGCGCTCCGCCATCAGGCCGCACGCGAGCTTGCCAGCCATGCCTCCTACGAGCACCAGCGGAACCGACAGCACCGCCCAGTGCTCCGGCAGCCCCTTCGCGATGAGCAGGAACGCGATGAAAGTCATGAATCCCGTGCGTGTGCTCGAATCGAGCACTTCGATCAGGCAAAGCGCTGCGAATCCCCGCCGGTCGCGGATTCCCCAGCCGCCTGCGGATACCTTCGCCGGGAGCGAGTGCGCGCGCGACTCCGAGACGAGCATAAGCACTGCAGCGGCGGTGAGGATCGCGGCGACGCCGAAGCCGATCACCGGGACCTGCCACGACAGGCCTGCCACCAGCAGCAGCGACACGGTCCCGCCGAAGGCGAATTTGCCGACGTCGCCGGCGAAGTTGTAGGTGCCGAGCGCGGCGCGGCGCCCGTCCTGCGGAAAAGCGCGCGAGATGATCGTCGAGCACAGCGGGTGCTGCACCGCCGAGCCCGCGCCGGCAAGGAAGAGCGCCGCCAGGATGGCCCAGAACCCCGAAACGTAGCCGAGCGCGACGAAGGCGCCGCCGGCAGCGAGCGTGCCGAGGGCGAGCAGGTTGCGCTCGCCGAAGCGCTCCGCGACGAGCCCCGCCGGAATCTGGAACGCGGCCATCGCGGTGCGGTGCGCGGAGCGGATCAGGCCGACCTGCGCGAGCGAAAGGCCGAACGTTTGCGCGAGAAGCGGAAGCAGCACGTAGCTCACGTCCGACAGGCCGTCGTGCAGCGTGTGCGTGGCGCAGCAGGTCGCTAGCGTCCGCCGCTTCATTGCAGGGTCATTCGATCTTGACCCCGCCCGCTTTGACCACTTTCGACCAGAGCGCGTATTCGGTGCGAATGAGCGCGGTGAGCGCCTCGGGCGTACCGCCGAGCGCGATGCAGCCCTGCGCGGCGAGCCCCTCCTTCATCTCGGGCGAGTTGAGCAGCGCCGAGGTGTCGCGCTGGATGCGCTCGACGAGCGCCGCCGGCATGCCGCCCGGCCCGAGCAGCGCGTACCAGAAGTCCACCTCGTAGCCGGCGAGCCCCGCCTCGGCGGTGGTCGGAACGTCGGGCAGCGCGGGATAGCGGCTGCGGCTCGCCACCGCCAGCGGCCGCAGCCGCCCGCTCCTGAAGTGCTGCAAGCCCGAAAGCACCGCGGCATAGGTGATCTGGATGTCGCCGGCGAGTATCGCGGCCATCGCAGGCGCGATGCCTTTGTAAGGGACGTGGACCATGGTGGTTCCCGTGAGCTGCATCATGAGCTCGCCCGCAAGATGGACCGGCGTGCCGATGCCCGAGGAGCCGAACTTGATCGCCCCGGGGTGCGCCCGCGCGTAGGCAATCAGCTCGCCGAGCGTTTTCGCCGGAGCCGCCGGGTTGGCGACGATCACCATCGGCGCGGAGCCGACCTGGGTGATGGAGGTGAAATCGCGCTCGACGTCGAACGGCAGCTTGCCGAGCGCGGGATTGCTCGCATGCGAGGAGAACGCCATGAGCAGCGTGTATCCGTCCGGAGCGCTTCTCGCCACGAGCTCCGCGCCGATGTTCCCCGAGGCCCCGGGGCGGTTGTCGACCACCACCGCCTGGCGCCAGCGCTCGCCGAGCTTCTGCGCCACGAGCCGCGCGATGATGTCGGTGCCGCCGCCCGGCGCGAAGCCCACTACCATGCGCACGGGGCGCGCCGGGAACGTCGTCTGAGCCGAAGCGCTGTTCGATGCCAGGGCAACCGCTACGGCGAAAAGAAAGCCGAGCCTTCGCATGGCCCGGATCATCGCACGCCCGAGGCGGTTCAGCCGCCCCTGCGCCGGCGCAGATAGGCCGCGCGCACTTCGGAGCGCAGCCGCTTGGCGTCCCAGTCCTTCGAGATGAACTTGTGGATGCGCGCAGCGTTGACCGCCTCGGCGAGCGCCCCCGTGTCGAGCTTGGCGCTGATCAGGACCCGGATGACGTTGGGGTGGAGCTTGCGCACGGCGGCGAGAAAATCCGCCCCGGTCATGGCGGCGAGGCGCTGGTCGCAGACGACGATGTCGAAAGCCTGCTTGGAGAGGGCGTCGAAGGCCGCTTCCTCGCTGTTTGCGGCGAGCATGCGATACCCCGCCGGGCCGAGCGCCCGGCCAAGGAGCACGAGCTCGTGCTCGTTGCCGCCGACGAGGAGCACCGAGGGCGCGTTATCCCGGTCCCTCGCCGAGGGCGGGCTGAGGCGCCGATCGTCGCGCAGCGCCTGCGTGCATTGGTCCGCGCTGCACGGGGCGGCGAAGTAGTAGCCCTGCATCTGGTCGCAGCCGTGCGAGCGCAGGAAGTTCACCTGCGCCTCGGTCTCGACTCCCTCGGCGACGACCTCGAGGTCGAGGCTGTGCGCGAGGTTGATGATGGCGAGCGTGATCGCT
>DATLUZ010000128.1:0-4055 GCA_035577785.1 Burkholderiales bacterium | reverse complement strand
GTCATGAGCGGGATCTCGCCCATGTAGACCTCCTGCTCCTTCACCTCCTTGGTGGTCGGCTTGGGAGCGTCCTTGTCCAGGATCACCAGCCGCACCTTGGCGCGCAGCGGGCTCGCATAGGTGAGGCCGCGCTGCTGGCACTCCTTCACGTCGAACGGCGGCTCGCCCAGGAAGTAGCTGACGAACTCGAGCCGCGCGTTGCCCGAATGACTGACGATCGGGAAGATCGAGGTAAACGCCGCCTGCAGCCCTTCGTTCCGGCGCGCCTCCGGCGACACGTGCGCCTGGAGAAAGCCGGTGTAGGACTCGAGCTGGGTCGCGATGAGGAACGGCGTCTTCTGGACGATCGCCCGCTTCGCGAAGCTCTTGCGGATGCGTTTACGCTCGGTCAACGAATAGGTCATGAAGGCTCCAAATAGGCCGCGGGACAGAGAAAAGACCCTGCTTTTTCAAGGTCTTTTGTCTGTCCGGAATCCACGGGAGGGGTCAGTGTGACCCCGCCCGGGTTCCGAAGTTCCATCAGCGAATTACGTAACAGCGTCGTTCCTGCGTTAGAGGGCCGTTCCTACTTGATTTCCGCCTTGGCGCCGGCGTCGGTCAGCTTCTTGAGGACCGCCTCGGCGTCGGCCTTGGAGACCCCTTCCTTGACCGGCTTCGGCGCGCCGTCGACCAGGTCCTTGGCCTCCTTGAGGCCGAGGCTCGTCACCTCGCGCACCGCCTTGATGACGTTCACCTTGTTGTCGCCGGCGGCGTTCAGCATCACGGTGAACTCGGTCTTTTCTTCCTTCGGCGCCGCGGCGGCCGCGCCGCCGCCCGCCGGACCGGCGACCGCCACGGCGGCCGCCGCGGAGACGCCGAACTTCTCTTCCATGTCCTTGATGAGCTGCGAGAGCTCCAGGACGGTCATCTTGCCGATCTCTTCCAGAATCTGTGCTCGTTCCATTGCGCTTGTTCCTCTAAAAATAAGGTTCCTGATTCGTGATTAAGCGGCGGTCTTTTCCCGCTGTTCTTTCAGCGCGGCCAGTGTGCGGACGAACTTGCCCGGCACCTCGTTCATGGTGCGTACCAGCTTCGCTACTGGCGCCTGCATCGTGCCCATCAGTTTCGCCAGCAACTCGTCGCGGCCGGGCAGCAGCGCGAGCGCCTTGATGTCCTTGGCGGACATCAGGCTCCCGGGCATGGCGCCGGCCTTGATGACGAACTGCTCGTTGTCCTTGGCGAACTCCGACAGCACCTTCGCGCCCGCGACCGGATCGTCGGAAATGCCGTATATCAGCGGGCCGACCATCTGGTCGGACAGCTTCTCGAACGGCGTACCCTGGACGGCCCTGCGCGCGAGGGTGTTTTTCAGCACCCGCAGGTACAGCCCCGATTTCCGCGCCTTCGACCTGAGCTGTGTGACGCGCCCGACGTCAAGGCCGCGGTACTCCGCGACGATGACGGACTGGGCGCCCTTCAGCTTGGCCGAGACTTCGGAGACCATCGCTTGCTTCTGCTCCAGACTAAGACCCAAGGTCTAACCTCCTTCCTGCTTCAACAAACAAGAAACGGCGACCCCGAATCCAGGAACCGCCGTCTGCGCAGGGCCAAGCAAAAAATTTCAGCCCCGGACTGGATCGGGGGCCCCTGCGGTCTTTGACGACAACTGCCAAAGTCATTGCTGTGCCGAGAGCGACGCGGGGTCGACCTTGACGCCGACGCCCATCGTGCTCGACACGGAAAGCTTCTTCAGAAATATCCCTTTCGTCGCGGCGGGCTTGGCCTTGTTCAGCGCGTCCACCAGCGCCGCAAGGTTGTCGCGCAGCTGCTCCGGCGTGAACGAGGCGCGCCCGATCGTGCACTGGACGATGCCCGCCTTGTCGGCGCGAAACTGGACCTGGCCGCCCTTGGCGTTCTTGACCGCAGCCGCCACGTCGGGCGTCACGGTACCGACCTTCGGGTTGGGCATGAGGCCGCGCGGGCCGAGGATCTGGCCGAGCTGGCCGACCACCCGCATCGCCTCCGGCGCCGCGATCACGACGTCGAAGTCCATCTTGCCGCCCTTCACCTGCTCGGCAAGGTCTTCCATACCGACGATCTCGGCGCCCGCGGCCTTGGCCGCCGCGGCCTTGTCGCCGGGCGCGAACACGGCGACGCGCACCGCCTTGCCGGTCCCGGACGGCAGCACCACGGAGCCGCGCACCGTCTGGTCGCCCTTCTTCGCGTCGATGCCGAGGTTCACCGCCACATCCACCGCTTCGTCGAACTTGGCGGTCGCCGTCTCCTTCACCAGCTTCATGGCATCGAGCGCGGCATAGGACTTGGCGCGATCCACCTTCTTGTCGAACGCCTTCCTGCGCTTGGAAATGTGCGGCATCTACATGCCCTCCACGATGACGCCCATCGAGCGCGCGCTGCCGGCGACGATGCGCATCGCAGCCTCGAGATCCGCGGCGTTCAAGTCCGGCAGCTTCTGCTTGGCGATCTCCTCGACCTGCTTGCGGGTGATCTTGCCGACCTTGTCGGTGTGCGGCCGCGCGCTGCCCGACTCGATGCCCGCGGCCTTCTTGATGAGCACCGTGGTCGGCGGCGTCTTGATGATGAAGCTGAAGCTCTTGTCCGCGTACGCGGTGATCACCACCGGCAGCGGCAGGCCCGGCTCGACCTTCTGCGTCTGCGCGTTGAAGGCCTTGCAGAACTCCATGATGTTGAGGCCGCGCTGGCCGAGCGCCGGTCCGATGGGCGGCGAAGGATTCGCCTTCCCGGCCGGCACCTGAAGCTTGATGAAGCCGACGACTTTCTTTGCCATGCCCTAATCTCCTTTGTGGGTTCAATCGGACACCGACGCGTTTGCAAAATGCGCGGTGCCCTCCCCGGTTTCACTTCGTTCGCCAAACAGCGTTAAGCTTTTTCCACCTGGCCGAATTCGAGCTCCACGGGAGTCGAGCGGCCGAAAATCGTGACCGCCACGCGCAGACGGCTCTTCTCGTAGTTGACGTCCTCCACCGTTCCCTGGAAGTCGGTGAACGGGCCGTCCTTCACGCGCACCATCTCGCCGACCTCGAACAGCACCTTGGGCTTGGGCTTCTCCACGCCCTCGCGCATCTGCTGCATGATCGCGTCGACTTCCTTCTCGGGAATCGGCGCCGGCTTGGTCGCCGTGCCGCCGACGAAACCGGTCACCTTGTTGGTGTTCTTGACGAGGTGCCAGGTGTCGTCGTCCATCTCCATCTCGACCAGCACGTACCCCGGGAAGAACTTGCGCTCGGACATGTGCTTCTGCCCGCCCTTCATCTCGACGACTTCCTCGACCGGCACCAGGATCTTGCCGAACTTGTCCTGCATTCCCGCGCGGTTGATGCGGTCCTCCAGTGCGCGCTGCACCGACTTCTCGAAGCCGGAATAAGCGTGCACCACGTACCAACGCTTATTTCCCGTCGTCGCGTTCATGTCTTCTTCCATCCGAGGAGCAGGTCGTACAGCACCCACTCGAGTGTCTTGTCGCTGATCCATAGGAATACCGCCATCACGAGCACGAACGCGAACACCGCCGCGGTCGTCTGTATCGTTTCCTTGCGGGTGGGCCAAACCACCTTCTTCACTTCGGCCCAGGACTCGAGCGCGAACGTGAGGAACTGCTTTCCGGGCGCGGACAGCCACGCCACCGCCGCGCCGGCGAGAAGCCCGGCCACCACGGCGAGCAGCCGCAGCACCAGCGCGGTGTCGGCGAGCCAGTAGTAGGCCCAGATGCCTGCGCCCACGAGGATGAGAGCCAAGCCCAGCTTGACCTTGTCGGCAATCGACGTCGTATTTTCGGTCGTCATCTCGATGCTCTGGCAGGGGCAGAGGGCCTCGAACCCCCAACCTTCGGTTTTGGAGACCGACGCTCTGCCAATTGAGCTATGCCCCTGTGCGGCTTTCTGTCCAAAAAATTGTTACTCGATGATCTTGGCGACGACGCCGGCGCCGACGGTCTTGCCGCCCTCGCGGATGGCGAAGCGAAGGCCCTGCTCCATGGCGATGGGCGTGATCAGCGTCACCACCATCTTGATGTTGTCCCCGGGCATCACCATCTC
>DATLUZ010000127.1:0-14451 GCA_035577785.1 Burkholderiales bacterium | reverse complement strand
GCCGCTGGCCGTCACGGTGTAGACGAGCGATTGGCCGGGTGGCGCCGGGTCGGCGCCGATCTTGCCCGCGGCGTACTGCGCGTTCTGCGCGCGCAGCGAGGCGGCCACGTCGGCGGTGGTGACGCCGAGGCGCGCCATCTTCTCGGTGTTCAGCCAGACGCGCATCGAGTAGTCGCGCGCGCCGAACACCGTGACGTCGGCGAGGCCGGGCAGGCGCTTCAGCTCGTCGACGATGTTGATCGAGGCGTAGTTGGAGAGGTAGAGGGTGTCGCGCTTGTTGCCGGGCGAGATCATCGACACCACCAGCAGGATGTCGAACGAGCGCTTCTGCACGATCACGCCGTTGCGGCGCACCTCGTCGGGCAGGCGCGGCAGCGCGATCTGCACGCGGTTGTTGACGTTGAACACCGACTGGTCGACGTTGGTGCCCGGCTCGAAGGTCGCCGTGATGGTGAGGCTGCCGGTGGAGGACGAGGTCGAGCTGAAATAGGAAAGCTTCTCCACGCCCGAGAGCTGCTCCTCGATCGGCGCCGCCACGGTGCGCGCGAGCGTCTCGGCGCTGGCGCCGGGATAGGTGGTGAGGATCTGCACCGTCGGCGGCGCGATCTCGGGGTACTGCGCCACCGCGAGGAGCTTCGCCGAGACGAAGCCGGCAAGCACGATGATGATGGCGATGACGCCCGCAAAGACGGGACGATGGATAAAAAACTTCGACACTTAGACGAAGCCCCTCAAATTCAGCCCGCTTTCTTTGCCTGCACCGGCGTACCCGGACGCAGCCGCACCAGGTTGTCGACGATCACGCTATCGCCGCTCTTCAGGCCGTCGAGCACGACCCAGTCGTTGCCGATCCAGTTGCCGGCGCGGATCTGCCGCTGGGTTGCTTTGCCGTTGTCGGCGACCCACACGAAGCGCCCGCTCTCGTTCTGCATCACCGCCGCCTGCGGCACGAGGAAGGCCTGCTGCGAGCCCGCGACGACGCGCACGCGCACGTACTGTCCGGGGAGCAGCCCGAGCTTCGGGTTGGGCAGCTCGGCGCGCATCTGTACCGTGCCGGTGGTGGTGTCGACGGTCGAGGCGGAGAAGTTGAGCTTGCCGGCCTGCGGGTAGGGCGAGCCGTCGGCGAGCTCGAGCTTCACCTCGATCGCCTTCTGCTCACCGCCGCGCACGCGCGCGAACTCCGCCTCCGACAGCGCGAAGCGCACCCAGATCGGGTCGCCGCGCGTGAGCGTGGTGAGGAGCGCCGAGTCGTTGTTGGGCGCGACCAGGCTCCCGATCGACTGCAGCGCGCGGCCGGTCACTCCGCCGATCGGCGCGGTGACGTTGGTGTAGGAGAGGTTGAGCTCGGCCTGGCGCACGCGCGCCTGCGCCACCTGCACCGTGGCGCTCGACTGGCGCGCGGCCGAAGCGGCCTGGTCGGCTTCCTTCTGGCTGATGGCGCGCCGGTCGGCGAGGCGCTTCAGCCGCTCGGTCTCCTGCTGCGCGAGCTCGTCGCGCGCGAGCGCCTCGGCGAGCGTGCCGCGCGCCTGCTGCAGCTCGATCTCGAAGGGTGCGCGCTCGATGCGGAAGAGCGGCGCTCCGGCCTGCACCGCGTCGCCCTCGCTGTAGAGCTGGCGCTCGAGGATGCCGGAAACGCGCGCGCGCACCTGCACTTCGCGCGAGCCCTCGGTGCGCCCGACCGCCTCGAAGCTGACCGGCACCTTGCGCGGCGCCATCTCGAGCAGCGTCACCCCGAGGGGCTCGCCTGGACCCGCGCCCGAAGCGGCCTTCTTGGCGCCGTCCTGCGCTCCGCCAGGCGAGCACGCCGCGACCAGGAACGCGAGCAAAACCGGAAATCGCTTCATGGCGCGTACGCCCGCAGGAAGCAGTCGACGATGCGCGCCGTGCGGCGCCCCTCCTCTTTCTCAGCGCAGTGGACGCCGAAGAGCCGCTTCAGCCGGTCGTGACCCACCAGCATGCCGAGAAAGATCTCGGCTGCAAGCTCCGGGTCGTCGCGGCGCAGCTCGCCCGCCGTCATGGCGCGGGAGAGATAGGCGGCGAGCCGCGCGACCAGCGCCCCGGCGCCGCCGGCGTACATCGCGCGGGCGAGCGCCGGGAAGCGCGGCACCTCGGGCACCACGGTGCGCAGCGTCGCGATGCCCTGCGCGCCGAGCACCCGGCTGCGGTAGGCGCGCGCGACGCGCATCAGGCCCCCGCGCAGGTCGCGCGGGCCGGCGTCGAGCTCGACCAGCACGCGTTGCGTCAAGTCTCGCGCCACCGCCTTGAAAAGCTCGTCCTTGCTGGGAAAATGCTGGTACACCGTCTGCTTGGCCACGCCCGCGCGGCGCGCGATCTCGTCCACGCTCGAGCGGTAGCCGCGCGTGAGGAACGAGCTGGTGGCGGCGCGCAGCACGCGCTCGCGGTGGATCTGGGGCATCCTGTGTTTGAACTGGACCGTGAACTAGACTGGGGAGTCTAGCATGGCGATTCTAGACCGAGGAGTCTAGTATGTCGCAGCTTTTGCAGGGCGATACGGCGCTGGTCACCGGCGCGGGCGGCGGCATCGGCCGCGCCGTGGCCGCGGCGCTCGCCGACGAGGGCGCGACGGTGTTCGGCGCCGACCTGCAGGACGCCGACCTCTCGCGCCCGGGCGAGGCCGCCCGGCTGGCCGGGGAGGCGGTGCGCCGCCTCGGCGCCGTGTCGATCTTCGTCCACGCGGCGAGCCCGCGGCGCCAGGAGGCGCAGAAGGTCCTGCAGGTAGCCGAAGCCGAGTGGCGCGAGATGCTGGAAGTGAACCTCAACGCGGGCTTCCTCATCGCCCAGGCGCTCGGCCGGCACATGGTCGAGCGCGCGGTCAAGGGGCGCATGCTCTTCGTGACATCGCTGCATGCCTGGAGCCCGCGCAACCTGCCGCACTACAGCGCGTCGAAAGCCGGGCAGACCATGGTGGTAAAGGAGCTCGCCCGCGCGCTCGGCCGGCACGGCATCCGCGTGAACGCCGTCGCCCCCGGCGCGATCCCCGGCGGCGGCTTCGCCGCGCCGCAGGCGTTGGCGGATAAAATCGCGCTGCAGCGCTTCGGCACGCCGGCGGAAGTCGCGGCGATGGCGGTGGCGGTGCTCTCGGAGCGCTTCGGCGCCTACGTCACCGGCGCCACGATCGCCGTCGACGGCGGCATCGCGCTCCATAACTGGATCGAGCCATGATCGAGCCATGAGCTACCTCGTGCGCCAGTCGGATGTGAAGCCGTATTCGCCCGCCAACCACAGCGGCACGAAGAACTTTCGTCTCATCGGTCCCGAGACAGTGGGCTCTCGTAATCTTGAAGTCATTGTTGGCGAGATCGACCGCGGCAAAGGCGCCCATCCCCACCTCCACACCGGCATCGAGCAGGCGGCCTATCTCCTCGAGGGCAGCGCGCACGTCGAGATCGGCGAGGAGAAATTCGACATGAAGGCGGGCGACGCCTGCTTCTTCCCCGCCGGCGTCATGCACGTCTTCACCGTCACGAGCGACCACGCCCGAGTCCTGGTGGTTTACGCTCCGCCGTACCTCGAAAGGCCCGGTTGAAAGACCTGTCCGAGCCCTGGCTTCCCCTCAAGGGAATCCGCGTGGTCGACTTCTCGATGTTCGTCCCGGGGCCGTTCGCCTCGGCGCTGCTGGCCGACCTGGGCGCCGAGGTGATCAAGGTCGAGATGCCGGGCGGCGATCCGGGGCGCGGCTACGTCCCGGTGCAGTTCGAGACCGAGAACCGCAACAAGCGCAGCCTCGCGCTCGACCTGAAGAACCCGGCGGCGAAGGAGATCGTGCACCGCCTGGTCCGCAACACCGATATCGTGGTGGAAGGATTTCGACCCGGGGTGGCGAAGCGCCTTTCCATAGACTTTGAATCTCTGAAGAAGGCGAACCCGAAGCTGGTGTATTGCTCGATCTCAGGCTATGGCCAGAGCGGCCCCTGGCGCGAGCGCCCGGGCCACGACGTCAACTACGTCGCAGCGGCCGGCGCGCTGGCTTTTCCGGGCCAATGGTTGAAGCCCCCGGCGCGCTCGTCGCTGCCGATCGCCGACATGGGCGGGGGCAGCTTCGCCGCGGTCGCGATCCTCGCCGCGCTGCACGAAGGCAAAGGAGCCTATCTCGACCTGTCGCTCTTCGAGACGGCCTTCTTCTGGGCGGCGATGCGCCACGGCCTCGACCCGGAGGTCGATCCGCGTGCGCACATCTTCCCGGTGAACGACGTCTTCGGCACGCAGGACGGCAAGCGCCTCACGCTCGGCATCCTCGAGGAGCACTTCTGGAAGAACTTCGTGAAGCTCGCCCCCGAGCTGGGCGAGGAGCGCTTCTCCACGGATGCCTTGCGTCGAAAGAACGGCGACGCTTTGTCCCTGAAGTTGGAACAAGTCATCAAGACCCGTACCGCTTGCGACTGGCTTCGTCTCTGCGACGAGAACGACGTGCCGGTGGACCTCTGCGTCACGCCGGGCGAGGCGGCGCGCCACCCGCAGCTCGTCGAGCGGCAGGCGACCGAGCGCGGCTACGCCAGGTTCCCGGTGTGGGCGAACGGCCGGCGCGGCGGCGCGATCCGGCGGCGCACGCCGAAGCTCGGCGAGCAATCGCGCGAGGTCCTGGTCGAGCTCGGCTTCGACGACGCCGAGATCGCCGATTTCCTGAAAGCCCGCGCGGTGAGCGCCTCCTGATGGCGGAGCGGCGCAACCTCGTCTGGCCGATCGTGCTCATCGCGGTGGGCCTGCTCTTCCTCGCCTACAACCTCGGCTACCTCAGGTTCTCCGAGCTGAAGGACATCATCGGCACCTGGTGGCCGCTCATTCTCATCGGCCTGGGCATCGCCGGGCTGCTCGGGAAAAGATAGCCGTGGACTTCGCGCTCTCCGACGAGCAGCAGCGCATCCGCGAGGCCATCGCCAAGGTCTGCGCGCGCTTTCCCGACGAGTACTGGCTCAAGCGCGACCGCGAAGGTGGTTTTCCGTCGGACTTCCACCAGGTGCTGGCGCGCGCCGGCTGGCTCGGCGTCGCCATGCCCGAGGAATTCGGCGGCGCGGGCCTCGGGATCGCCGAGGCCGCGGTGATGATGCAGGCGATTGCCGAGTCGGGCGCCGGGTTCTCCGGCGCGTCGGCCGTGCACATGAACATCTTCGGCCTCAACCCGGTGGTGGTGTACGGCACCCAGGCGCAGAAGGAGCGCATGCTGCCGCCTCTCATCAAGGGCGAGCAGCGCGCCTGCTTCGCGGTGACCGAGCCCAACACCGGGCTCAACACGAAGAAAATCAAGACCAAGGCCGAGAAGCGCGGCGACAAGTACATCGTCTCGGGCCAGAAGGTGTGGATCTCCACGGCGCAGGTGGCCGAAAAGGTCTTGCTCCTGGCAACAACAAGCCAGGGTCTGACGCTCTTCTACACCGACCTGGACCGGCGCCACGTCGAGGTGCGCGAGATCGACAAGATGGGACGCCACGCCGTTGACAGCAACCAGCTCTTCTTCGACGCGCTGCCGGTGCCCGAGGAGGACCGCATCGGCGAGGAGGGCAAGGGCTTCGAGTGCATCCTGCACGGCATGAACCCGGAGCGCATCCTCATCGCCGCCGAGCTCGTCGGCCTCGGCCGCTGCGCGGTGACCCGCGCTGCCGCGTACGCAAAGGAGCGCATCGTGTTCGACCGCCCGATCGGCCAGAACCAGGCGATCCAGCATCCGCTCGCGGCGAACTGGATGGCGCTCGAGGCGGCGAACCTGATGGCGTTCAAGGCCGCCTGGCTCTACGACAGCGGCAAGCCCTGCGGCGCCGAGGCGAACGCGGCCAAGTACCTCGCCGGCGAAGCGTGCTTCGACGCTTGTGAGCAGGCGGTGATGACCCATGGCGGCTTCGGCTACGCGCGCGAGTACCACGTCGAGCGCTATCTGCGCGAGTCCTTCGTCGGCCGCATCGCGCCGGTGAGCCGCGAGCTCATCCTCTGCTACATCGCCGAGCGCGTGCTCGGCCTGCCGAAGTCGTACTGATTCCAGGTTTCGAGACGTGAGCGAACCTCAACCGAGCCCTCGGCTCCTCGTCCCACCGGTGTACTTCCTGGTCGCGTTGCTGCTCATGATCTTCTTGCACCGTGTTGTGCCCTGGGCGCAGGTGCTGGAGGCGCCCTACCGCTACGCCGGGATCGTCATCGCCGGCCTCGCGCTCGGCTTGGGCGCGTGGGCCGCCACGCTCTTTCGGCGCGCAGGGACCAACATCCGGCCGTTCATGCCCTCGAGCGCGCTCGTGGTGGCCGGACCCTACGAGTTCACGCGCAACCCGATGTATCTCGGCATGGCCGGCATCCTCCTCGGCGCCGCCCTCTTCATGGGGTCGCTCACGCCGTTCGCCGTGATCCCCGCCTTCATGGCGCTCATCGCCGAGCGCTTCATCATTCCGGAGGAAGCGAAGCTCGAAGCCGCGTTCGGGCGCGACTACCTCGAGTACAAGGCGCGGGTGCGGCGCTGGCTGTAGTTCAGCCCATGCGCCAGAGCGGGGTGCGGCCCGGCGCCGCGGCGGGCTGTGTCTCGAAGTTGCCGAAGCGCTCTTCGCGCGTCGTGTTGCCGCTCGGCAGGTCGGCCCACACGTCCCAGAGCACGCCGCGCTCTCCCGCCGCCGCAGCCTTCTCGAAGAGCTCGCGCCAGTACTCGATCGGGCGGATGGTGCAGTGGGCGTTCTCGCCGTTCGGCAGCGTCTTGATCGCGGGGTAGCAGGCCACGTTCGCGAACACGAAGCGGCGCGCAAAGCCGAACAGCCCGCCCACGATCCACGCCATGTCGTCCTCCGGGCAGTGCTCGAGCACGTCGGTGCAGACGACGCCGTCGAAACATCCCTCGGGCAGCGTCGAGAACGGCGGGTAGCCCGGGTCGTAGCAGCGGATCGATTCCACGCCCCAATACTCCTGCATGCTGTTCCAGCGCACCACGCCGTTCTCCATGATCCCGTTGGGCAGGTACTGCTTGCCCTTGCCGCTGCCGTAGTCGAGCAGCGTCCTCGCACCGGTCGCGGCGATCAGCTTCCTGATCCGGTACGCCTGCCGCGGCAGGCTGCGGCCGTCGAACGTGTGCTCCGCCGCCATCCCGTGGCGCGCGTCGCCGTCGCGGTGCATCGCGCGATACTGGTCGAGAAGCTCAAGGAAGCGCGGGCTTGGGCGGCTGCGGCTGTAGGTCATCGTTTCGATCGCCGAAGAGCGGCAAGCGTATCAGAAATGCTTCGCGCAACCTTGCCCTGATCGCGATCCGATGTCGGAGCGCGGGATAAATGGACGCCGCGCGGCACGGCGCGGATACGGCTGCTAATGAGCCGTTCAAAACGCGGACTATAAGGACTTCCCTGGCGCTGCAACGGCGCAGTTAAGGACGTAAGAAGGTCGGACTAGGTCACTATAAACGGCCTGTTTGTGAGCGAACTGGCGCTCTCGCCCGATGAGAGCCACACACCCGGAGCTCTTTCGTCAGTCGGCCTTAGTGTCGGGTGCGAGGGAAACAGCTGGTGGACTGATTCGGGTCTACACTAGCCGGACGAGGAGGAAACATGCGCACCCTGATCGCGGCCTGCCTGCTCGCAGTCAGCGCCTGCGCGCTCGCGCAGGCTTTTCCCTCGCGTCCGGTCCGCTTCATCTCCCCGTTCCCGCCCGGAGGCGCGGTCGACATCATCACGCGCATTACCGCGACGGGCTTGCAGGAAGCCCTCGGCCAGCCGGTGGTCGTGGAAAACCGCTCCGGCGCCGGCGGCACGGTGGGCGCCGACGCGGCTGCACGCGCGCCGGCCGACGGGTACACATTGTTTTCCGGCGGCATCGCGACGCACGGTATCGCGCCGGCGCTCTACAGCAAGCTCGGCTACGACGCGGTACGCGACTTCTCGCCGCTATCGATGATCGGCACCACGCCGAACGTGCTGATCGTGAACCCGTCGGTGCAGGCGCGCAGCGTCGGCGAGTTCATCGCGCTCGCGAAAGCCGCGCAGCGCAAGCTCGACTACGGCTCGCCCGGCATCGGCACCTCGCCACAGCTCAGCATGGAGCTCTTCAAGCTGATGAGCGGCATCGAGCTCGTGCACATCCCGTACAAGGGCAACGCGCCCGCGATCGCCGACCTGCTCGGCGGCCAGTTGCCGGTGATGTTCGACAACCTGCCGGGCGCCATGGGCCACATCAAGGCGGGGCGCGTGCGGGTGCTCGGCGTGAGCTCGGTGGTGCGCCATCCGAGCCTGCCCGACGTGCCGACCATCGCGGAGAGCGGCCTGCCGGGCTTCGAGGTGGTGGTGTGGTACGCGGTGTTCGCAGCGGGCACGCCGCCCCCGCAGGTGCTCGCGAGCCTAACCGCGGCGGCCAATCGCGCGGTCAGTTCGCCCGAGGTGCAGAAGAAGCTCTCCGATGCCGGCGTCGATCCTGGCGCGTCGAGCCCTGACGATCTCGCCATGCGCGTGCGCACCGAGATGGCGAAGTGGGCGAAGGTGGTGAAGGATGCCGGCCTGCCGGTGCAGTGAGGCTCGCGCTCCTCGCCGTCGCGCTTATCGCGAGTGAGGCGTACTCCGCCGCGCGCCTGAAGCCGGACGTTAGGCCGTCAGCCCAGCCACGGCTCGCCGCACCCACGGTGCCACGAGCGTGACCGTCGGAAACGCCACCGGCCAGGTCGTCGCGCAGCTCCTCAGCCATTGCCACAGGAATCCCTGCTGGATCCCTTGGTTTAGCGCCAGGACGACGCCGGACACGATCGCCACCATGATGGCCGAGAGCAGGGCGCCGAACAGAATCGGCGCAAATCGTACGGGTATGGTCATTTAGCCCTCACGAGAGTAGTTGGGTTAGTACGCGCGGACCAGGTTGCCGAGCCACGCTGCCGCGTAGAGCCCGACGCCGAAGACCGCGTGCGTGACGAGGCTCTGTGCGCGCGCGGCGCCAGGGCGCACGGTCCGGCTCGCGGCGATGCCGGCGCCCAAGCCCGGCTGCAGTATCAGGAACGGTGCCGCGACGCTGCCGATGCCAACGATGAGCGCCGGCGCCAGCTCAGGCTCGCGGATCCACTCCAGGCCCCAGACACAGAGGAGAACGCCCGCGAAGGCGATTCCGATGAGGTAGTGGGCGGTCCAGCCGATCAGGCGCTCGCCCCGCACCTGCGGCGTGCGTGCGATCGGGTCGTGCCGGAAGCGTCCGCGCGGCAGGTAGGCGAGCCAGCGACCCACCAAGCCGTAGTCGAGCGCGGGGATGCCGAGGAAGCGCTTGCGCGCGACTACCCAGAGATCCATCAGCGCCGTTGCGCCGGCGCCGGTGAGAACGCTGCCAGTAACGTAGTCCATGTTCGTTCTCCATCGACTTGCCTTCGAGAGGCGGAGACTGCACAGTGCCACTTCAAGTCGACTTGAGGTCAAGCAGCGGGCGGCATGGACATCAACGAGGTGGCGCGGCGCTCCGGCGTCCCGGCGTCCACGCTACGGTTCTACGAGGAGAAAGGTTTGATCGCCTCTAGCGGCCGGCGCGGCCTGCGGCGGGTGTTCTCCGCGGGTGTGCTGGACCGGCTAGCGCTCATCGCCCTGGGACGCGCGTCGGGCTTTTCCCTCGATGAAATCGCGCGCATGTTCGCCAGCGACGGCCAGCCTCGGATTGACCGGCAACTTCTTGCGGCGAAGGCTCAGGAGCTCGACGGAACGATCCGCAGGCTGAGCGCAATGCGCGATGGCCTGCGGCACGCTGCCGCCTGCCCCGCGCCGAGCCATATGGAATGCCCCACGTTTCAGCGCCTCTTGCGAGCTGCCGCTTCCGGAGCTATCGGGGCACGGGCAACGAAGGTCCCGACGAAACTGCCGCGGCCCAACCGGCACCTGCCTTTAAGGCGGAACGGGCAGAGATGATCCAGACCTGCCGCGGCGCATGCCATTGCGGCCGCGTCATCCTGACCGGTGAGGCGGATCTCACGCTCTACCAATTCAACACCAAGACGGCGAAGCACTATTTCTGCAAGCATTGTGGAATCCACCCGTTCATTCGCCCGCGACTCGACCCCAGCCGTTGGGCCTTCAATGTCCGTTGCATCGACGGCATCGACCTACCCTCCATCAAGGTGCGCCAGTTCGACGGGCAGAACTGGGAGGCGACAGCCAAGGCCTACTATGACCGCCTCAAGAAACCGCCGGCGGACACATGAAACGCACGAGGAGTTTTCAGGGCGGGATCCAGATGGTTACTACGTCACCATCAGTGCGCTCGATGGAGGCTAAATCCCGATGTTGATCAGCGCGACCGTCGAGAACAGATTTCAGCGGCATCAGGTATCGCTGACGACCAGCGGCAAGTCGCACGCGATCGACATCCCGCCGCGTCCGTCGGGGCTCGGCTCCGCGGCAAATGGCGGCGAGCTGCTTTGTCTCGCCATGGCGACGTGCTACTGCAACGACATCTACCGCGAAGCTGCCAAGCGCGGGATCGAGGTCGCCGCGGTGGAAGTGCAGGCAGACGCCGAGTTCGAAGCCGAAGGCGCTCCCGCCCGGCGCTTGTCGTATCGGGTCGTCGTGCGGGCGAAGGCATCCGAGGCGAGCATTCGCGATCTCATTGCGCATACCGATACCGTCGCGGAAGTGCAGAACACCCTTCGCCTGGGTTTGCCGGTCACGCTCGAATCGGTTTCGGCAATATCATCCGAGTAAGTTACAAAAGCTGGAGACCAAGGTGCCCGATTCTTCTATCACCCACCTCGAGCGCCGCGAGATCGAGGCCGGCGTCCTGATTCCCATGGTGCAGGCATTCCAGCGCGCGATCGCGGGAGGCCGCTGTGACCCATAGGACCTATACGGCGATCAACTTCCAACAGAAGTTTGGCCTCTTCACCGAGCAGTGGGCGCCGAAGGTGGTGGCGGAGATGAACGACTACCAGTTCAAGGTCGTCAGGCTGAAGGGCGACTTCGTCTGGCACCACCACAAGGACACCGACGAGACCTTCATCGTGATGGACGGCGCGCTGCGCATCGATTTCCGGGACGGGGCGGTGACCCTGCGTTCCGGAGAGATGTTCGTCGTGCCGAAGGGCGTGGAGCACAAGCCGTACGCGGAAGGCGAAGTGAAGCTGCTTCTCATCGAGCCCCGCGGCGTGCCCAACACCGGCGAGGAGGGGGGCGAGCGCACCGCGCAGAACGACGTCTGGATCTGAAGGTTAGCGGGCGGATATCATCACCGCCGGGGGAAACCGCTCATGAACCATAGTTGCGCAGTAACGGCCTGCATTGCAGTCTTGCTGATGGGTGTGCTTTGCGGTTGTGCCGTCGCTCCGGTGCAGGTCGCGGAGAGCAACACCCCGCGCGCCATCCCGCAGGGCGTTGAGGCGACGCCGGTGCAGTTCAGCAGGATCGTCACGAAGCTCCCGCTTGGCGAACAGATCGGTCAATACCAGTACGGCTGGGGTTGCTTGCCGGGCGCTGTAATTGGTTGGCGAGGTGGACGGTTGAATGTCACGGACGAGGAACTGGTCGAGACCTTCCGGAAGGAGTTGCAAACCCGCAACTGGCCGGTGGTCGGAGATCCCTACGCGTTGTTCGGTGATCCGGCGTCTTCCGGTGCCGAGATCCTGGTCGCGGGGCTCGTCGACAAAGTCGACATCCGGGTCTGCTTTCCCTTCTCCGGGAGCCCGAACATCGACATCGGCAACACCGGCACACTAAAGGGCGGGGTCTTCATGCAGGTGAGCTGGCAACTGTACAGTCGCGGCGCAAACAAGGTGGTCTACGAGACTACGACGCAAGGTTCTTACAGGACCGAAGAGACGGTGGCCGGTGGCTTGCCGGTGTTCTTGCGGAACGCGTTCGCCGCCAATGTCAGGAATTTGTTGGCTGATCCGGGCTTCTACGCCTTGGTCGCCAAAGGCAGGGGCCGGCGTCCCGCGGGGCAGGACATCTGACGGTCTCTGCAGGAATGGGGTTGGCTCACCAGGTGTTTGTCCGTGGTGGCGGCGGGCACACTCGGAAGGTTCCTGAAAGGCAGGCGTCAGCAGCATTCGATCATGCAGATGCTCGACGCCGGACGCGAGGGTTACCTGACGGCCTACCGGCAGGCCGTCTCCGAAGCGCTGCGGGGGCACGACACCGCGGTGCCGGAGGTGAAAGTCGAGGCGACGGAGGAGAAGCTCCGCAAGCCGTACCGCTACTACACCCTGGACATCTTCTGCCGGCGCGGGGAAAAGTCCTGTCCGATCGAGGTGAACCTCGCTTCGGCGAACGCGATGACGCCGGTGCGCGAGAACTGGCAGGGGCTCGACGTCACGCTGCACCCGTTCGTGTGGAACGGGCTCGAGTTCCGCCTCGACGGCGACCTGGCGGACGACGCGCGGCTCGTCGCCTGGATGGGCAAGTGGATGGACATCGCCGAGAAGAAGCCCAAGGACGCAAACCGGCTCTCGCAGATCGCCCACAACGTGACGCAACCGGAGAAAAAGCGGGCCGGCTGGTCTTTTTCGGTGGATTTCGGCTCGGCGCCGCTCGACGCCTTCGTCGAGCTGATCGAGGTGGTGCGCGCGACCGGCGCGAAGCGGCTGGAGCTCGGCTCGTTCGACTATCCGCGCGGCTGACGGCGGGCCGCACGGGGTGACCCGAGCGATACGCTCGCGCAAGCGCCTCGCGCTCGCCGGCTGCGCGGTCTTCGCGGTCCTGAGCCTCGCCCTGGCCCTCGACGGCGGCATGCCCTGGTGGGCGGGCGCTTTCTGGATCGTCGGCTTCCTCGCGCTGCTCGTGCCCGGCTCCAGGCGCCTGCTCGACGAGGTCGAGATCACCGACCTCGGCGTGACCCGGCGCTTCGGCCCGTGGCTGGGAAGGAAAAGAGAAGAGCGCGTGCTCTGGGAAGAGCTGACCCGGGTCGAGATCCTGACCACCGACAAGCAAGACTTCTTCTTCCTCCTCGAGGGCCGCGACGCTGCCGGCGTGGCGGTTTCCAACGAGCTCGCCGTGAAGCACGATCTGGTCGCGATCCTGCAGCGACGCCTTCCGGGCCTCGATAGCCGGGCGATCATCGAGGCCTCGGGCACGGCGCGGCGGCGCTTCCTCGTGTGGCAGACACAAAGGAAGCCGATACCGGGCGGTGAAGTGCGCTAGGCTTGGATTCCCCGGGCGATAGCGAGAACCGCATGCCAAGCGAGCCCTACCCGGTCGCCATCGTGGCGGCCGAAGCCGCGGCGAGGACCAGGCAGACCAACTACCCCGAGCCCTTCGCCTCGCGCGTGGCGGGTCGGCTCAAGCGCCCGCTGGGCGACGTGTTCGGCCTCTCCAACTTCGGCGTCAATCTGACGCGCCTCGCTCCGGGCGCGGTCTCGTCGCTGCGCCATGCGCATTCGAAGCAGGACGAGTTCGTCTACATCCTCCAGGGGCATCCGACGCTTCACACCGACGAGGGCCGGACGAAGCTCTCGCCGGGAATGTGCGCCGGCTTCCGCAAGGGCACGGGCAACGGCCACCGGCTGGTCAACGAGACGCGCGAGGACGTGGTCTACCTCGAAGTCGGCGACCGCACGCCCGGCGACGAAGGCAGCTACCCGGACGACGACATCAAGGCGATGCTGGTCGACGGCAAGTGGAGGTTCGTGCACAAGGATGGCTCGCCGTATTGAACGGCGCATCGCGCCGATAGCGGTTTTGCTCTCGCTTGCCGCCGCGGCCTGCGCCAGCAGTCGTCAGGCGCCGGACACGACCCGCGCCGGCGAGTACGAGATTTCGTGCGGCTACTTCGGCTGGTACATCTGCTATCAGAAGGCAGACGAGCTTTGTCCCGGGGGCTACAAGGTGATCTCCGAGAGCGAAGAGCACTTCGGCGGCCGCAAGACGCGCATCTCCTGTCAAGAGCGGAAATGAATACCTCGGCGCTTGCAGCCAAGCTGAACCTGAAGCCCGGCATGAAGCTTCGCATCGTCGGAAAACCCGCCGGCGTAAGCCTTCCGGGTGTGTCCGGCACGGCGTCCGCGAAGGCCGAGGCAGTCATCGTGTTCGCGAAGACCCTTGCAGAGGTGGACTCGCGCGCCGGTCCCGCGCTCGACGCCGCGAGGGAGGATCGCATCGCATGGGTCGCCTATCCCAAGGCGGGAAAGCTCGACACCGACCTGAACCGCGACATTCTCTGGCGCCACCTGCTGGGTAAAGGTATCCAGGGCGTACGCCAGGTTGCGCTCGACGAAGTGTGGAGCGCGATGCGCTTCCGGCCGAGGAAATAGGAGTGCGTCAGGTGCCCGTGGCCGGCTACTCAGCACTCCGCTCGCCAAAAAACTCGGCATCGAGTCCCCATGACGCTGGTTGCGATCAATGCGCCCGCGGAATATCGCGCCTGGCTCGGCAAGCTGCCGAACGGTGTGAGCATCGTTTCGACGTCACCGAGGACACGGTGCGGGAGATCGCGCTGCCGCTGGGGTTCGTCGACATCAAGGTCTGCGCCGTGAGCGAAGTGTGGTCCGGGCTGAAGCTGGTCATTCGCAAGAGCGAAAGGGGGTCC
>DATLUZ010000126.1:0-3727 GCA_035577785.1 Burkholderiales bacterium | reverse complement strand
CCGTCCTTGACGAGCGGCGGGAACAGGCGCGCGGTCACCGACGGCGAGGTCATCTTGAGCGACAGCGCCACGGGCTTGCCGTTGGCATCGAGGCCGCCGGCCATCTCGGTGAGGCTTGCCGGACGGTAGAAGTCGTGCGTCATGTCGTCTTCGCGCGTCCAGATGAGCTTCACCGGCGCGCCGATCGCCTTGGAGATCTCCACCGCCTGGGCCATGTAGTCGAGGTCGATGCGCCGACCGAACCCGCCGCCGAGATAGGTGGTGCGGATGGTGATCTGCTCGGGCTTGAGGCCGGTGATCGCTGCCGCCATGCCGAGCGCCATCTGCTGGAACTGGATCGAGCCGATGAGCAGGGCCGAGTCCTTGCGCACGTCGGCGGTGAAGTTCATCGGCTCGAGCGGCGAGTGGGAGAGGAACGGCATCTGGTACGTGGCCCGCACCGGCTTGGCGGCCGACTGCATCGCGGCCGCGACATCGCCCTGCTGCCGGATGCTCGCCGCGGGCTTCCCCATCGCTTCCGCCAGGCCCTTGAACACGCCCTCGGAGCTCAGGTTCTTGTTCGGGCCTTCGTCCCACGTAATGGTGAGGGCGTCGCGCGCCTGCTTCGCCTGCCACCAGCTGTCGGCCACCACGGCGACACCATCGGTGATGCCGAGGATGTGCTTCACGCCGGGCATCTTCTTCGCCTTTGAATCGTCGAAGCTCGCGACCTTGCCGCCGATCACCGGGCATTGCGCCAGCGCGGCGTGCAGCATCCCCGGAAGCTTGACGTCGATGCCGAACTCGGTCTTGCCGGTGATCTTGCCCGCGGTGTCCAGGCGCTTGAGCGGCTTGCCGACATAGCGGAACTGCGACGGATCCTTCAGCTTCACTTCCTTCGGCGGCGTGAGCTTCGAGGCCGCTTCGGCGAGCTGGCCGTAGGTCGCCTTCTTGCCGCCCGGCCCGGTCACCGCGCCGTTGCGCGCGCTGCACTGCGAGGCGTCGACGCCCCATTTCTGCGCTGCCGCTTCGGTGAGCATGACGCGGGCCTGCGCGCCTGCGATGCGCAGCTTCTCCCATCCGTCGCGCACCGAGGTGGAACCGCCGGTGATCTGGCCGCCGAGCATCGCGTTGATGTACACCTCTCCGGGAGGCGCGAAGTCGACCTTGATCCGGTTCAGGTCCACCCCGAGCTCTTCGGCGACCAGCGTGGGAAGCGCCATCACCACGCCCTGGCCCATCTCGGACCGGGCGCACAGGATGGTGACGGTGTTGTCGCTGCCGATGCGTACCCAGGCATTCATCGCCGAGGTGCTGGCCGCAGCCTGGGCGGCGTTGAAGCCAGGCAGCGAGACGCCGATGACGAGGCTGCCGCCCACGGCGGCGCCGGACTTCAGGAACTTGCGGCGAGCGGGGTTATTGAGCTTGGTCATGATCAGGCTCCCGTGGCGGCTTTGCGGATGGCTGCGCGGATGCGCGGATACGTGCCGCAGCGGCAGATATTGCCCGCCATGGCGCCGTCGATGTCCGCGTCGCTCGGCTTGGAGTTCTCCGCCAGCAGCGCGGCCGCCGACATGATCTGGCCCGATTGGCAGTAGCCGCATTGCGGCACGTCGAGCGCCGCCCACGCCGCCTGCACCTTCTTGCCGACGTCCGAGGCGCCGATGCCTTCGATAGTGGTGATCTTCTTGCCGAGCGCCGCGGAGAGCGGCGTGCCGCACGAGCGCACCGGCTTGCCGTCGAGGTGCACGGTGCACGCGCCGCACAACTGCGCGCCGCAACCGAACTTGGTGCCGGTCATGCCGAGGGTATCGCGGATGACCCAGAGCAGCGGGGTGCTCGGGTCGACGTTGACGTTGCGGGTCTTGCCGTTGATTTCGATGCTCGCCATGCTTTTCTCCCTTAGGTCGCTGAGCGCGGACATTATGCTCCCAACGGTGATCGTCAGGCCGGCCTGCGGCGGGCTAGCACCTCGCACACCGACGCGGTGTCGCCGGACGTGCACGACGCGGCGGCGAAGACCGGACTCTCGCGCGACGCGGCCGGCAATTTGCGGAGGGGATAGTCAGTCCTGAAGTTAGGTCCTTAATCGACGTGGGCGCCTGACGCCTTGATGATCGGCGCCCACTTCGCGAGCTCGGCCTTGATGAACTGGGCGAGCTTCTCCGGCGTGCCGCCGGGCGTCGGATCGACCCCGGCGTCCTGCAAACGCTTGAGGATGATCGGGTCGGCGAGCGCCTTGTTGATCGCATCGCTTAGGCGCGTGACGATCGGCGCGGGCGTCTTCGCCGGCGCCAGGATCGCATTCCAGGTGTAGCACTCGAAGCCGCTTACGCCCTGCTCTTGCAGCGTGGGCAGATCCGGCATCGCCCGCGCGCGCGTCGCCATGCCGCCCCCGATCGCGCGGATCTTGCCGGCCTGAACCTGCGGCAGCACGGTCGGCAGCGCATCGAACGCGAGCGCGATCTGCCCGCCCACGAGGTCGGCCATCATCGGCGCGGACCCGCGGTAAGGAACATGCACCGCCTGCAGCCCGCCGGCGGCGGTCTTGAACTGCTCGCCGCACAGGTGAAGGATCGAGCCCATGCCGGAGGAGCCGTAGCTGTATTTGCCGGGGTTCGCTTTCAGCAGCGCGACGAGCTCCTTCACGTCGTTCACCGGCAGGGACGGATGCACGGCCAGGACGCAAGGCGTGACCCCGACCTGCCCGACGGGCGCGAAGTCCTTCACCGGATCGTAGGGCATGGTCTTGTACAGGCCCGGGTTGATGGCATGCGTCGACACCGTGGCCATCAGCAACGTGTATCCATCGGGCGGCGCCTTCGCCACCTCGGCAGCGCCGAGGTTGCCGCCGGCGCCGGTCTTGTTCTCCACCAGGAACGTCTGGCCGAGCAACTCCGTCAGCTTGGCGGCCGTGATGCGCGCGACCTGGTCGGTCGGGCCGCCCGCGGCGAAGGACACCACGATGCGAACCGGCTTCGATGGGTAACTCTCTTGCGCAAGCGCCTGAGTAGCGGCAAGCACGCAGCTCAATACCAGACCCGCAGACGTCAGCAGCTTCGCCATGTCCGCACCTCCTCCGTGCCAGCCATTTTGCGCCCGGCCGCGCCCTGACGCCAAGGATGACCCGGCTCCGACTGCTAGCTGGCAGCCCCCGGACGGAAAGGCGTAATGGCCGGCGCCTCCTCGGCCTCCACCAGGCGCAACAGCGGCTGCACCAGCTGGTTGAACATCGGATGGCGGTGCCGCGCCCAGACGTAGGCTGGTTCGGGCACGCAACCCATGCGCGCCTTCGGCTCGAGCGCGGTGCGGCCGAAGGAGACGCGCCGGCAGCCGAAGGCAATCGCCTGCGCGAGCGACGCGTGCAGCAGCCGCAGGTAGACGGGAATGCCCTGCGCGGCGGCGGTCCGATCGAAGCCGATGTGATAGGCGAATGCGGTCTCGCCATCCTTCAGGCTGAGGACAAAGCCGATCGCGCGCTCGCCCTGCCGCGCAACGTGGATCACCACGCTATCGCCGCCGGAGGCGGCGAGCGCCGGCCAGTAGCTCCCCGGCAGCGTGAACGGACGGAAGGTGGCGTTGCCGTGAACCTGCAGATAGAGCGCCTGCAGCACGTCCTGGTGCGTTGCGACGTCGGCGAGCGGTTCGACAGTGCAGCCCGCGTCGGAGAACTTCCTGAACAGGCGCTTGATATCGCTTCGCGACTTCGACAGCATGCTGTCGAGGTAGTCGTCGTGCGAGCGCCAGC
>DATLUZ010000125.1:0-22671 GCA_035577785.1 Burkholderiales bacterium | reverse complement strand
TGAACGACTACCACGGCTACCGGCGCGTCATGCACCGGATCACGCTCGCGGGCGACAAGCCCATTACTTCATCCGGTCCTTGACCTTGTCGAGGGCGAAGCGGGCGCAATCCTCGTCGAAGTTGCCGCCCGGCGCGCCGCTCACGCCAAGCGCACCAATCGTCTCGCCGTTGGCGACGATGGCGAGCGCGCCCTGTGCGTAGGTGATGTTCGGCAGCGGGAAGGTCGGCACCGTGCTTGGCTGTGCCTTCGCCATGCGGTCCTGGATCTGCTTGGTGCTCGTTTCCTTGCGCGCGAGGCCCATGGAGGCAAGCGTGTAGGCCTTGTAATAGGCGTTGTCCTGGGAATGGATCGGTGCGCCGTCGCCGCGCAGCAGCGCCTGGCGCACGCCGTCGAGGTCGACGACCACCGCGACGACCTTGTAGCCGTTTTTCGCGCAGTTCGCGACCGAGTCGCCGACGAGCTGGTTCGCGAGCGCGGCCGAGAGCTTGTGCGTCGTGACTACGCCCTGGGCGTTGACCGCCGCCGGCGCCGCGGCGAACGCGAGAGTAAATGCAACCGCTTGCAGTGCCGAAACGCGAGACATGCGACTCCTCCAAGACATGGGACTCCTCCTTTTGGCTGGCCGGCTGGGCCGCGGCAACAATAGAGGAAAATCGCGGGCGGCGGAAGCGGGACCTGGCCGGACCTAGAGGGCAGGCTGGCGAAGATGCCACTCGGTAGCGCCTTGGAACGCGTGGCCCGCGCGCAGGGCGGTGGCTTCGTCGAAGGGCCGGCCGACGAGCTGCAGGCCGATGGGCATGCCGTCAGCGGTGAAGCCGGCGCTGGCGCAGACCGTCGGCAACCCGAGGTAGCTGCCCGGGCGTGTGAGGCGCGTGATGCGAGCGAGGACCGCAGCCGTCCGCTCGCTCCAACCGAGCTCGGTCTCGGCGATCGTCGGGGCAGGAATGCCAAGCACCGGCGCGTGGAGCAGGTCGACTTTCGAGAACACCTGCGCGCAGAACTCGGCGAGCGCCGCGCCGCGCATGCGCAGGGCGTCGATGTAGGCCGTAGCAGGGATGGCGAGACCCTGCAGCAGGCGCCCGCGCACCTGGTCGGAATAGTCTGCGGCGCGCTTGCGCAGCCATTCCCTGTGCAGCGTGGCGGCCTCGGCCGTGCTGATGAGCACCGCCGCCGCGCTATAGGCGGCGAAATCCGGCACGTCGACTTCGACGATTTGGGCGCCGAGCCGGCTGAACACTTCCAGCGACGCCTCCATGGCGCGAGCGACATCCGGCTCGCACTCGTCGTAGAAGTGCTGCCGTGGGCGACCGATCCGAATGCCTGCAACTGAAACGTCCAGCCCAGAAACGTAGTTTGGAACGGCTTTTGAATCGCAGGTGGGATCGCGGTGATCGGGACCGGCAATAAGCTGCACGATCAGCGCCGCGTCCTCGACCGTTCGCGTGAGCGGACCCACGGTGTCGAGCGAGTGTGAGAGCGGCATCGCGCCGGCGCGCGACACGCGCGCATAGGTCGGCTTGATCGCGGAGGTGCCGCACAAGGCGGCCGGAAGGCGGATCGAGCCGCCGGTGTCCGAGCCCAGTCCCGCGAAATTGGCGCGCGCCGCGATGGAAGCGGCGGTGCCCGAGGACGAGCCACCGGTGATCCGCTCCGGGTTCCACGGATTGCGGCAGTGGCCGTAGTGCCAGTTGTGGCCGGTGGGACCGAGCGCGAACTCGGTCATGTTGAGGACGCCGAACTGGATCGCGCCCGCGGCATCGAGGCGCTCGAGCACGGTCGCGGTGCTCGGCGCCGGGCGTTCGCGCAGGATCTTCGAGCCGCACGACGAGGCGACACCCTCGCGGTAGTACATGTCCTTGTGCGCCATCGGCACACCGTGGAGCGGTCCGCGCGCCGGCTGCCGGTCGGCCCGTCGTGCCGCTTCGAGCGCTTGAGCCTCGTCGATCCGCAGGAAGCAGTTGAGCTTCGGCTGCACCTCGCGGGCGCGCTCGAGCACCGCCTCCATGGCAGCGACGGCGCTGGTGCGCCGCTCGCGGATCGCGGCCGCGAGCTGCGTGCAGGAAAGCGCGAGGATCTCGTCGCGGCTCACGGGGCCTCGCGCCGCTGCTCGGCCAGATATCCGGCCGGCTCGGCCTCGAGCGGCAGCCTGGCAAACGGCTGCGCGGTCGTTTTGAAGAGCGAGGTGAGGATATTGGCGGTGGCCTCGACGTGCGTCGGGCTGGGCTGCACGCCATGCTCCTCGATGAGCGTCTTTGCGAGAGTCGGGTTCATTTGAGGTCGGCTCCGGATCGGTACCAGCGGTCGAGCAACGCGCGCTCGTCGTCGGTCATGCCGGTGAGGTTGCCGGGCGGCATGGCCTTCGACCGCGCGGCCTGCTGGTAAATCTGCGGCGCGGCGGCGCGTACGCGTTCTGGAGTATCGAGCTTGACGCCCTTCGGCGCTTCGGCAAGGCCCTGGAAGGCAGGCTTGTCGGCGTGGCAGCTCACACAGCGCGCTCCGATCACGCCTTGCACCCGCGCGAAGGGAACGGCGCCGGTGTCGCGGGCCTCTCTTGGCGCGAGCAAGGCGGCGGTCGCGACGAAGACGATCGCCCCGAGCGCCCAGACCCATGCCGGCGCGCGGCCCTTGTGGCGCATCACGAACCAGACCCGCACCAGCGCCCCCGCGACGGTCATCGCCACAAGCACGAGCCAGGCCGAGCGCGCGCCGAACACCGCGCCGGTGTGGCCCGAGATCATCGTGAAGACGACCGGGAGCGTGAAGTAGGTGTTGTGCACGCTGCGCTGCTTGCCCATGAGGCCGTCGCGCGGGTCGGGCTCGCGGCCCGCCTTCATCGCCTCCACCATGCGGCGCTGCCCCGGCATGATCACGTGGGCGACGTTCGCCACCATGATGGTTCCGAGGATGGCTCCGTAGTGCATGAAGGCGCCGCGTCCGCCGAAGACGCGGGTCAGACCCCAGGCTGCCAGCGCAAGCAGGATCAAGAGTGAAAAGCCCAGGACGAAATCGCTCCTCGCGAGAGGCGATCGGCAGAGGCCTTCATAGATGGAATATCCGCCGACGATGAACGCGAGGCCGATGCCGGTCGCCCAGGCCGTGGAAAGCGGCATCACCTGCGGATCGACGAGGTAGAGCTCGGCGTGCGCGTAATAGACCAGGCCGAGCAGCGCCATGCCGGTGAACCAGGTCCAGTACGCCTCCCACTTGAACCAGTGCAGCGTCGCCGGCATGCGCGGCGGGGCGAGCCTGAACTTCTCGGCGCGGTAGAACCCGCCGCCGTGGATCGCCCAGAGCTCGCCCGCGATGCGTGGGTCGCCCGAAGGCTCGAGGTGATTGTCGAGCCAGATGAAATAAAGCGAGGCGCCGATCCATGCGATGCCGACGATCACATGCGCCCAGCGCAGTGCCAGATTCAGCCACTCGAGTGCGTACGCTTCCACGAACCGGAATCAGGGACAGACCACGTTTTCTTCGCTCTCTTCAGGCACCGCCCCGGAAGCATGAGTAGCCCCACGGCGTGCATTTGAACGGCAGATGGTAGTGCTGGTCGGGATGCGAGACGCCGAATCGATACGTGACCACTTCGAGAAACGGAACCTCGGGCAGATCGACGCGCTGCGCGCGATACCAGTCGGCGACGTGGAAGACCGCCTCGTAGAAGCCGGCCGCCACCCGCTGGTCGACGTCGAGCGTCCCCTTATCCGACGTTTTTCCGCCTGCGATCAATTGGCCTCCGTGCCGGAGCTCGACGCGCATACCCGAAGCGATTACCCCGCGCGATACGTCGACAACATGTATGGAGATTCCCGGCATGGAAAAAACGTGGTCTGTCCCTGTTTTTGGGGTCAGTTCAGCTTGGCGCCCGAGTCCTTGACCGGTTGATACCACTCCTTGACCTGCGCCGCGACGAAGGCGGTGAACTGCTCGGGCGTCATGTCGCGGCTCTGCACGCCGAGCTCGGCGAGGCGCTGCGCCACCTTGGGATCGGCGAGCGCCTTCTTGTTCGCAGCATGGATGCGCGCGACGACCTCGCGCGGCAGTCCCGCGGGGCCGGAGATGCCGAGGAAGTTCTCCGCCACCAGCTTCTTCTGGCCGAGCTCCTGCACGCTCGGCACGTCGGGCGCCATGGGCGCGCGCGCCGGCGAGGTCACCGCGATGGCGCGCAGCTTTCCGTCCTTGATGAAGGGAACGTTCTGCGGCAGCGTGTCGATGGCAAGCTTGATGGTGCCCGACAGGAGGTCGTTGTGCATCGGCGAGGAGCCCTTGTAGCCGACGTGCTCCATGCGCAGGCCGTAATCCTTCTTCATCGTCTCGCCCACGAGGTGGCCGATCGAGCCGATCCCGCCCGAGCCGTAGTTCACCGGGTTCTTCTCCGCCTTCATCCACGCGATCAGCTCGGCCATGTTCTTCGCCGGGACCGAGGGATGGACCACGAACACGTTCGCCACCGAGCCGATGTAGGCGGCGTGGGTGAAGGCCTTGACCGGGTCGTAGCGCGGCTCGTCCTGCATCGCGGGCGAGATGCTGATCGGCGCGCTGTTCGAGAGCAGCAGCGTATAGCCGTCGGCAGCGGCGTTCGCCGCTTCGGCCGCCCCGATCGTGCCGCCCGCGCCCGGCTTGTTGTCCACGATGATGGACTGCCCCAGCTCGGACTGCAGCGGGATCGCGACCAGGCGCGCGACGATGTCGGACGAGCCCCCCGGCGCGAACGTGACGATCACCCGCAGCGGCTTGGTCGGCCAGGTTTGCGCAGTCACATTGGTCGACGCGGCGAGCGCCCATACGATGAAGGTTGGAAATTTCATTTTTTAGCTCCCTCGATAAGTCGTATAGCCCCAGGGCGAACACAGCAGCGGCACGTGATAATGCGCCGCGGCGTCGGCGATCGTGAAGCGGATCGGCACCGCGTCGAGGAACCCCTCACCCGCGAAGTGGGCACCGAGGCGGAACAAGAGTTGATAGGTTCCGGCGCGGAAGCTCGCGCCTTCCAGGAGAGGCGCGTCGGTGCGTCCATCGCGGTTGGTCGTCGCTTTCGCAACCAGCGTGCCGATCTCGTTCTCGAGACGATATAGCTCAACCGCGATGCCGGCGCCCGGCTTGCCTCGCGCCGTGTCGAGCACGTGCGTGGTGAGCCTACCCATCGACCATCTTCTCCAGCCGGCCGCGCGTGATGTGGCCGATCTGCTCGAGCGCGGCGTTGAATTCCGCCTGTGACTCGCGCCCGATCCGCCGCGACATCTCGGCGAGCACGCTCTCGCGCGTGGGATGCAGACGCAGCGCGACGATGCAGGGAAAGCCGTGCCGCTCGCGATAGCGCTGGTTCAGCCTTTGCATCGCCTCAAACTCTTCGTGGGTCAATCGAAGGAAACCGAGACGCCCCTGTTCGCTCGATGAATCGGCGGTCAGCGCGCCCTCTTTCGCCTCGGCGCCCGCAAGCTCGGGATGCGCGAGCACCAGGGCGAGCCGCTCTTCTTTCTTCGCTTCGGCGACGACCCGCATCATCGCCGCGTGGAGCGCACCGAGCGAGCCAAACGGCTTCTTGTGCCACGCGCGCTTCGCCACCCAGGGCGAGTGCTCGAACACGCCGCCGAAGCGCTCCACGAACTCGCGTTCCCCCAGCGCATTCGCCTCCTCGAGCCGCACGCACGCTAGTGTACACTCCGCCAAAATGCTAGATGCCTCGCGCATCATGCAGCGGTGCGATGCCCTCGCGCGGCATTCCGAGCTGCCCGGTGGATTGACGCGAGTGTTTCTCTCACCCGAAGGCCGCGCCGCTGGCGAAGCGGTGCTCGGCTGGATGCGCGAAGCGGGCATGCGGGCGGCGCTCGACCCGATGGGCAACGCGGTTGGCCGCTACGAAGGCGTGCGCACGGGGCTTCCCTGCCTCATGCTCGGTTCGCATCTCGACACGGTGCGCGACGCTGGACGATACGACGGCATGCTCGGCGTGATCAGCGCCATCGAATGCATAGATGTCTTGCACAAGAAGAAGGAGAAACTGCCCTTCGCGATCGAGGTGATCGGCTTCGGCGACGAGGAAGGCGTGCGCTTCGGCACCACGCTCCTCGGCAGCCGCGCGATCGCCGGGACGCTCGATCCTGAAGTTCTCCAAGCCAAGGATTCCGGCGGAACTTCGATCGCGCAGGCTTTGCTCCAATTCGGCCTAAATCCGCAACATCTTTCCAGGGTGAGACGGAAGAAAAGCGATGTTCTTGCCTACGCCGAATTGCACATCGAGCAAGGCCCGGTGCTCGAAGCCGAGGGCTTGCCCGTGGGCGTGGTCACCGCGATCAACGGGTTCTCCCGGCTTCGCGTCACGCTGCGCGGCGAAGCCGGGCACGCCGGGACCGTGCCGATGTCGCTGCGCCGCGATGCGCTCGCCGCCGCCGCAGAATGCATTCTGATGGTGGAAAGGGCGGCGAAGGAGCTTCCGGACCTCGTCGCCACCGTCGGCCGCATCGAAGCGAAGCCGGGAGCGATCAACGTGATTCCGGGCGAAGTGCAATTCACCGTGGACCTGCGTGCGCCAGAGGATTCCGCTAGAGAGGATGCCGTGGCCGAGGTCAAACGCGAAATCGCGCGCACCGCGGCGCAGAGAAAATTAGAGGCGCGGATCGAATCGCTGCAGGACTTCGGCTCGAGCGCCTGCGCGCCCTGGCTCATGCGCCAGCTCGAGCGCGCGGTCGAGGCGCGCGGCGTGCGCGTGCGCCGGCTGCCAAGCGGGGCCGGCCACGACGGCATGGCGATCAAGGCGATCGCCGACATCGCGATGCTCTTCGTGCGCTGCAAGGGCGGCGTGAGCCACAATCCTGCCGAGTCGATCACCGAGGGCGATGCGGCGACCGGCGCCGCCGTGCTTTTCGACTTCATTCATGACTTCAAACCCCTATCCGCGTGACCTGATCGGCTATGGGGGGAAGCCGCCCAAGGCGAAGTGGCCGGGCAGCGCGCGCCTCGCCCTGCAGTTCGTGCTCAACTATGAGGAGGGCGGCGAGAGCTCCGTTTTGCACGGCGACAAGGCTGCCGAAGCCTTCCTTTCCGAGATCGTCGGCGCGGCGCCGCTCGAAGGCGTGCGCCACATGTCGATGGAGTCGATCTACGAGTACGGCTCGCGCGTGGGCGTCTGGCGCATCCTCGAGCTCTTCTCGCGCTACGACGTGCCGTTCACCGTGTACGGCGTCGCCATGGCGATGGAGCGCAACCCCGCCGCGGTCGGGGCGCTACTCAAGGCGGGGCACGAGATCGCGAGCCACGGCTGGCGCTGGATCAATTACCAATACGTGCCTGAAGCGCTCGAGCGCGAGCACATGCAGCGCGCGATCGAGATTCACCGCAAGCTCACCGGCGAGCGCCCGCTCGGCTGGTACACCGGCCGCACCAGCCCGAATACGCGCAAGCTCGTGGCGGAGGACGGCGGCTTCGTCTACGACGCCGACGACTACAGCGACGACCTGCCGTGGTACGACACGCGGTACCGGGACAAGAGCGGCAAGCCGCAGCTCGTCGTCCCGTATACGCTGGACGCGAACGACATGCGCTTCGCCACGGCCCAGGGGTTCAACTCGGGCGATCAGTTCTTCGCCTATCTCAAGGACGCCTTCGACGTCCTCTACGAGGAAGGCAACCGCACGCCGCGCATGATGTCGGTCGGCCTGCACTGCCGGCTCGTCGGCCGCCCCGGGCGGCTTGCTTCGCTCGAACGCTTTCTCAAGTACGTGCGCGGCAAGAAGGTCTGGGTCACGCGGCGCATCGACATCGCTCGCCACTGGCTGAAGCACCATCCTCATGAATAAGGATGTAATGCACGACATCAATCCCGCGCCGCGGCTGCTGATGGGTCCCGGGCCGATCAACGCCGATCCGCGCGTGCTGCGCGCGATGAGCGCCCAGCTCCTCGGGCAGTTCGACCCGCAGTTTCGCCAGTACATGAAGGAGGTTTCGGAGCTCTATCGCGGCGTGTTCAAGACCGAGAACCGCTGGACGCTGCTCATCGACGGCACCGCGCGCTCCGCCATCGAGGCGGCGCTCGCCTCGCTGATCGAGCCGGGCGACCGCGTGCTAGTGCCGGTATTCGGGCGCTTCGGCCACCTGAAGGTAGAGATCGCCAAGCGCTTCGGCGCCGAGGTTTTCCCCGTTGAAACGGAGTGGGGCACGGTTTTCACGGATGACAAGCTGGAAAAGGAAATCAAGGCGAGAAAGCCCAAAATCGTCGCGGTCTCCCACGGCGACACGTCGACGACCATGGCGCAGCCGCTCGCGGAGCTCGGCAAGCTCTGCCGCGCGCACGACGCCCTGCTTTATGTCGACGCCACCGCCACGCTTGGCGGGATGGACGTGGCCACCGATGCGTGGCAGCTCGACGTGGTCAGCGCCGGCCTGCAGAAGTGCCTGGGCGGACCCTCGGGCAGCGCGCCGCTCACGCTGAACGAGCGCGCCGAAAAGCTCATCGTGAGAAGGCGTCACATCGAGGAGGGGCTGAAGAAGAAGGACCAAAAGGACGAACAGGACGGCGAAGGTCCGATCATCCGCAGCAACTACTTCGACCTCGCGATGATCATGGACTACTGGTCCGACAAGGCGCTGAACCACCACACGGAGGCGACCACGATGCTCTATGCCGGGCGCGAATGCGCGCGCATCCTGCTCGGGGAAGGCCTCGAGCGGGCCTTCGCGCGCCATGCGCGGGCCTCGCGGGCACTCACCGCGGGCCTCCAGGCGATGGGGCTCAGGCTTTTCGGCGACCAGCGCCATAAGATGGCGAACGTGACCGGCGTGCATATCCCGCCCGGCGTCGATGGCGAGAAGGTGCGCCGGGCGCTCCTCGATGACTTCAACATCGAGATCGGCACCTCCTTCGGCCCGCTGCACGGCCGCATCTGGCGCATCGGCACCATGGGATACAACGCCCGCGCGGACGCAGTCCTCAACACCCTGGGAGCGCTGGAGGCGATTCTTTCCCAGGAAAAACACAAGCTGTCGCGGGGCGCAGGAGTGGATGCGGCTCTGGCGGCGTACCGCGGGGGCTGAGCGTGCCCGTCCCGGATTCGCTCCTCGTCGCGATAGGCGGTAACGCCACCCATCCGGAGAACATCCGCGGCACCACCGAGGAGCAGGAAGTGGTCGCCGACGCCGCGGCCAGGGCGCTCGTCCCCCTGATCCGGTCGACGAACCGGCTGCTGATTACCCATGGAAACGGCCCGGTGGTCGGCAAGATCCTGCTCCGCATGATGCTGACCAAGGAGCAAGTGCCGCCAATGCGGCTCGACGTTTGCGTCGCCCACAGCCAGGGAGGTATCGGGTACCTGCTCATGCAGTCGCTGGAGAACGCCTTGCGCCGTGCCCGGCTCGAACGGCAGGCGGCCTGCGTGGTGACGCAGGTCGAGGTCGACCCGGACGACCCGGCGATGCGCTCCCCGTCCAAGCCCATCGGCCCCTTTTTCTCGGCCGAGGAAGCGAAGGCACTGGAGGCGAAGGGCTGGCGCATGACGGAGGACGCCGGACGCGGCTGGCGCCATTGCGTCGCCTCCCCCGAGCCGCGCGCGATCATCAACCTCCGCGTCATCGAGGCCCTGCTCCAGGCGGGTACCGTCGTCATCGCCGGCGGCGGCGGCGGCATTCCGGTGGTGCGGGGGGCGAACGGCGACTGGCAGGGAGTCCAGGCGGTGGTGGACAAGGACCTCACCTCGGCGCTGCTCGCCCGCTCGCTCGGCATCCCGGACCTCCTCATCCTGACGGCGGTCGAGCGCGTCGCCGTCGACTTCAACACCCCGCGGCAGCGCTTCCTCGATACGGTGAGCCTAGCCCAACTCAAGGCCTACCACGCCGCCGGCCACTTCGGGCGCGGCAGCATGGGTCCGAAGGTCGAGGCGGCGATCCGCCACCTCGAGGGGGGAGGACGCCGCGCCATCATCGGAGCCCTGGAGCACGCCCTTCCGGCGCTCGAGGGCGAGAGCGGGACCCATGTCGTTCGAGGCTGAGAGCGCGGGACGCTTCGCCCGGGAGGCATTGCAGGGAGGCGAAGGCGAGGTTTGCGCCCTCTTCCGCCGCAGCTTCTACTTGCGCTGCCCGGGCGAGCGCTACGCCTGCGTCGGCGCCCCGTCGGTCGGCAACGGGCCGCTCAATGTACTGGTGCCGGACCTGGCCCTGCCACGGCTCGGCGACCGGGTCGGAGTCTCCTTTTCGCGCGCAAAGCCTTGGCAGCCGCCCCCTCCGGTCGCCGACCAGCCCCGGCTGGACGATCTCACGGCAGCGGCCGGTCACCGTATTCCGGCCGAGGGATTCGGCTGCCTCGTCATCGGCAAGCACAACGCGTTGAGCGGCCATGCTCAGCCCGCGCTCGACGCGCTCGAACGGTGGCTCGTCGGCAACGCCATCGCTGGCGAAGCGGCGCAGCTCATCGGCCTGGGCCCGGGGCTCACGCCTTCCGGCGACGACTATCTGGGCGGCATGCTGGTAGCGCTGCGCCGCACCAGGAACACGATGCAGGCCGAAGGGTTGTGGCGCTGGCTCCAGCCGCTGCTCAAGGAGCGAACCAGCGCCATCAGCGCCGCGCACCTTGCGGCCGCCGCGGCTGGCGAGGGGCACGAGGCGCTGCACGCCGTCCTCAATGGCGACTTCGACTTCGACGCCCTGGACGCCGTCGGCCATACCTCCGGCTGGGACGCCCTGGCGGGCGCCGCGGCCGTCCTCCGAACCTACTAAAACAAAACTAGTACCAAAGCCCTATTGCGACCGGTTTGCCCCGGGAGCAGATTGCCAATGGGGGAATGCGGGGGGGAAGCAGGATGCGCAGCTACTATTGGGCAATGGGCTGGTTCCGCGAGCAGCGGCTTCAGCTCAAGGATTGGCTTTACTGGCGTCGCGTAGCGAAGGCGCCTGAATCCGTCGGAGCGCGCAGGCGATGAGCTCCGAAAAACAGGAAGTCCGGATGGTGTTCGACGCGCCGCCGGGCCGCGACATGCCGACGCTCGTCGAGATCGAGGATCAGAGCGGCCGCGCGATCGACATCGGCGAATGGCGCGCGCGCCCGGACGGCTATTGGGAACTCGTCATTCCCATCAGGCAAGGATAGGAGCCAAAAGCCTTACTGCGGTTTTACTGCGGCGCTTCGATCTTCGCAACGCGCGCGAGCTCTCGCCAGCGCATGAGATCGGCGGCGATGGCGTTCGACACCGTTTCTGCTTCGTCCCACACCGGTTCCGTTCCCATGTCGCTCAGGCGCGCGCGGAACGTCTGATCGTTCATCACCTGCTTCAAGCCCGAGCGGACGGCCTGCGCCGGCGCATCGGGCGTCTTCGCCGGCGCGAGCACGCCGTACCAGTTGAATACCAGCAGGCCCGGAAACCCCTGCTCCACGAGCGGCTTCACGCCGGGAAGGAGCGGCGAAGGAAGCGGACCGGTCACGCCGAGCGCCTTCAGCTTCCCGGCGCGCACCTGCGGGACGCCCTGCGGGATCGGCCCGAACATCATGCTCACTTCGCCCGCCATCGCCGCGCTCATCGCCGGCGCTGCGCCCTTGTAGGGAACATGGATCATGTCGACGCCCGCGATCGCCTTGAAAAGCTCGCCCGCAAAATGCGCCGGCGCGGCGACGCCCGCGGATGAGAAGCTGAGCTTTCCCGGTTGCTTCTTCGCAAGCTCGACCAGCTCCTTGGTCGTCGAAACGCCGAGCGAGGGATTGACGAACAGGCCGTTGTCGCTGCGCGCCACGGCCGCGATGGGGCGAAAGTCGGTGCGCGGGTTGTACGGAACCTGCTTCGCCACCGCGGGATACATGGTGAGCGGGATGTCGACCGTCACGAGCAGCGTGTACCCGTCGGCCGGGGCGCGCGCCACCGCCGCGGCGCCGATCGAGCCCGAGCCGCCGGCCTGGTTCTCGACCACCACCGGCTTGCCCCACTGCTCCGCGAGCTTCTGCGCCATGAAGCGCGCCATCACATCGAGCGGGCCGCCGGCGGTGAACGGCACGACGAATTTGACCAGACGAGACGGATACGCTTCCTGCGCAATCACCGGAATGGACATGCCCAGAACAACTACGGCGAGGAACCGCGCCACGCTTCCTCTCTTCTAGGAAATCATCGAAGCCGCCAGCTCCGCGGCGAGCGCGTTCGACGCGGCGACCGCGACGCCACCTTCGCGCAGCAATGCGACCTGGCGCGACCACACCTGCGGATCCTGCTCCGTGCCCGTGACCGAGGCGATTACCGGCTTGCCAGCCTTCACCGCCTTGAGAAGAACACCGGCCGGATTCTCGTGAGCGCCGTAGCCGAGGACCACATCGACCAGGACCAGGCCGACCTCGGGATTCGCCATCGCCCTCGCCACATGATCGTTGCGGATCTCCGGCTCGATCATCGGATGCGGCCTGCCGCGCGTGTATTCGTCGTCGCCGAGGTCGACGAACCTGTGGCCGGAGAGTCCTTTGCGGCGGAAGATGAGCTCCGCTTCGGCGCACAGCGTACCGCCGCAGTACAAGCCCTCGACTCGCGCGCCTTTGACCTTCTTCATCTCCCTCGAAGGGAAAGGCGAGAGCTTCTTGCCCATGGCGCGTTCGGCGGCCTCGGTCAGGGTCGTGGCAAACATCGGGCTCTGATCGCGCTCCATGCCGAGGAAGCAGACCACGCACGGCTTGGACGTTCCCTTGATCCGCTCGAGCACGCGCAGCGCGACTTCGGGCGCGGGCGGCTTGGAGATGAGCACGATCTTCGCGGTCGCCGGATCTGCGGCGAGCGCGTCGATCGCCGCCAGCGTGCCGAGTGCGCCGATGCGGGCGTCGAGGTCGCGGCCGCCGACGCCGATGCCGTGCGAGATGCCGCCGCCCATGCGCGCGACGAGCGCGGCGACTTCCTGCAGCCCGGTGCCGGAGGCCGACACGATGCCGATGTCGCCGCGGGGAAGCACGTTGGCGAAGGCGAGCGGCGTGCCGGCAATGATTGCCGTGCCGCAGTCGGGTCCCATCATGAGAAGACCGCGCTCGCTGGCCAGGCGCTTCAGCGCCGCCTCGTCCTCGAGCGGCACGTTGTCTGAGAAGAGCAGCACGTGAAGCCCGCGCTCGAGGGCGCGGCGGGCCTCGTGCGGCGCGAACTCGCCCGGCACCGAGATCAGCGCCAGGTTCGCCTGCGGCATCAGCCCCAGGCCGCCGCCGAGGCCGCGCGCGCGCGGCAGCGACTCGCCCGTCGCGGCCACCCGTGTTTCGGACAGCAGCGCGTCGGCCTGCCGCATGGCGTCCGCGCCGGAACGCTCGTCATGCGCGAGGATCGCAATGATCAGATCGTTCGGCGTAGCCGCTTCGCCTTCTCTCGCGAGCAGTCCGGCGCCGCGCAGCAGCTCGCGGTTCGAAGGGCTGCCGATCATCACCGCCGCGCTTTTCACGCCGGCGAGCGCCTCGAGCTTGCGCGACACACGCATCAGCGCCACCGAATCGAGGTAGCGCCCGCGCTCGACCCGGTTAACGAGCATCGTCGGCGAGCGCGAGCAGCGCTTTTTCGAAGCACGCGAGCGGCGCGCGCGCCACGCCCGCACCCACCTGTCCCACGCCCGGCATGCGGTGCGCGATGCCGGTATTGATCGCGGGCGCGATGCCGGTCTCTACCACCCGCCGCACGTCGATCCCCGTCGGGGTGCCGGCGAACTCCAGCGCCGGGATGGCCCATTTCGGGTTGCGCGCCGCCGAGATCTCGCTCATCGCGCGCGTGTACCCCACGGCATCGGCAAACCCGCCGGCACCGACGAAGCCGGCGACCGCCGGCGCCGCCGCCATGGCGAAGCCGCCGAGCCCCACCGCCTCGAGGATGGCCGAATCGCCGATGTCGCGGTTCGCGTCGGCGGCGCTGAAGCCGGAGAAGTACAGGCCCTGCGGCATCTCGACCGGCGCGGTGAACCACGCGTCGCCCAGCGCGGCGACGCGGATGCCGAAGTCGGTGCCGTTGCGCGACATCGTCGTGACGATGGTCGAGCCCCCGATGCCGCGCGCCGGATCGAGCATGCTCTTCCCCATGGCCATCGCCACGTTGAGGAAGAACTGGTCGTTGCTCCCCATGAACTCGAAGGCCTTCGCAAGGCTCGCCGAATCGCTCGCGCTGCGCGCAATCGACGGAGCTAGCGCTCGCAGGAGCAGCGACGAGCACGCGACATTGCGCTGATGCATCTCGTCGCCCATGGACAGCCCGCGGGCAATGAGAGGATTGAGCGCGATGCCACCCGAATTCCGGATTGCCTTTCCCAATAACAAGCCAAAGTCGTCCCGCAGCCACGCAAGGCGCGCCAGCACCTCGGCGTCATTGCCGCCGAAGCGCATCACCTTGCCGAGGCCCTCGTTGAGCGCGCAGACGGCGCGGTTGCCGAACGCGCGGTTCTCGACCACGAGGAGCGGCATGCTCCGCGTGGTGATGCCCGTCATCGGCCCGACCGCGCCGAAGTGGTGGTTGGGCGCGAATTCGACGCCGCCGCCCGCGGCGAGCTTCTCCGCCGCGGCGAGGTCGCCCGCCCAGCCCTCGAACACGATCGCGCCGCAGATCGCGCCTTTCAGCGGGCCGCACATCCGAGGCCACTCGATCGGCGGACCGGCGTGGAGCAGCAGGCGCCGGCTGTCGAGCTCCGGAATGAGCTCGCCGGCGCGGCGTACGTCCGCGAGCACCGGCTCGGCGGCGAGGATCTTCTGCATCGCGACCCGGTTCGCTTCGTCAACGGAAGAACCTAGTTTTGCAAGTGCAGCGAGCAGGCGCGGGTCGCCGCCCGCGGGCGGGGTCCAGTCCACCTGAACCACGGCTGCGCCGTTCGCGGCAAGGTCGCGCGCGAACCCGGCGAGCCCGACGTTGACGACGCGAACCGGGCCGTGCAGCAGGCTAGGGATGGAATTGGACATGGCGCCAGGAAGCGCCGAGTTTACCAATGCGGCCGGCAGTGGGCCGCGGCTTAGCGGCGCGCGCGCCAGCGAAGGCGCGGATAGCGCTCGCGCGGACCCGTATGGCGCAGGTAGGCCGGCGCCGCGGCTTCGAGCGCCTGGGGCCGGATGCCGAACGGAAAATCGCCGGCGCACACGTTCGGCACCTGCATCGAGCGCACGTTGTCGCGGGTGATGAGCTTGCCGGGCAGCTTCTCCATGACGAACGCCTGCCAATACGAAAGGCGGTCCGAGAGGCCGAGGACCGCGCGGCGATGCCCCGTCATCTTGCACACCAGCTCGACCAGCTCCTTCAGCGTGTACTGGCGCGGGCCGCAGAGCTCGTAGACCTTGCCGTGCGTCGACAGGTCGTCGAGCGCGCGGCTCATGGCGTGCGCGACGTCTGCGACGTAGACCGGCTGGAAGCGCGCCTGCGGGCACGCGATCGGCAGGACCGGGAACAGGCGTGCGAGCTCGGCGAAGGTGTTGAGGAAGGCGTCCTCGGGGCCGAAGATGACGGAGGGCCGGAACGCGGTAACGGCGAGGCCCGCGGCCCCAAGCGCGGCCTGCTCGCCCATCGCCTTGGTGCGCAGGTATTCCGACGGCGCGTTCGCAGACGCCCCGAGCGCGCTCATATGCAATAGCCTCCCTACGCCGCGCGCGCGGCACGCGGCGACTACCGCGCGGGGAAACTCCGCATGCACCCGCTCGAAATCTCCGTGCAGGATGCCCACGAGGTTGATCACGGCCTGCCTGGTTCGGGTCAACGCTTCGAGCGCCCCCGGCGCCATGATGTCGGTTTCAATGACCTCTACGGTCGGGAGGGGCAGCAGGTGCTTGGCGCGCTCACGGTGCCGCGTCGGCACCGCAACCCTGACGCCATCGGCGGCCAGGGCCGCCACCAGGTGGCGCCCGACGAACCCGGAGCCCCCCAGCACCAGAACGTTGTCCAGCTTCACGGATTGCCGGCTGCCGTCTCCGGGTCGTCTTCCTCGACCGGCTCGCCGGCCGCACGCGCCGGGACGGTGCCCAGGCGCGCTTTGATCGGCGTGGCCGACTTGGTCAGCACCGCCGAATAGAAGACCGAGTTCGCCATCACCTTTTTCACGTAGTCGCGCGTCTCGCCGAAAGGAATCGTTTCCGCGTAGATCGCACCCTCGAGCGGCTTCGCGTCGCGCCAGCGGCGCGCGCGCGACGGGCCGGCGTTGTAGGCGGCGGAGGCGAGCACCTGGTGGCCGAGCTGGTCGAGCACCATCCTCATGTAGCCGGCGCCGAGGTTGACGTTGGTCTTGACCTCGATGACGTCCTTCGGCCGGAAATTGCGCATGCCGACCTTCTTCGCCACGAGCTTCGCGGTTTTCGGCATCACCTGCATCAAGCCGGCGGCGCCGACGCCCGAGCGCGCGTCGGTGACGAAGCGGCTTTCCTGGCGCGCGAGCCCGAGGACCCAGGCCTCGTCGAGGTTGTACGCCTTTGCGTATTCGCGGAACACCTCGTAGTACGGCACCGGATAGCGCAGGTCGAAGTTGTGCGTGCGCACGGTGCGGTCGGCGGTGTGGATGGCGCGGTCGTTGACCCCTTCGCGCCGCGCGAGCTCGGCCGCCCCGAGCAGCCGCTTGTCGTCGAAGTGGCGGATGGTGAAGAGCCATTCGCGCACGCCCTCGGTGCGCATTCCCAGCCGGATCAGCTCGAGCGCGCGTGCGAGGCCGGGAGTTGCGCGCGCCTTCGCGACGTCGTCATCGGTCGGGGTATAGCCCGCGACCGGGACCGTGCCGACGTAGCCGAGCTCCTCGTTGGCGAGGAGGCCGTAGAAATCGGTCTGGCCGGCGATGCGCAGATAGTAGGCGCGGGCGCCGGTGGTCTCGCCCTGCGCCGCAAGCGCCCGGCCGTACCAGTACGTCCAGGCGGCCTCGCGGCGCTGTTCAGGCGACATGCGGTCGATTGCGTCACGGACCGTCTGCCATGCGCCGCGGCGCAGCGCCGCGCGCGCCTTCCACGCCAGCTGCTGGTCGTCGAGCCGCGCGTCGTCGGCCCGCGCGAACCACCTGAGCGCGTTCTCGTGATGGACGCGTGCGCCTTCCAGGGCGACGCGGCCCCACAGGTAGCGCACATCCTCTTCGGGCAGGTCCTTCGCCAGCTCGCCTTCGAGCATCCCCGCGACCTGCTCGGGGTCGTTGCGCGCCTGGCGGAGAGCGGCCAGCACCACCACCTCTTTGGTCGCGCGCTTGTCCATCGTTCGCGGCAGCTTCGCGAGCAAGCGCTTCGGCTGGCGCGCGGCCTCGGCGAGCATGCGCTCGTCGGGGGCTTCGTCCTTGGGCAGATAGCCGAGCGCGGTCTTGGACGCGGTGATCTGGCCCTCCTCGAAAAGCTCGCGCACGCGCAGCCACACGTCCGGAACCTGGATGCGGCCACGCTCCCACATCAGCGTCGCGAGCTTCTCGCAGCCCTCGGGCAGCTCTACCGGGTAGACCCACATCTCCTGCGCCTCGGCGAGCGCCGACTCGTCGCCGCGCGAAATACGCGAGAGCCAGGCATAGCAGCGGACCTCGATGTCGTCGCGGGCGTAGTCGGCCGCCTCGCGATCGAACTCCTTCCAGTCGCCGCGCTTGCCAAGGACCTTCAGCCAGTCGCCGCGCATGCGCTCGCCGACGTAGGTATTCCCGTACGAGCCAAAGAACGCCTTGACCTCGGCGTTCTGGGCGTCTTCCAGCTTGAGCGAAAGGCGCATGTACTCGATCCAGGGCGTGAGGACGTGGCCCTCCAGCTTCTGGGCATGGCTCGCCAGCTTGATCGGGTTGCCCATGCGGTACGCGTCGAACACCCCCATGATGTGGAAGTCCGCGTCCTTCTGGCTGAGGGCCGCAAAGGCCCCTGCCGGCAGGAGCATCGCCAGCAACAATCCAGGGAGTAAACTAAGTGAGCCCAACTTCTTGAAAATCATGGGTTAAGCCGAGCATAGCACAGCGATGGAAGGCGACACGTTAAAAAGCTGGCGAAAGGCCCAGCGCGAGCGGCTCATCCGCGAGCGCTCGGCGCTCGACCACGAGACCCTGGAGCGGTGGCGGCATCGCATCGATGGCTTCCTGGAGCGTTCCTTTCCCGGCCTGGCGGGCCGCCGGGTGGCGTTTTGCTGGCCGATCCGCGCCGAATACGACGCGCGGCACCTCGCAAAAACGCTTCGCGAGCGAGGCTCGTTGACCGCGCTGCCGGTGGTCGTCGCGCCCAGGCAGCCGCTCGTCTTCCGCGAATGGCATCCCGGCGTGGAGCTCGCCAAGGGAGCGCTCGACATTCCGTACCCGGTCGGCTCGCAGGAACTCGTGCCCGAGGCGGTATTGCTGCCGATGAACGGCTGGGACGCGCAGGGCTATCGCCTCGGCTACGGCGCCGGCTTCTTCGACCGGACCCTGGCGAGCCTCGCCAAGCGGCCGGTCGTCATCGGCATCTCCTACGAGCTGGCGCGCCTCGACACCATCCACCCGCAGTCCTGGGACGTGCCGGTCGACTACGTCGTCACGGAACGCGGCGTCTATCGCCGCGACCCGGAAGGCCTCGCCTACCTCGGAGAGCCCCAGTCCGGGGATGAGCCGAGCGTGCTCTCTTCGCCGGTCTGCTACGCCGGCGAAGTAAAACGAGGCTAGAAATCCGGAAAAAAATCGGGGTCAGAGCCCTGTTCTTTTTCTTCTTACAACAGAAAGAGCTTGTAAGCGGGATTGCCCGTCTCGTCGGCGTACGGGTAGCCGAGCTTCCTGAGGAAACTCCGGAACTGGCCAAGCTCGGCCCGCGGCACCTGCATGCCGACGAGCACGCGGCCGTAGTCGGCGCCCTGGTTGCGGTAGTGGAAGAGACTGATGTTCCAGTCGCTGCGCATGCTTTCGAGAAAGCGCAGCAGCGCGCCCGGCCGCTCCGGGAACTCGAAACGATACAAAAGCTCGTTCCTTGCAAAGGGCGCTCGTCCTCCGACCATGTGCCGCAGGTGCGTCTTCGCCATCTCGTTGTCGGAAAGGTCGAACGTGCGCAATCCTTGGCGGCGCAGGCTGCGCACGATGCGCGCGGTGTCCTCGCGCGCGCGCACTTCGATGCCCACGAAAACGTGCGCGTCGTTCGAATCGGCGATGCGGTAGTTGAACTCCGTGACGTTGCGCCCGCCGAGCGCGGCGCAGAACTTGCGGAAGCTTCCCGGGCGCTCTGGAATGGTGACCGCCAGGATCGCTTCGCGGTGCTCGCCTAGCTCGGCCTCCTCGGCGATGAAGCGCAAGCGATCGAAGTTCGTGTTGGCGCCGGAAGCAACCGCAACGAGCGTCCGGTCGCGCGCGCCGCTGCGACCGACCCAGGCCTTCGCGCCGGCGACGGCGAGCGCCCCCGCCGGCTCGAGCACCACGCGCGTATCCTCGAACACGTCCTTGATCGCCGCGCACATCTCGTCGGTGTCGACCAGCACCATGTCGTCGACAAATCGGCGGCACAGGCGGAACGTCTCCTTTCCCACTTCCTTGACCGCGACGCCGTCGGCGAAGAGCCCGACTTGTTCGAGGCGCACGCGCCGGCCTTTCTTCAGCGAGCGCGTCATCGCGTCCGCGTCCACCGGCTCAACCCCGATTACCTTTACCGAAGGCCGCACGCGCTTCACGTAGGCCGCAATGCCGGAGATGAGGCCGCCGCCGCCCACCGGAACGAAGATCGCATCGGGGTTGGGCTGCTGACGCAGGATCTCCATGCCGATCGTGCCCTGCCCGGCGATCACCTCCGGATCGTCGTACGGATGGACGAACACGAGGCCACGCTTCTTCTTGAGCTCGACGGCCTTGGTGTACGCGTCGGCGTAGGAGTCGCCGTGCAGCACCACCTGCGCGCCGCGCGCGGCGACCGCTTCAACCTTGATGCGCGGCGTCGTCACCGGCATCACGATGATCGCTCGGCAGCCCAAGCGTTTCGCCGCGAGGGCGACGCCCTGCGCGTGATTTCCGGCGCTTGCCGCGATCACGCCCCGCTGCAGGCGCTTGCGCGGCAGCCCGGCCATCTTGTTGTAGGCGCCGCGCAGCTTGAACGAGAATACCGGCTGCAGGTCCTCGCGCTTGATGAACAGGCGGTTGCCCAGGCGCTTGGAGAGCGACGCCGCGAGCTCGAGCGGCGACTCGATCGCCACGTCGTAGACGCGCGCCTTGAGCACCCGCTCCAGATAATCGTTCTTCACCATCGCCCCCGGGAGGCGGCGAATTTAGCATGACGGAACTCCTCGGCCTCGCCGCGGCCTGCTTCCTCGCCGCGACCCTGCTGCCCTTTCCCTCCGAAGGCGCGCTCCTCGCCTACCTGCACCTGCGGCCCGGCCACACCGCGCTCGCCCTCGCCGTCGCCACCGTCGCGAACACCGCCGGCGGCATGACCTCCTACCTCATCGGCCGCCTGATCCCGCAACGCGCCCCCGATGCCCGCGCCCTCGCCTGGGTGCGCCGGCACGGCGCACCCGTCACCTTCCTCGCCTTCCTTCCGTTCATCGGCGATGGCCTGGTCCTCGCCGCCGGATGGCTTCGCATCCACTGGCTCGGCACCCTCGCCTTCAGCGCCGCCGGCCGCCTCACGCGCTATGCGGTAATCGCGCTGCTCATCTAACAGCTGTGGCTCGCGCATGTGCGTCAAGCGCCGCCTAACCTATCATTCAGACAGACCGCCTCCGGCGGCCCCCGAATTCAGACGTTAGGCATCACCAATGACGCGACACCGCATAGAGGTAATCGCATACACAGTAGGCGGCGTGGTGCTTGGCCTGTTTTATTACCAGCTGAAGGGATCCATGCCGGGCCCTGTGTTCTTGGGGTTGGTGATTGCATATCTCATCGGGGTCCGCCTGGTCGGTTACTTCATCGCAAAACGATTGGCTAAGGCAAGCCGAGGTAGTGAGGTAGGCGGTGATGCCTGACAGCGCGTTGTTGACCGAAACCTCTTCATCGCCTCGCGCGCAGCGCGGCGCGGCAAGATGCGGACGTTAGACGCTACTGTGCGACTGCTGCGCTACTTTCGGCCGATCGTGTACGTGACGCTACAGCCAAACATGCTTTCCGTCCGCGACGTCGAGTCGGGCCGCACTGTCGCTGAGCCGCCACTTGCCGCAATCTCACGCGAACCAAAGAAGCGCTTGCTCGGTGTTGGCGAGGCAGCAAGGGTTGCTGCAGCAACGCAGCCAGCGGATCTTGTTAATCCGTTCACACATCCCCGCTCATTGCTCTCTGACTTTACCGTCGCCGAGGTAGTGATTAAAGGATTCATGAAGAAGCTTTTCGACGGCCGACTGTTCACTGGAGCCCCAATCGTGGTGCTTCATCCGCGCGTCAATCCGGAGGGCGGATTCACGCAAATTGAAATTCGTGCGCTTCGCGAACTGGCGATCGGTGCGGGCGCATCTAAGGGAATTGTGTGGCACGGACGGGACCTTACTAAGGACGAGTTGCGAAGTCTGAAATTTGGATCGGGCGGCGAGGTCTTGAATTGAGGCGACGTCCAACAGCACAGCCGAGGCCGACGCGCGCGGCTCGCCGTGGACGTTAGGTCGTGCTGAGCGCGGACGTCGCATATCCCTGGAGTTGGCGCACTGCTGCCGCTTTGGCGGTCGCGACCGCGACCTATTGGTTGCTCCGGCTCGTCGTGAAGCGGTACCGGCCAGCCCTATATCAATCTCTGCAAACGGAAGCTCTGATGTTGGGTCGCCGCAAGAACTATCCGTGGGACTGTTGGTACTTTGTCGTCGCAGAGCCAATTTACTTTGCAGGCTCATGATCCGGTCTCCGACATAACGCGATCACATGGCCGTCACCTACCTCAAGCCAACCCAAGAGTCAGGCCGCGCGCTTTTCGCTCGCGGCATATCCGGTAGCGTTGTGATGCTCAACCTGCTGAGATTCCGCCCGATTGCGGACTACTCGGCGACTCCCGAACTCGCACCGAGCACGGCAATTACCGGCGAGGAGGCTTATAGGTTGTATGTGGCGCACACGCTCCCGCACCTCAGAGAGTCAGGAGGTGAGCTGCTTTTCTTTGGAAGAGGCGGCGAGTTCTTGATTGGCCCGAGCGAGGAGCGCTGGGACGCCGTCATGCTCGTTCGCCAAACGAGTCTCGCTTCGTTCATGGCGTTCGCTTCGAATCAAGCCTATCTCTCTGGGATCGGGCACCGTATTGCCGCATTGGAGGATTCGCGTCTGCTGCCGATTGTTGAAGGACAGCCCTAAAGCCTCTAGCCTTGTCTGGAACGACCCACTAAGGCCCAAGAGCGCATGCGTTACGTCGTGATCTTCGAAGAGAGTCCCGATATGGTTCAAGTGCGACGGACTAGAGAACCGGCGCATCTCGAGTTCCTCGAAAAGCATCGCGACGAGATTCCCATGGCGGGTGGACTGCGCGACGAGCATGGCGGTCCCTATGTCGGTGGCCTTTGGGTGTTCGACGTGAAGAGCCGTTCGCGAGCTGTCGAGCTTATCGAATCTGATCCGTACTATGTTGCCTGCCCGCGAAAGTACAGACTTCTCGCGTGGGGCAAAGCTTTGCCGCATCTGCAGGTGCTCATGTGAGCGGCCAGCTAAACTAGACAAACCACCGAATACACCACTGGAGGAGGAGAACATGAACGCTGCTCACGTTGGCGCAACCCTCGCATTCCTTCTGGCCGTCGCGCCGGCCAGCGCACAGAACGTCAAGATCACTCCGATCGGCTCGCACCCGGGCGAGCTGTGCGCGAACGATCGCGCGATCGTGTTCGAGGATCCGACCGGCGTGCGCTTCCTCTACGATCCGGCGCAC
>DATLUZ010000124.1:0-76649 GCA_035577785.1 Burkholderiales bacterium | reverse complement strand
GGAGGGGGTTGGATTCGAACCAACGTAGGCGCAAGGCCAACAGATTTACAGTCTGCCCCCTTTAGCCGCTCGGGCACCCCTCCGGCGGAACCCGAAATTATGCGAATTATCCGACGCTTGGTCAAGAAATGCGGCGGAATTCCTATGTTCTGCTTCTCTATGTCCCGTACCGAACCGGAGAGCCAAGCGCCTGCAGCGCCGCGAGCGCGCTGTAGCAGGCGAGCCAGGAAGTCTTCGGGTTCTCGGGCGCAGGAACGTTCTCGAGGCGCAGGTTGAAGCGCCCGGAACGACCCGACACGCGGATCGTATGGGTGTTCAGGGTCAGCCCGGGATCGGCCACGACCTTCAGCCGCGTCCGGTCCGGGCCGATTCCGCCCAGCGCCAGGATTGCCGCGATGTTGACGTTCTGCGGGAAGTGCGGCACGCCTTCGCGCGCGCTGCCTTCGAAGAGCGTGAGCGGACCTTTCAGATCGTCGAGCGCGAAGCCCCGGCTTTCGACATAGGCGATCTCCTTCCACGCCGCCGGCGGCTTGGCGACCTCGATCGAGGCCTCGTCGACCCCGGCGAGGCAGGCCGTCCGGAGCGCATCGAGGCCGCCGATCCCGCCCGAAGGCACGAAGAGCAGCGCGCCGGTGCGCCGCGCCGCGGCTTCCGCCGCAGTGCGCAGCGCATCGTCGATCAATGCGCCGGCGGAGAGCACAACGACGCCGATTCCCGCTTCCAGGAGCCCCAACAGATGCTCCCGCACCGCTTCGTGCGAAGCCGCCTCGATCACCGCTTGTGGTTTTTCTGCCGCAAGCGCCTTCCACGTCTCGACATATTTCACGGAAAACTCGCGCGCGAGCTCGCGTGCGCGCGCAGCGCCCCCGGGACGGCCCAATAACGCCACGATTTCAAAGCTTCCCAGCTCGGCGCGGTGCGCGTGTTCGAGCACCAGGCGAGCGATGGTTCCGCCTCCGATCAGGGCAATGCGCATGATTTCCTTATCGTAATTCCGTATAGCAGTATCATTGCCGGCTGGGAGAGAACAATGCGCATCGCGATTCTAGAAGACGATCCCGATCAGCTGGCGCTCCTGCGGCGCTGGATCACCGACGACGGGCACGACGTCCACGCCTACGTGAGCGGTCGCGAGGCCATGAAGATGGCCGGCCGCGAGAGCTTCGACCTCTTCATGCTCGACTGGCAGGTCCCGGACGTGACCGGGGCCGAGGTGCTGATGTGGGTGCGCGCCAACGTTTCCAAGAGCGTGCCGGTCCTTTTCGTCACGGTTCGCGACTCCGAGCAGGATATCGTGTTCGCCCTGGAGCATGGCGCCGACGACTACATGGTGAAGCCGGTGCGGCGCCAGGAGTTGCTGGCACGGGTGCACGCCCTGCTGCGCCGGGCCTACCCAAGCGAAGAGAAGAAGCTGCTCGCTTTTCCGCCGTTCGAGATCGACACCCAGCGCAACGAGGTCCGCAAGGACGGCGCGAGAGTGGACCTGACCCCCAAGGAATTCGAGCTTACGGTTACGCTGTTCCGCAACATTGGCCGCCTCATGTCGCGCGGCCATCTCCAGGAGACCGTCTGGGGAAGAAGCGGCGATCTCGCGACCCGCACCGTGGACACGCACGTCAGCCAGGTCCGTAAGAAGCTCGACCTGCGTCCGGAGTCGGGGTACCGCGTGGTGCCCATCTACAACTACGGCTACCGCCTCGAGAAGATCACCCCGCCGTAGAAAAAGTAAGGGCGACCCCGATGGGGCCGCCCTTAGAGCTCCGGTGCCAGAGGAGGAGGAGGAGGCGACCGGTGCTGCGATGCAACAGTACCAGCCTTTAACCGGAATAGCAAGACCGGGAATTCTCCTCAAAACACTTTTGCATACAATGCAAAAGTGGGCGATTCGCTCAGTGAGATGGCGGTGTTCGCGAGGGTGGTCGCGACTGGAAGCCTTTCGGCCGCCGCTCGCGAGCTGAGCCTCTCTCCCGCGATGGTGAGCCGCAGGCTCGCGGCGCTGGAAGCGCGTTTAGGGGTTCGACTGGTGAATCGCACCACGCGCAGTCTGCACCTCACCGACGAAGGGGCGAGCTACTACGAGAGCTGCGCCCGGGTGCTCTCGGAGATCGAGCACGCGAACGCGTCGGTCTCGGCGGGTCGCCGCGAGCCGCAGGGGACCCTGCGGGTCGCGCTGCCCGCCGCGTTCGGCAATCAGTATGTCGCGCCCCTCGTCCCGCAGTTCGCGACGCTCTATCCCGCGGTGCAGCTCGCGCTCAGCCTTTCCGACCGCAGCGTGAACCTCGTGGAGGACGGCTTCGACCTCGCCGTCCGGATCGCGGCGCTGGCGGACTCCTCCCTAGCTGCGCGCAAGCTCGCTCCCAATCGACGCGTCGTCTGCGCCAGCCCCGAGTATCTGCGCCACCACGGTGCACCGACCTCCCCGGCCGAGCTCGCGCAGCACAACTGCCTGCTCGCATCCGACTTCGGCGGCACCTGGGAATACCGGGATACGGGGGGCAAGCCTGGCTCGGTTCGGGTGAGCGGCCGCTATGTGTGCGACAACTGGGAGGTGCTGCGCGAGTGGGCGCTCGCCGGCCTGGGCATCGCGCTCAAGTCGACGTGGGACGTGCGCCGCCACCTCTCGAGCGGCGCGCTGGTTTCGCTACTTCCGGGCTATAGCTTCGACAGCGACGTGGCAATTTACGCGGTCTATCCTCACCGGCGTCATCTCCCGGCCAAGACGCGCGCCTTCATCGATTTTCTCGCGAGCTCCTTCGGTCCCGAACCTTTCTGGGACCGCGTGGTCGTCAAGCCGCGCATCAAGGCTCGATCCGGTTCAGCGCCATAATGGAAACCGACTGGACACCGACGTGGACCCCGCTACATTGAATGCTCCCGCCGACCCGGCGCGGTTCAGCCTCGACGACAAGTACACCGTCGAACGCGGCCGCGTGTTTCTCACCGGAACGCAGGCGCTCATCCGCCTGCTGATGTTGCAGCGCACGCGCGACGAGTTGGCGGGTCTCAACACCGCGGGATTCGTCTCGGGTTACCGCGGTTCGCCGCTCGGCGGCCTCGACCAGGCGCTGTGGCGCGCGCAGAAGCACCTCGACAGCCACCACATCAAGTTCCAGCCCGGGGTCAACGAGGATCTCGCCGCAGCCGCGATCTGGGGCACGCAGCAGGTAACGATGTTCCCGAAGGCCAGGTACGACGGCGTCTTCGGCATGTGGTACGGCAAGGGTCCCGGCGTCGATCGTTGCGGGGACGTCTTCAAGCACGCCAACGCGGCGGGCACCGCCAAGCACGGCGGCGTGCTGGTGCTCGCGGGCGACGACCACGCGGCGAAGTCCTCGACGCTGCCGCACCAGTCGGAGCACATCTTCAAGGCCTGCCTGATCCCGCACTTGAACCCGGCGAGCGTCCAGGACTATCTCGACCTCGGCCTGCACGGCTACGCGATGAGCCGCTATTCCGGCTGCTGGATCGCTTTCAAATGCGTCACCGACGTGGTCGAGTCCGGCGCCTCGGTGGTGGTTGATCCAGGCAGAATCAACATCAAGCTTCCGACCGACTTCGTCGCGCCGCCGGACGGACTGAACATTCGCTGGCCCGATGCAATCCTCGAGCAGGAAGCGCGCATCCTCGACTGGAAAGTCTATGCGGCGCTCGCCTACGCTCGCGCCAACGCGCTCGATCGCATTGTTTTCGACAGCCCCAAAGCAAGGCTGGGAATCGTCACGGCCGGCAAATCCTACGGCGACGTGATGCAGGCGCTCGCCGACCTGGGAATCGACGCCCAGGTCGCGCGCGACATCGGCCTGCGCGTCTACAAGGTCGCCATGACCTGGCCCCTCGAGCCGCAGGGCGCGCGGCGCTTCGCCGAGGGGCTTGAGGAAGTCGTGGTGGTGGAGGAGAAGCGCCAGCTGATCGAATACCAGATCAAGGAGGAGCTCTACAACTGGAAGGAAGGGGTGCGCGCGCCGCGTGTCGTCGGCAAGTTCGATGACAGCGGCGAATGGAGCCGCAGCGGCGGCAGGCCGGCGGGCACCTGGCTGCTGCCAGCGCACTACGAGCACTCCCCGGCGATGGTTGGGCGCGCGATCGCGCAGCGCCTCGAGAAGCTCGGCATGACCGGCTCCCTCGGTTCCCAGTTCAGGGAACGGATCGCTTTCTTGGACTTCAAAGAAAAATTATTGAGTAAACCCAGGGTCGCTGCGATCAGGCAGCCGTATTTCTGCTCCGGCTGCCCGCACAACACTTCCACCCGGGTGCCCGAAGGCAGCCGTGCCACCGCCGGCATCGGCTGTCATTTCATGGCAGTGTGGATGAACCGCAGCACCGCGACGTTCACGCACATGGGCGCCGAAGGGGTGCCGTGGGTCGGGCAGGCGCCGTTCACCGACGAAAAGCACATCTTCGCCAACCTTGGCGACGGCACCTATTTCCATTCGGGCCTGCTCGCGATCCGCGCCGCCGTGGCCGCCAAGGTCAACATGACCTACAAGATCCTGTACAACGACGCGGTCGCGATGACCGGCGGCCAGCGCCACGACGGGCCGCTCGACCCGGCGATGATCTCGCGGCAGATCGCCGCCGAAGGCGTGCAGCCCATCGTCGTGGTGACCGACGAGCCGCAGAAGTACCCGAGCGGCACGGCGTGGGCACCGGGGGTCACCATCCGGCACCGCGACGAACTCGATGCCGTTCAAAAAGAATTACGGGAAATTCAAGGTGTATCGGCGCTGATCTACGACCAGACCTGCGCTTCGGAAAAGCGCCGGCGGCGCAAGCGCAACGCATACCCGGACCCTGCCAAGCGGGTCGTGATCAACGAGATGGTGTGCGAGGGCTGCGGCGACTGCAGCGTAAAGTCGAACTGTCTTTCCGTCGAGCCGCTGGAGACCGAGTACGGACGCAAGCGGACCATCAACCAGTCCTCGTGCAACAAGGACTACTCTTGCCTCAAGGGCTTCTGCCCGAGCTTCGTCACGGTCGAGGGCGGACGGCTGAAGAAGGGCAAGTCGGCCGCGAAGGGCAGCGAGGAATTCCCGCCCCTCGGGGAGCCGGCGAGTCCCGCGCTGGACCATGCCTATGGAATTCTCATCACGGGCATCGGTGGCACGGGGGTGATCACCGTCGGCCAGATCATCGGCGTGGCGGCGCACCTCGAAGGCAAGGGTGTGAGCGTGCTCGACATGTCGGGTCTCGCGCAGAAGTACGGCGCGGTGATGTCGCACGTGCAGATCGGCGCGACGGCCCAGGACATCCACGCCACGCGCCTCGACACCGGAGGCGCAAACCTGGTGCTCGGCTGCGACCTCGTGGTGACGGCGAGCACCGAAGCCATCGCGAAGATGGCGCCTGCGCGCAGCCGCGCCGTGGTGAACGCTAGCGTGACGCCCACCGCAGAGTTCGTCAGAAATCCGAACTGGCAGCTCCCCGGCTCGGATCTCCAGCGCGACATTCGTGAAACGACACAAACGTGCGATTTTGTCGGCGCGACTGAGCTCGCCACCGCCCTGATGGGCGACGCCATCGCGACCAACATGTTCATGCTCGGCTACGCCTACCAGAAAGGCTGGATTCCGCTCGCCGGGGAGTCGCTCGAGCGCGCAATCGAGCTGAACGCTGTCGCGGTCGAGTTCAACAAGAAAAGCTTCCTGTGGGGCCGGCGCGCCGCGGCCGACCAGGAAAAGGTGAGGCGCATCGCCACCCCCGCGGACGTCATTCCGATCGACCAGCACTTCTCGCGCAGCCTCGACGAGGTGATCGAGCGCCGCGCCCGATTCCTGGCCGACTATCAAAATGCCGCCTATGCGGACCGATACAAGTCCCTCGTGACCCGGGTACGGGCGATCGAGCAGGACAAAACCGGATCTTCGAAGCTCGCCGAAGCCGTCGCGCGTCACTATCACAAGCTGCTCGCCTACAAGGACGAGTACGAGGTCGCGCGGCTGCATGCCGACGACGAGTTCGGAAGGAAGATCGCGGGCATGTTCGAGGGGAATTACAGGACGTACTACTATCTCGCGCCGCCGCTTTTCGCCAAGACCGACCCGCTGACCGGCGAGCCGCGCAAAATCCGTTTTGGCGGCTGGGTCCTGCCGGTTTTCAAAGTTCTGAAGAAGTTCAAGTTCCTGCGGGGCACCGCGCTCGATCCGTTCGGTCACACCGAAGAGCGGCGCATGGAGCGCGAACTGATCGGCGAGTACGAGCAGACGGTCGAGCTGCTGCTCGCGTCGCTGAACCCGCAGAACCAGGCCGCCGCGGTCCAGATCGCCTCGCTCCCCGACGAGATCCGCGGCTTCGGCCACATCAAGAAGCGCAGCGTCGAGGCGGCGCGCAAGAAACGCCAGGAACTCCTCCAGCGCTTCAGCGCCCGGGGCGCCGAGCGCGCCGCAGCCTGACAGCGGCGGTATGCGCATCGCGTACCTCGAGGACGACGCCGACCAGGCGACGCTCATCCGCAAGTGGCTGGAAGCAGCGGGCCACATCTGCCACTACTTCGACCGCGGGCACGCGCTGCAGCGCTCGCTTGCGCGCGAATCCTTCGACCTGTACCTGCTCGACTGGCATCTTCCCGATACCGACGGCCTGCAGGTCCTGAAGGAAATCCGCACCAGCGTGCCGGCCGCGCTCGTGATCTTCGCCACCGCGCGCGACCGGGACGACGACATCGCGCGCGGGCTGCAGGCGGGCGCCGACGACTACATCACCAAGCCGGTGCGCCAAGGGGAGCTGCTCGCGCGCATCGAAGCCGTGGCGCGCCGCCTGCGCGGAACGCAAACCACGCCTGACGTCCTGGAGCTGGGGCCATTCAAGCTCAACCGCAGTGCGCGGGCCGTCGCACGCGACGGACGCCACGTCGAGCTCACCGACAAGGAATACGCGCTTGCCGAGTTTTTCTTCCTGCACGCCGAGAAAGTCGTGTCACGGCAGCACCTGCTCGAGGCCGTGTGGGGACTGCAGGCGAAGGCGCAGACCCGGACCGTGGACACGCACGTGAGCCGGCTGCGCGCCAAGCTCGGCCTCGGCGGCGAGCGCGGCTGGCGGCTCGCCGCCGTGCACCAGTTCGGCTATCGGCTGGAACGCGCCGATCAGTAGGTAATGGTGAGGGTGCGGATCTCGCTGGCGGAGCAGGTGGCGGCCGAGCAGGTGCCCGCCTGTCCGGCGGCGATGCTGCCGTTGATGGAATAGGTCTGGGCGGCGCCAGTGCCGCTACCGCTGTTCTGCGACAGCGCCAGGCTGTACGACAGGCCGACGAGCGTTCCGGAAGTCGCGTCCAGCGACATCGTGTAGGGGAGCGCGGTAGTGCAGATCACCCCGAAGGACGTGCTTGCCGAAGCGGAACCCGGCTGGAACGAGGTGTAGGTGAAGCTGACGCTGCCCGGCGGAGTGGAGAGGCTGCAAGTCGGCGTCGTGATCACCGAGACATTGAAGGTGTTTTGTCCCAGCATCGAGCTCGTCGACGCGTCGCGCAGCGTCACCGTGACGAGGTCGGTGTAGGTTCCAGCCGCTTGTACCGTCTGCGGCGCCGGCAGGCGCAGGTCGAAGCTGCCGTTCTGGCTGCCCGTCAGCGACGCGCCGAAGCTGATGGTTCCGCTGAGGCGGTTGCCCGCGGTGTTGTCGCGCCAGCGGTTGGCATTCGCGTAGGGCGGGGTCCGGTACAGCTCGTAGCTGTAGAGCGCCCCGTTCAGCGCCACCCCGTTGACCTGGCCCGACGCGTGCTGGCCATTGTCCGCACCGAGCGACCAGTTGAACGTGTTCGCATCGCTTGCAAGCCGCGTGCATGAGACGCTGAAGCTTCCGGTCACGATGGTGTCGGTTGACGCGGTCGGGGCGTAATTCGTACTGATCGAGGTGACCGAGACGCTGCAGGTCACGGCGGCGAACGCGGGCGCGGCGGCCAAGACGAGGAGCAGCGCTGCGAGGCGGCCAAAGATTTTCATCGCGTCACCCCCGAGCAGACATAAGGTCCGACGCGAGCGATATCGTCGGGCTTGCCCGGCGGCAGCTCGACGTCGAACTCGCAACTCCGCGCCTGCCACCTGATCCGCAGGCGGTTCTTGTCCTTCAGACCGGTGACGAAGGCTTCGCCGCGGCGCGCGACGAAGAACTCCTTGGTGTCGCCGACGAGCTCGAGCTCCGCGCCGGCCGGCGCAGGCTGGCCGTCGTCCAGCACGATGCGAACGAGCGCGCCGCGGCCGGAGCGCACAGGGAACGTCACCTTGACGCCCGCGCGCGCCGGCGGCACGACCGCCATCTCGATGGTGTCGAGCTCGGCGCTGATCGGCAGCTCGTTCGGATCGAGCCGCAGGGTGTTGGTGCGGTAAGGCTGCAGCTGGGGAACGAGCGCCTTGCCGTTCGAGTCGGTGCGGCTCAGCACGGTGCTCTGGAAGCCCACGCCGACGTCCGGATAGCCGGGGACTTCGACCAGCGCGAAGCTGTCCTGCACTTTGCGCGAGGCGAAGAACGCGCCGTCGGCGAACACCAGTCCGCCCTGCGCGCCCAGCCGTACGGTGGATTGCGTGTCGGAGGCGCTCGCGTCGGCGGTGACCAGCCCGCGGCTTCCCTGGTAGTAGAGGCCGCCCTCGACATAGTCCTGGCCGGTACGCTGGCCTGCGAGCGCGCGCCACGCCGCTGCGGCCTCAAGGCCGAGTCCCTTGCTCACCGTCGCATAGGAATCGGTATGGCCGGCGTGGTGCGTGGTGGCTGCCGAGGCGCTGATCCGGCCGTCGAGGGGAATCAGCAGGCTCACGCCGATCGATCGCGCGGCTGCGTCGCCGCCCTCGACGCGCGTCGCGCTTACGGTGAGCGAGCTCTGCGCGAAGACGCGGATCGAGTAGTTGGCGCTGTAGGTGGCAATCGGGCCGCGGTCGTAGGTGTCGATCTTGGCGTAGCCCAGGCCGAGGTGGCCGAGCTCGGGCCTGGCATACGTGTAGCTCGCGAGCCACTGGCGCCGGTACGGCAGGGTTCCTTCATCCTGGCCGATCTGCCGGTACTCGCGCGACGCCGCTTCGGCGCGCACGGTGAATCCGTGCCGCAGGCTCCAGTGCTCGAGGCTTACGAGGCCCTGACGGCCGCTGCCGGTGACGTCGTCGCTGCTTCCCGCGCCGGCCGCCTGCCCGAGCAGGCCGAGCGGCAAAGCCACCGCGAGGCCGGCGCCGGCGCCGCGCGTGTGCTCGCTCGCCTCCGCCCGCGTCTCCAGCGTGAACGAGTCGTTCAGGCCGTGGCGAAACAGCCCCGAAGCGAAGCCTTCGCCGTAGTTGGCGCTGTCGATGCCGAGGTTCCTGCGCACCGCGCCGGCCTCGAAGCTGTAGTCGCTCAGTCCCTTGCGCAGCAGCGCGGCGCTGCTGAAGAAATCCTGCACCAGGACGCTCTCGCGCCCGAGCAGGTCGCGGACGACGATGCGCGCCTGGCCGCTGCCCGTGATCTGCGGAAAGTTGTCGATCGTGAACGGCCCGGTCGGCACCTGGGAGGTCTGGCGCAGGGCGTCGTTGATGTAGAGCTCGACCGTGCTCGGCGCGCGCGACTGGCCGCCGATCGTCGGGATGGGCTGCGTGATGTAGCCCGGCGAAAGCGAGAAGTTGGTGCCCCACTGGATCCCGCCGAAGTACACCGAGCGCCCCCAGGCGCCGGTGCGCGTCGTGGTGTCGCCCAGCCGCAGGCTGGCGTTTCTCTCTGGAAAGTCGCGGGTGTAGGTGGTTTCGAGGCGGCGCCAGCCCGGCGTGTACGCGGCGCCCGGGTCGTTGGCGATGTTGCGGATCACCGAGGTGTTCGTCAGGACGCCGGCGTCGCCCGATACGCCGAGCTCGGTCAGCGCGCCGACGTCGTTGGTCGCCGAAATGCCGCGCAGGTCGCTGCGCGTGTAGCTCAGGTCGTAGTTGGCAAACACCGTGGTAAGCGGCCGGGACACCGCGGGACGTTCCGCCGCGGGCTGTCCCACGCGCGTGGTGGCGAAGGCCGCGGGGCTGAAGTTGAGCTGCAGCGATTGCTCGGCCGGGTTGAAGCGCGCCGCGAAGCCCGGCAGCGAACCGAGCGGATACCAAGTCTCCCCGCGGTGCACGACGGCGGGCGCGCGCGGATCGCGGTTGATGCGCCATTCCTCGAACGCGTCGAGCTGCGCGTACAGGACGCCACCGCGCTCCATCAGCACCCAGCTTCCGGCTCGCGCACCGTTGATCGACACCTCGAGCGGGATAATGCGGGTCTCAGGCTCCGCTTCGGCCGCCGCGCTGCCCGGCTCGTCGGCAAGCCTCACCTGAGGCTCCGCAAGGCTGGGTGCCTGAGCCGACGCCCCGGGCATCGCGAGGCCGGCGCTTGCGGCGAGGGCAAGCTGTAGGAGCGTTCCACGCACGGTGGGCGGCCGGACACGGCCCCTCAGAGGGGAGGCACGTCGAAGCTCTGCGTGGCTCCGTCGTCGAACGTGACGACGAGCTGCAGGGCGCCGACCGGGATGGGTTTTGCGGCTTCGATGGGGAGGCGCTTGCGCGCCCCGGGCAGGATGTAGGCGCCGCCCTCGAAGCGGCCCACGGCCTGGGCGTCCCGGCGCACCACAACCTCGCGCACCTGCGCGTAGGCGCTGCCGCTGTTCGCGCATTGCACGGAGAGCGTTCCGGTTTCGTTGCGCACCGCCGTGCAGGAAGTGGCATGCTTTGCCACCTGCGGCGTGATGAACACCGGCATCGAGAGCGCGAGCGCGATAGGCACGTTGATGCCCTTCGAGGGGCTGGCTTCCGGCAGCTCGCGCAGAATCAGGCGGTAGATGAGCTGGCGCGAGGCGTCAGGCGGCTGCAGCCGCGCAAGCCGCACCACCTGCTTCGCCTTCGCCCCGAGCTTCACGACTGGCGGCGCGAGGATGAGATCCTCGCTCGGCGTGAGCTGGTCTTCGCCTTCCGCGCTTTGCCGCCATTCGTAGATGTCGGCCTGGAGCACGACCTGCTCGTCCGCCTCGTTGGTGATCGTCACGGCGACGGCGCGGTCCTTGGGCGTCATGTAAATGCGTACCGGCGTGACTGAGAACACTCCGGCACAGGCGCATTGGGCCGCCGCAACGGCGAGTACTCCCACGACGGCGCGGGTGCAGGAGGAAAAGCGGGATGGATTCATGTTCGTTGTTGTTGGTCTAGAAATTCAGCACCAGCTCGAGCGGCCGGTCGGCCCGGAAATCGCCCGGTCCGGCAGCCTGCTCCACGTCGTACACGCGAAGCATGGTGACGGTGCCCCAGCCGAAAGGATTCTCTGCCGCTGAACCGGTCCCAAAGCGGTCTCGATCGATCGACATCGAGTAGCGAAACGCCCCGCCGTGGACGCCGAGAAACCGCTGCCCCGGCAGCGCTTCGATGCTGACAAACTGGCCGGAATCACAGACCACTTGGACCGTAGCCCCGGTCCGCTCGCTCAGCGAGCGGCTGTAGCAGACGCCTGCGCGCTGCGACGGATGGGGAGGAACCGGTGTGACCCCGGACCCGCCCGGCTGCGACAGCGTGATGCCGACCGTGACATTTTGGGCGTCCGAATCGGCCCAGGATGGCGCTCCGGCGAGGAGCGCCACCAAGGCTGGGAGGACGCGTACCAGTGGTGCGGACCGCATGGCCGAACGCTCCGCGGGGACCGCTTAGTAGTTGACGATCAGCGTGTGCGTCTTGTTGGTCGCCGCGCCGTTTGTGCAGGAAGCCGCGGCGCACGTGCCCGCCTGGCTGCCCGCCATCGTGCCGGTCACGCTGAAGTTCTGCGCCACGCCGTTACCGGTGCCGCCGGCGGCGCTCAGACCGAGCGAGTAGCCGAGGTTGACCGCGTTGTCGGTGACCGAGATCGTCGAAGCTCCCGGAGGAGTAGCCGCGCCCGAGCCCGCCTGCAAGCCGAACGTGTACGGCAGCGTGTTGGTGCAGCTCACCGAGAAGCCGCCGCCGGTCGCGTTCGCAGCCGCAGCCTGCAGCGACGTGTACGCGAATGCGACGTTGGTGACCGCCGACAGCGTGCACGCGGAAGTCAGCGTGACGTTGACGTTGAAGGTGCCGGAAGTGTTGCCCGCTTGCGCGCTGCCGGCCGCCAGCGCAGCCGCGATTGCAGTTGCAGTAAGGATCCGTTTCATTGCGCCCTCCCTGTAGAAAATAGGCAGAGCGATAGTGCCCGCGCCGCGAAAGCGCGCTGTTACGTATGGTGTCGAGGTTGCAAAAAAACGTCGCTCGGTCGTGACGTACGCCACGACGCGGGCGAAATATTCTGGAAAAAAAGACTAAGGACTCAAACCTTCAAAGTGAACGGCGTGAAGCGGGTTTCGCGGTCGTAATAATCCTCGTTTTCCGCCCGCTTCAGCGCGCCGACGATCTTGTAGGTGAGCGGCGTGAAAACCACCTCCACCGCGACCTTCAGCGTGAATTGCGCCAGCATGATCGCCGGCAGCTTGTCGTCCGGGATGATGCCGGAGCCATAGAACGCGAGCGGATAGAAGAGCACCGAATCGACCGCTTCGCCGGCGATCGTGGAGCCGATGGTGCGCGTCCACAGCCACCGCCCGGCGGTGAGGATCTTCATTTTCGCCAGCACGAACGAATTGACGAATTCGCCGCAGAAGTAGGCGAACATCGAAGCGGCTGCGATGCGCGGCGCCTGGCCGAACGCGGTCTCGTAGGCCTTCTGGTGCTCCCAGAACGGCGCCGGGGGCAACGCCACGACCACGGCGGCCATGACCGACGCGAAGGCGAGCCCCGCGAAGCCTGCCCAGATCACGCGCCGCGCCCGCGCGTAGCCATAGACCTCGGTCAGGACGTCGCCGAACACGTAGGAGATGGGAAAGAAAAGCACCCCGGCGCCGAACGCCGGCCAGCCGTCGAGCTGCACGATCTTCGCCGGGCCGATGAGGTTCGAGCAGATGAGCACCGTGACGAACGCGGCCATCACGAAGTCGTAGTAGCGGTAGGTCTTCACGGCAGCTTCGGCCTGTAGTCGCGAAAATCCGGCTCGAGCTCCACGCCCATGGCATCGAGCACTCGCGCCACCATGGCGTAGAAGCCGGCGGTGACCGCGAGCTCGACGTAGTCGTGCTGGTCGAGGTGCCGCATCGCTTCGCGATACACCTCGTCGCTTACCCGGCCCGACGTGACGCTTTCCGCGAGCTGCAGGGCGGCTTTTTCCTTTGCGTCGAACTCGGGCGACGCGCGCCAGCCCGCGAGCGCCGCGATCTGCGCCTCGCGCACGCCCGCCTTGCGTGCCATGCGCAGGTGCTGGGCCCACTCGTACTCGGACGCCGAGACCTGGGCGCCGCGCAGGATGACGAGCTCGCGCAGGGCGCGCGGCGTGCGGCTGCCGTGGCGCAGCGTGTTGGCGAACTCGGTCCAGGCGGCGACGATCGCCGGATGATTGGCGAGCGCGCGGTAGAGGTTCGGGGGCGTGCCCCAGAGCTCCTCGAGCCTTTTCTTGAGGACGGGCTCGAAGTCCGTCAGCGGTGTGCGTGGCATGGGGCAGCATGATAACGGCGTGCCGTGCAGTAATTCACAAAAGGTTCTCCTCGGACTAGGCAGCGGGGTACGCCGCGCAACGGCGCTGGCGTTGAATGACCTGCGGGCTGCGCCCCCTCCCGGCGAAGCCTGCCTCGGCCTCCAAAACCGGGCCTCTCCGAAACCCCGCCACGGCGGGGTTTCTTTTTCGCCGTCGTAAAATTTGAGCGTGCCAACCATCCTCGTCACCGGCGGGCTCGGCTACATCGGCTCGCACAGCTGCCTCGCCCTCGCGCAGGCGGGTTACGCGCTCGCGATCGTCGACAACCTGGCCAACTCCAAGCGCATGGTGTTCGATCGCCTGCGCGAGATCGCGCCCGCGGCATCGATGACGTTCCACCAGGCCGACGTGTGCGACGCTGCGGCGCTCGAACGCATTTTTTCCCAGGCGCCGATCGACGCGGTGATCCACTTCGCCGGCCTCAAGGCGGTGGGCGAGTCGGTCGAGAAGCCCCTGCTCTACTACGCCAACAATGTCGGCGGTACCGTGGAGCTGCTCGAAGCCATGGCGCGGCATTCGGTGCGCCGCATGGTGTTCAGCTCCTCGGCCACGGTGTACGGCGAGCCGCAGGAGCTGCCGATACCGGAATCGCACCGGCTGGCGCCGGCCAATCCCTACGGCAAGACCAAGCTCATCGTCGAGCATCTGCTCGCCGACTTCGCCGTCTCCGACCCGGGGTTTCGTTATGCCGCCCTGCGATACTTCAATCCGACCGGCGCGCACGCATCAGGGCGCGTGGGCGAGGACCCGAACGGCATCCCGAGCAACCTCTTTCCGTACATCTCGCAAGTCGCGATCGGCCGCCGTCCGGCGCTGCGCGTGTGGGGAAGCGACTATCCGACGCCAGACGGCACCGGCGTGCGCGACTATATCCACGTCGTCGACCTCGCCGAGGGCCACGTGGCAGCGCTTGCATATCTCGAGCGCGGAAAACCGTCGCTCACGGTGAATCTCGGCACCGGGCGCGGCTATTCGGTGCTCGATGCCGCCAAGGCCTTCGAGCGCGCCAGCGGTCGCGCGATCCCGCTCGAGTTTTCGCCGCGCAGGGCCGGCGACGTGGCGGCCTGCTTCGCCGACCCTTCGCTCGCCCGCCGCGAGCTCGGCTGGATGGCGCATCGCGACATCGACGCCATGTGTCGCGACGTCTGGCGCTGGCAGTCCTCCAACCCGCAGGGGTACGCCTGAGAAACTGAATGAACTGAAGGCCTTCGCAGCGAAATCGCCAGCGCGGCGTTAGCTTCCCTCGGCCCCGGCCGTGGGAACTCCCTGATTTAGTCGGAACTCCCTATTGCCAGGCGCAGCGGGTTGGCGCAGTCTGGCGTGAACTATTTCACGTTCAGCTCAACACCAGCTCAATACCAAGCAGATGATCGCCAACCGCCTCAGTCCCCCTCGAGCCTGGAACAGCGCGCCGCGTCTGGGTCAGGCCGTTTTCCAGATCATCCTGTCGGCGGTCATCATCACTTGCCTGGTCGCGCCGTTCTGGCCCGCGCCGTAGCCTAGGCCCGCCGTACCCTACGCCGAAAGGCCGTTGCGCGTCGCGAAGACGTAGAGCTCCACCCGATTGGGCACGCCGAGCTTGTCGTAGATGCGGCTCAGGTGATTGCGCAGCGTGTGCTCGCCGATGTGCAGGCTCGTGGCGAGGCTCTTGTTGTCCGCACCCGGCTTGGTGACGAGCTTGCGCACCACGTCGTGCTCGCGCTGCGTCAGCGAAGCGAGCCGGATCTGCTCGGGGCTCGCGCCCGCGCCGCTCTTGCGCCGGGCGATTTCGACGAACAGCTTTCCGGTCGTGGATCGGTCGAGCCACAGCTCGCCGCAGTGCACCTTTTCGATCGCCTTGATCAGCGTCTCGGGCGCTTCATCCTTCTGCACCACTCCCGATGCGCCGCACAGCACGAAGCTCTCGCGCACGCTCGGATCGCGCTGCCCGACCAGCATCAGGACGCGCGCGCCGTGCTGAGCCACGAGAGTCGGAATGATTTCGTTGACGTTCTCGCAACCGTGCTCGGGATCGATCAGCACGACGTCGGGCGCGACTCTCGCCGCGAGCGTGCAGGCAAGAGCGCACGAGGTCGCCGTCGCGACGATTTCCATCGCCGGGCGCCGTTCGTTGATAATCCTGTCCAAACCCAACAGAGCAACGCGATACTCGCCAACGAGCATCACGCGTATTGGCGCTCCCACCCCCCGCCCCCTTCCCCGCTGCGTTCTAACTCCCCCGGCGTAAAGATAAGCGATTCCTGGCCCGCGGGCTATGCTTGCCCGTGAACGGGGTGCGTCATATCGTCGCCGAGATGATACAAATACATCGTGTATTCAAATACTTAATCACACGGCGAGCCGTTCGGAGAAAACCATGCAATTCACCTATCAGCACGGCTTTTCGAATCATTTCGCCTCCGAGGCGCTCGCCGGAGCGCTACCTCTGGGCCGCAACTCCCCGCAGCGTGCACCCAAAGGCCTCTACGCGGAAGTGCTATCAGGCACAGCTTTTACCACTCCGCGCGCCGAGAACCGCAGCAGCTGGCTCTACAAGCTGCGTCCGTCTGCCATGCACCCGGCGTATCGCCGCATTGCCGACGGTGAGCTGCGCTCCGCTCCGTTTTCGGAAGTCGACACCCCGCCCAATCGGCTGCGCTGGAATCCGTTCCCGCTGCCGACGCAGCCGCGCGACTTTGTCGAAGGCCTGACCACCATCGCAGGCTGCGGCGAAGTCGCGAGCCAGACGGGACTCGCGGTGCACGTCTATCGCGCGAACCGTTCGATGAGCGAGCGCTGCTTCTGGAACGCGGACGGCGAGCTGATGCTCGTGCCGCAGCAGGGCGGGCTCGTTCTGTCGACCGAGTTGGGAAAGCTGAGCGTCGCGCCGGGCGAAATCGCAGTCGTGCCGCGCGGCATGAAGTTCAGGGTCGAGCTGGCCGACGACGCAGCGCGCGGTTACGTGTGCGAGAACTACGGCCAGCCGTTTCGTCTGCCGGAGCTCGGACCGATCGGCTCGCAAGGTCTCGCGCAGCAGCGCGACTTCCAGGCGCCGGTCGCGGCGTTCGAGGATCGCGGCCGCTGCGAGGTGGTCGCCAAATTCATGGGAGGACTCTGGGCGACCGAGCTCGCGCACTCGCCGCTCGACGTGGTCGCCTGGCACGGCGACTACGTGCCCTACAAATACGACCTGGCTCGCTTCATGGTGATCAATACGGTGAGCTTCGACCATCCGGATCCGTCGATCTTCACGGTGCTGACTTCGCCGTCGGGCCAGGCCGGCGTAGCGAATTGCGATTTCGTGATCTTCCCGCCGCGCTGGGCGGTCGCCGAGGACACCTTCCGGCCGCCGTGGTTTCACCGCAACGTGATGAGCGAGCTGATGGGGCTGGTGCGCGGCACGTACGACGCCAAGGCGGGCGGATTCCTCCCCGGCGGCATCTCGATCCACAACTGCATGTCGGCGCACGGACCCGACCTCGCCTCCTTCGAGAAAGCCGCCGCCGCCGAGCTCAAGCCGCAGAAGATCGACAACACCCTCGCCTTCATGTGGGAATCGCGCTACGTCTTTCGGCCCACGCGCGCCGCCTTGGCTGCCCCCGAGCTGCAGAAGGACTACGACGGCGTCTGGGACGGCTTCAGGAAGCTGTATCGCGAAATGTGACAAATTACGCGCCGCGAGCGCCGCCCTCGCCGGCGTGCCCGCCGTGTGGAATCTCTCATGGCAATCGCCGCCCGCCCCCGGGAAACTCCCATTCTGATCGGGGGAAGATGCATGGATTCGACCTGGCAAGGGACCGTCCTGCTCGCCGACCTGCGGCGGGACGCCTCCAGGCTCTACGCGAGCGCCGGGCCGACCAAGGCGCTGCAGGCGATCCAGAACTGCGTCGCGGTGCTCGAGCGCGCGGCGTGGGACGGAGGCGCGACGTTCGTGCGCGCCAATGGCGACGAAGTCATGGCGCTTTTTCCCGCGCCGACCGCGGCGGCCGATGCCGCTTCGGCGATGCAGATGGCGGCCGATGCGCTCCCGCCGGTGGGAAATACCAAGCTCGGGGTGCGCATCGCCTTCCAGTCCGGGCCGGTCGTGGTGCGCAATGGCGACGTCCTCGGCGACACCGTAAGCATGACCTCGCGCCTCATCGAGGAGGCGCAAAAGGAACAGATCATCACCTCGCGCGACACGGCGGCGGTGCTCGGTCACAGCTATCGCAGCCGCATGCGCACGGTACGGCCGTCGCAAGCGCTCGATCCGGTGAGCTCGCTGGGGCTGTGCGAGTTCGTCTGGCGCGTGAACGAGAACACCACGCGCCTCGGCGCGGCGCTGCCCAAGCCGGCTCGCCACGAGTCGCTGCGCCTGCAATACGGCATTACGGAGGTGATCGCCAAAGGCGAGCACAATCCGGTGAGCCTCGGCCGCGATTTCCAGTGCGCGGTGATCATCCTCGACGATCTCGCCTCGCGCCGCCACTGCACGATCGAGAGCCGCGCCGGCGAATTCGTCCTGATCGATCACAGCACCAACGGCACCTACGTCACCGAAGAAGGCGAGGCGGAAGTGCGCCTGCAGCAGGCGAGCCTCACGCTGCGCAGGCACGGCTGGCTCGCCTTCGGCCAGCCGCGCGCGCGCACCGACCAGGTCGTCGAGTACTTCTGCGCCTAGCAAAGTAGAATCGGCGGCATGTCGCCACGCTTTTCGCTTGCCGCGCTCGCCTGCGCGCTGCTTCTCGGTTTTGGGTTCTACCTGCAGTACGTCAAGGGCCTCGAGCCCTGTCCCCTGTGCCTCGTGCAGCGCGGCTTTTTCGTGGCGGTGATGGCGGTGTGCCTCATCGCGGCGCTCCACCGCCCGCGCCGCGCAGGCGCCGCCGTCTACGCAGTGCTGGCCGCGCTGTTCGCGCTCGGCGGCGCCGCGGTGGCGGGACGGCAGGTCTGGCTCCAGCACCTGCCGCCGGACAAGGTGCCGCAATGCGGGCCCGATCTTTTCTTCATGGTGGAGAACTTCCCGCTCAGCCGCACCCTGAAGACGCTGTTCTCGGGGACCGGCGAGTGCGCCGCGGTCGATTGGACCTTCCTGCGGCTGTCGATCGCGGAATGGTCGCTCGTCTGCTTCGCGGCGCTCTTTCTCTACAGCATCTGGCTGGTCGTGAGCCGGTCGCGCAGCCGCTGAGCGCCGGCCTGCGCCAGGGCTTCCCGGTAGACCTCGCCCAGCAGGATCAGCGTCGGACCGCCGCGCGTGGCGAGGCGCGGCAGGTCGGCGAGCGTCGCGAACTGCACGGTTGACCCGGGCAGCGATGCGTCCTCGACCATTGCGACCGGCGTGTCCGCCGGCTTGCCGGCCCCGATCAATGCCGCGGCAATCGCTTCCAATTCGCCGGCGCCCATGTAGATCGCCGCGGTATCGGCCGCGAGCACCGACGCCACCCAGCGGCTCTCGCGCTCGCCTTTGCCGACCCGCGGCGTCACGAACGCGACGCTGCGCGCGGCGCCGCGGCGCGTGAGCGAGATGGCGAGGTCCGCGCTCGCTGCCAGCGCCGCGGTCACGCCGGGCACGACCTCCACCCGTATGCCGCGCGCGCCGAGGTACGCGACTTCCTCGTAGGCGCGGCCGAACAGCATCGGGTCGCCGCCCTTGAGGCGCACCACCACCTGGTGGGTTCGCGCCGCGTCGGCGAGCCGCTTGTTGATGAAGTGCTGCGCGGTGGAATGCCGCCCGCTGCGCTTGCCCACTGCGATTTTTCTCGCCCTGGGGGCGAGCCTCAGGACCTCCTCGGCGATGAGCGCATCATGGAATACCACGTCGGCCTCGCCGAGCAGGCGGGCCGCGCGTACCGTGAGCAGGTCGGCTGCGCCGGGCCCGGCGCCGACCAGATAGACGGTGCCCTTCACCGCACCAGCCCGGCGCCGACCGCCTGGTCGGTCGCCTCGTCGATCACGGTCAGCGCGCCGGTGGCGCGCACCGCGTCGTAGGAGTCGACGAAGAGCGGCGCATGCAGCGCAATGCGCGCGGGGCCGATCTCGTTCGCGCCCAGGGGGCCAACGCTCTCCACCGTCGCGAGGGTGCGGCGCGCGGCGTGCTGGACCACGTAGCGGCCGCCGCCGCGGAGCGGCTGGCGACTCAGCCATACGAGCGTCACGTCGAGCGCGCGTGCCTGGCGTGGCGGCTGCGCCGCGTCCGCGATGAGGTCGCCGCGCGAGGCGCCGACTTCGTCGGCGAGGACCAGGGTCGCGGTGTCGCCCGCCACGGCGATGTCGCGCGCGGCGCCATGCGCGAGGATCTTGTGCACCACGGTCTGCTTCCCCGCAGGCAGCACGCGCACGCGGGTGCCCGCGAGCACGCAGCCAGACTCGATGCGCCCCGCGTAGCCGCGCGGCTGGCCGGCGAACGGACGCGACACGAGTTGCACCGGAAAGCGCAGCGGTCCGGCGGCCGCCTGTTCGCTTCCGGCGCGGAAGCTCTCGAGGCGCTCGAGCAGTGTGGGGCCCTTGTACCAATCGAGCGCCGCGCCGCGCTCCACGACCATGTCGCCGTGCAGCGCCGACCCGGGTATCGCCTCGAGGCCGTCGAGATCGAGGCTCTGCAGCGCTGGCTGCGAATAGCCGACCCGGTCCATCTTGTTGATGAAGGCGACGCTCTGCCGGATGCCGAGCAGGCGCGCGACCTCGAGGTGGCGCCGCGTCGCCGCAGCGAGACCCTTGGTGACGTCCACGAGCACCACCATGGCATCGGCATTCGCCGCCCCGCTCGCCAGGTTATGGGCGTAGTGCTCGTGGTCCGGCGAGTCGGCGAGGATGAACCTGCGCTTCCCGGTCGCGAAATAGCGGTAGACGACCTCGATGCCGGGGCTTTCACCGGAACCCGCCTTGAGCCGCTCGTTGACGAGCGAAAGGTCGCTCAGCAGCCGGGCGATCAGCGTGCTCTTGCCGTCGCCGGCGCCGCCCGCGGTCGCGACGCGCAGCGGCCGGGCCACGCTCATGCGCGCTGGTAGAAGACCGAGAAGGTGGTGAAAGCGGCGAGCGCCTCGTTCGCATCCTCGCCCTCGCGCAGCTCGAAGGCGTCGAAGCCCATGCGCTCCATGAAGTACAGGTGATCGCGCGTGATCTGCCCGACAGCACGCAGCTCGCCCTTATAGCCGTAGTGGCCCCGCAGCAGCCTGGCGATGGAGAAGCCGCGCCCGTCGCCGAACTTCGGAAAGTTGACTTCGACGCGCGTCGCGCGGTCGAGCTCGCCGGCCACCGACGCCGGGTCGTCGCCGGGCTCGAGGCGGATGACCCTCGCGTCAGGCGAGGGCGCGCTCTCGTGAACGACCCGCCGCTCTTTGATGAGCGTTGCCATAGACGCTTTCCTTGAAGGGCTCGATGCCGATCCGGTGCACCACGTCGACGAAGCGCTCGGCTTCGCTGTCGCGGCGCTCGAGGTAGCAGGCGATGAGCTGCTCGATCACCTGCGGAACGTCGGCGCGTGCGAACGAGGGCCCGATAACCTTCCCCAGCGCCGCGCCCGTTCCAGTGCGGGTTTGGCCCTGGTTTCCGCCGATCTCGACCTGGTACCACTCCTCGCCGTTCTTGTCGACGCCGAGGATGCCGATGTGTCCGACGTGGTGGTGGCCGCAGGCGTTCATGCAGCCCGAGATGTTGAGGTCGAGCTCGCCGATGTCGTGAAGGTAATCGAGGTCGTCGAAGCGCTGCTGGATGGCCTCGGCCACCGGGATCGACTTGGCGTTGGCGAGCGCGCAGAAGTCGCCGCCCGGGCAGGCGATGATGTTGGTGAGCAGCCCGATGTTGGGCGTGGCGAGGCCGAGCTCGCGCCCCTGGCGCCAGAGCGCGGGCAGGTCCGCTTCTCGCACGTCGGCGAGAATCAGGTTTTGCTCGTGCGAGACGCGCAGCTCGCCGAACGAATAGCGATCGGCGAGATCGGCGATCGCCTCCATCTGCTCGCTTGTCACGTCGCCCGGCGGAACGCCGGTCTTCTTGAGGGAGAGCGTGACGGCGGCGTACCCGGGCACCTTGTGTCCATGCACGTTGCGCCGTTTCCAGCTCTCGAAACCGGGCCCGCCGAGCGCCTGGACCGGCGCCAGGCTTTCGTAGCGCGGACGGGTGAAGCGCGCTTCGACGCGCCGCACGTCTTCCTCGGTCAGCGTAGCCGGGCTGTCCTTGCATCGGGCCCACTCGGCTTCGACTTCCTCGCGGAACTTGTCGGCGCCGCGCTCCTTGACCAGGATCTTGATGCGCGCCTTCCAGATGTTGTCGCGCCTGCCGTAGCGGTTGTAGACGCGCAGGATCGCCTCGAGGTACGTGAGCAGATGCGGCCAGGGCAGAAACTCCCGTATGACCTGGCCGAGGATCGGGGTGCGCCCGAGCCCCCCGCCGACGATCACCCGGAAGCCGATCTCCCCGGCTTCGTTCTTCAGCGCGTGCAGCCCGATGTCGTGGACGAACGTGGCGGCGCGGTCGGCGGCCGAGCCGTTGACCCCGATCTTGAACTTGCGCGGCAGGTAGCTGAACTCGGGGTGAAAAGTGGACCACTGCCGGATGATTTCGCACCAGACGAAGGAGTCGACGATTTCGTCGGGCGCGACGCCGGCAAAGTGGTCGGTGGTGACGTTGCGGATGCAGTTGCCCGAGGTCTGGATCGCGTGCATCTGCACCGTGGCGAGCTCGGCGAGGATCTCCGGGACCTCAGCGAGGCGCGGCCAGTTGAGCTGCAGGTTCTGGCGCGTGGAGAAGTGGCCGTAGCCGCGGTCGTAACGGCGCGTAATCTGCGCCAGCTTGCGCAGCTGCCGCGACGAGAGCAACCCGTAGGGGATGGCGATACGCAGCATGGGCGCGTAGCGCTGGATGTACAGGCCGTTGCGCAGGCGCAGCGCCCGGAACTCGTCCTCGCTCAGCTTGCCGTCGAGGAAGCGCCGTGTCTGGTCGCGGAACTGCGCCACCCGCTCGTCCACCAGCCGCTGGTCGACCTGGTCGTAGATGTACATGTCAGGCAGCGCTGGGCGCCGCAGTAGGCACAGCTTCGCCCCAGGGAGTCCCCATAAGGCGCCATCCTAGGGCCTGCCGTTATATCCACAAAGACTAATGTGTTAGCATGTTATACAGTTTCAGTTATATAAAGCCATGAAGCTGCAACAGCTTCGCTATCTGACCGAAATCGCGCGCCGCGGTCTAAACGTGTCCGAGGCGGCCGACGCGCTGCACACCTCCCAGCCGGGGGTGTCCAAGCAGATCCGGGCGCTGGAAGAGGAACTCGGCATCGATGTGTTCGTGCGCCACGGCAAGCGCCTGGTCTCCATCACGGAGCCGGGCAAGGCGGTCATCGCCATCGCCGAGCGCATCCTTTCCGAGGCGAACAACCTGCGCCGCGCCGGCGAGGAATTCGCCAACGAGAAGCTCGGCACCCTGACCATTGCCGCCACCCACACCCAGGCGCGCTATGCGCTGCCGAAGGCCGTGGCGCAGTTCAAGAAGAAGTACCCCAGCGTGCAACTGCGCATCCACCAGGGCAACCCCACCCAGATCTGCGAGCAGGTGCTCGCCGGCGATGCCGACCTTTGCGTCGCCACCGAGGCGATCGCGCTGTATCCCGAGCTCGTCTCTCTGCCGGTCTACCAGTGGAACCGCTGCGTGGTGGTGCCGCCCAAGCACCCCCTCCTCAAGGTGAACCCGCTCAGCCTCGAGGCGCTGGCGCAGTTCCCCATCGTGACCTACGACTTCGCGTTCGCCAACCGCTCGCTGGTGCAGAAGGCGTTCGAAAACCGCGGCCTTGCGCCGAACATCGTGCTGACCGCGCTCGACTCGGACGTGATCAAGACCTACGTCGAGCTCGGCCTCGGGGTCGGCATCCTGGCGAAGATGGCGTTCGACGCGAAGCGCGACGACCACCTGCGCGCCATCGACGCGAGCCACCTCTTCGACGCGAGCACTACCCGGCTGGGGGTCAAGCGCGGTGCCTATTTGCGGCGCTACGCCTACGAGTTCATCGAGATGTTCGCGCCGCAGCTTTCGCGCCCGACGGTCGAGCGCGCGGTCGCGGGGGAAGAAGGCTCGCGCTACGAGCTATGAGTGCGCGCGGATGAAGTCCCGCACCCGCGGGTAGATCACCTCGCGCCAGCGCCGGCCCGAAAAAATCCCGTAGTGCCCCACGCCGGGCGCCATGAAATGGCTGCGCCGCTCGCGCGGGATGTTGAGGCACAGCGCGTGCGCGGCCTCGGTCTGGCCGTTGCCGGAAATGTCGTCGAGCTCGCCTTCGACGGTGAGGAGCGCGGCCTCGCGGATCGCCTGCGGCCGCACCAGCTCGCCGCGCACGAACATGCGGCCCTTCGGCAGGGCGAAGTCCTGGAATACGGTCTTGATCGTGTCCAGGTAGTACTCGGCCGGCAGGTCAAGCACCGCGTTGTATTCGTCGTAAAAGCGCCGGTGCGCCTCGGCCGAATCGCCGTCGCCCTGCACGAGGTGATGGTAGTAGTCCCAGTGCGCGATGAGGTGGCGGTCCGGATTCATCGCCACGAATCCCATATGCTGCAGGAATCCCGGGTAGACGCGACGCATGTAGCCGGGATATTTCGGCGGCACGCGCTCGATCAGGCTCTGCTCAAACCAGGAGAACGGCTTCTTCTGCGCCAGGTTGTTGACCGCGGTGGGGCTGCGCCGGGCATCGATCGGTCCGCCCATCATGGTCATCGAGCGCGGCTGCGGCCCGCCGTTCGCGGCCATGAGCGCCACCGCCGCGAGCACCGGCACCGTCGGCTGGCAGACCGAGATGACGTGCAGATCGGGCGAGAGCAACGTGATCCATTCGCGTACGTAGTCGACATAATCGTCCAGGTGGAACGCTCCCGCGGTGAGCGGCACCATGCGCGCATCGATCCAGTCGCTCACCCACACGTCGTGCTCGGCGAGGAGCGCGCGTACCGTGTCCCGCACGAGCGTGGCGTGGTGGCCGGAAAGGGGCGCCACCACCAGGACTTTGCGAGTCTTCGGAGCCCCGAGGCGAAAGCGGATCAGCCTGCAGAACGGCCGTTCAAGGACGACTTCGCATTCGGCTTCCGCCAGATTCCAGTCGGGCTTTTCGTAGCGATCGGTCACCCGCAGGAAGAGATCGCTCGAGGCCGCGAAGCGGCGCGACAGCGGATGGTGCGCGAACGGGCTGAACGGATGGCCAAACCAGCCTCGTGTCAGTTCCGCGAGGAACCGGAGCGGCACGAGCGCCATATGCTGCGCTTCATACAGCGAGTAGAGCATTTCATTTGCTTATAACACTATTACCGCACTGCCGCATCGGCATACTTACGCATACGTTGACCGGCGGCAGGACGTTCCAGACGAGCGGTCTTCACCCGCCTCAGGCGGCCTTCTTCTCCTCGCGCAGCGCGCGGCGCAGGATCTTGCCGACGTTCGTCTTCGGCAGCTCGGAGCGGAACTCCACGTACTTCGGCCGTTTGTATCCGGTGAGCTCTTTTCTGCAGTGCTCGAGGACGTCCTGCTCGGTGAGCTGCGGATCCTTGCGCACGACGAAAACCTTGGGCACCTCTCCGGAGTGCTCGTCGGGCACGCCGATCGCCGCGCATTCGAGCACGCCGGGATGCGCGGCCACGACCTGCTCGATCTCGTTGGGGTACACGTTGAAGCCCGACACCAGGATCATGTCCTTCTTGCGGTCGACGATGCGGATGAACCCCTTGTCGTCCATGATGCCGACGTCGCCGGTGTGCAGAAAGCCGTCCTGCCCGAGCACCTTTGCGGTCTCGTCGGGCCGCTGCCAGTAGCCCTTCATCACCTGGGGGCCGCGGATGCAGATCTCGCCGGGCTGGCCGAGTGGCACGCCGCGATCCGCGTCGTCGCGCAACTCCACCTCGGTGGAGGGCATGGGCACGCCGATGCTGCCGCTGTACTCGGCCAGGTTGAGCGGATTGGCCGTGGCCGAAGGCGCCGTCTCCGTGAGGCCGTAGCCCTCGATGAGCGTCGTGCCCGTCACCTGCTTCCAGCGCTCCGCCACCGCTTTCTGCACCGCCATGCCGCCGCCGAAGGTGAGCCTGAGGTGCGAGAAATCCTGCCTGGCGAAGTCGGGGTGGTTGAGCAGCGCGTTGAACAGCGTATTGACGCCCGTGATCATGCTGTACTTGTGCCGCGCGAGCTCCTTCACGAAGCCGGGAATGTCGCGCGGATTGGTGATCAGGACGTTCTCGCCGCCGACGAACATCATCACCAGGCAGTTCACGGTCAGCGAGAAGATGTGATAGAGCGGCAGCGCGGTGATGATGATGGGCCGCTCGGCGTCCATTGAGGGCCCGATCCACGCCCGGTACTGGAGCAGCGCCGCGATGACGTTTCGATGCAGCAGGATGGCGCCCTTGGATACGCCGGTGGTGCCGCCGGTGTACTGGAGATACGCGATGTCGTCGTGCCCGAGCGCCGGGGTCTCGAGGCGCTCGCCATTCGCCTCCGCGAGGGCGGCCTTGAAACCGATGGCACCGGCCAGCTCGAACGGCGGCACCATCTTCTTCAGCCTGCGAACCACCAGGTTTACCACCAGGCCTTTCAATCCGAGCATCTCGCCGAGCGAGGTGACGACGACGTGCTTGAGCGCGGTCCTTGGCCGCACCTGCTGCAGCACCGCGGCGAAGTTTTCGAGGATGACGATCGCCTCGGCGCCCGAGTCGCGCAGCTGGTGCTCGAGCTCGCGTGCCGTGTAGAGCGGATTGACGTTGACGACGGTGCAGCCTGCGCGCAGCGTGCCGAACATCGCGACCGGGTACTGCAGGCAGTTCGGCAGCATGATCGCCACGCGCGCGGCCTTGGCAAGCCCCTTCGACTGAAGCCAGGCGCCGAAGGCGCGCGACAGGCGCTCGAGCTCGGCGTAGCTGATCGCCCGCCCCATGCTGTGATACGCCGGCCGGTCGGCGAACTGCCGCACGCTCCTGTCGAACACCTCCACCAGGCTCTTGAACTCGGATGGATCGATGTCCGCGGGCACGCCGGGGGGGTAGCTTTTCAGCCAGATGCGCTCCACGTCTCCTCCTAGAGGCGCGTTTTGTCCGGATTCATTCTAACCACGAGCGGCGCCGCGAGGCACCCCGCGCCTATAGCCGCGTAAGCGGCGATCCAGGCGAGGTGGCTCGCCGCCCCGCCGGCGAGGTCGAGCGCCGCGCCGAACACGACCGGCCCGGCCAGTCCGCCGGCGAAGCCCGCGAGCGAGTAGAGGCCCAGCGCAGCGCCGCGCAAATCGCCTGGCGCGGCCGCGACCAAGCCGGCCGTGAGGGTGCCCGACTCCGCCATTACCAGCATGGCATAGACCACCAGCAACGCGAGCACCGCGGCCCAATGCCAAGGCGCGCCGAGGGCGAGCACGATTCCGCTCGTACCGGAAGCGCTCATGACGGCGACGATCCAGCGGCGGCGGCCGAGTCGCAGCGCGACTTCGTTGCCCGCGATCGAAGCGGGTACCGCGATCAGGTTGATCACGGCGGCGATCGCCGCGGCGTTCCAGGGGTAGGCCGGCCCCGACTGCATGCTGGCCGAATACGCGAGGAACGCCACCATCCAGGCGCGGGACCCGAAGAGCTCGAGACAGTGCGCCGCGTAGCCGAAGGTAAAGCCCGCCGCGGCGCGGTTCGCAAGCACCCTGCGCCAGGCGGCGAGCGGGAAAAGCGCGCCGAGGTGTAACGCTTTCGGGGCCTGGGGCCGGAGCCCCCGGATGAATAGCGCCACCAAGAACGCGGCGAGGAAAGGGCCCAGTGCGGAAACAAGAAACGCGGCTCGCCAGCCGTAGCGCGGCGCGACCAACCCCGCGATCGCAAAGGAGAGCGCGGTCCCGATGCCGAAGAAGGACGTATAGAACGCGATATAGCGGCTTTGCTTGGGTCCGCCGATGCGGTCGGAGAGCAGCCGCAGGCCCGGCATGTACGTGGCCGCGATGCCCGCACCGAGCACGACCTGGAACAGCACCGCGCTCCAGAAGCCGGATGCCGCGAGGCCGAAGCCCGCGCCCCCCGCGGCCGCCAGCACGCCTCCCGTCAGGTACACCCAGCGCGCGTCGACGCGGTCGGTGAGCGCGGTGGAAAGCGACACCGTGGCCACGTAGCCGGCGAAGAACGTCCCGCCGACGATTCCAGCCTGCGAATTGGAGAGCGACCACGCGTCGCGCAGCTCGGGGAGCAGCGCGGCATAGGTCGAAAAGCCCAGCATCGACAGGATGTGGGCCGCGAGCAGCGTGAGGGCGGTGCGGTTTATCGGTTCTTGAACGCGGGCTTGCGCTTGGCGAGAAACGCTGCCATGCCTTCCTTCTGGTCCTCGAGCGCGAACTGCGACTGGAACACGCGGCGCTCGAAAAGCACCCCTTCGGCGAGCGAAGTCTCGTAGGCGCGGTTGATCGACTCCTTGATCATCATGACCACCGGCAAGGAGAAGCCGGCGATCTTCTCGGCCACCGCGAGCGCCTCGTCGACCAGCTTGTCCAATGGCACGACTCTCGAGACCAGCCCTGCGCGCTCCGCCTCGTGCGCATCCATCGTGCGCGCCGTCAGGCACAGATCCATCGCCTTCGCCTTGCTGGTAAAGCGCGGCAGGCGCTGCGTGCCGCCGTATCCCGGCATGATGCCGAGGTTGACCTCGGGCTGGCCGAACTTGGCGTTGTCGGCGGCGATCACGATGTCGCACTGCATGGCGAGCTCGTTGCCACCGCCGAGCGCATAGCCCGCCACCGCGGCGATCACGGGCTTGCGCACGGCGCGGAAATGCTCCCACCCGGTGATGTAGTCGCCGATGTAGGCGTCCATGTAGCTGTAGTCCTTCATCGCCGCGATATCGGCACCGGCGGCAAATGCCTTCTCGTTGCCGGTGATCACTATGGCGCCGACACCCTCGTCGGCGTCGCACTCCCTGAGCGCCTGGCCGAGCTCCGCCATGAGATCAGGACTGAGCGCGTTGAGCTGCTTTGGGCGATTGAGCGTGACGAGTCCGACACGCCCCCTCTTTTCCACGGAGATGAACTGGTAGGTCATCGCTTGGCTGCCTTCAGCTCGGACAAGGGCACGGCCTCGGGGATGTCGATGCGCCTGCGCCCGGGCTCGACAGAGAAGAGCGCCTCGGTTTCGCGCATGGTCGCGGCGCTGCGGCGCGCGAGGTCCTGGTAGAGCAGCATGTTGTCCCGCTTCCAGCGCAGCTCCTGCTCGGTCAGGGTACGCACCACCCGGGCGGGTATTCCGGCGACCAGGCTGCGCGGCGCGATTCTGTCCTCCGCCTTGACGAAAGCGAGCGCGGCGACCATCGCCTCCTCTCCGACCTCGGCGTTGTCGTTGACCACCGCATTCATCCCGATCAGCGCGCCGCGGCGCACGACGCAGCCGTGCAGGATGGCGCCGTGGCCGACGGTGGCCTCGGCACCGACCACGGTGTCCTTGCCCGGGAAGCCGTGCACCAGGCAGCTGTCTTGCACGTTGGCCCCCTCCTCGACCAGGATGCGGCCGAAGTCGCCTCGAAGGCAAGCGCAAGGGCCGATGTAGGCGCGCGCGGCGACGATCACGTCGCCGATCAGCACCGCGCTCGGATGGACGTAGGCGCTCGGGTCGACCACCGGCGTGATGCCGTCGATGGAATAGACTCTGGGCACCGGCCGATTGTAAGCTTTTCCGATGGCACCCATCCTGGTCTCGCGCAACGCGGGAGTGATGTACGTCACCCTCAATCGCCCGGACAAGCTGAACGCTTTCAACCCGGAGATGCACGAGCTGCTGCGCGAAGCGCTGGAGGAAGCGCGCGACAAACCGGACGTGCGCGCCGTGGTCCTTACCGGCTCGGGCCGCGGCTTTTGCGCGGGACAGGATCTCGCCGCGCGCAGCCGCAGCGCGGACACCGCGCCGATCGATCTCTCGGTGAGCCTCGGCTCGAATTACAACCCGTTGGTTCGGCGCCTGCGTGCCCTGCCGAAGCCGATCGTGTGCGCTGTAAACGGAGTCGCCGCCGGGGCGGGCGCCAACATCGCGCTCGCCTGCGACATCGTACTGGCCGCGCGCTCGGCGAGCTTCGTTCAGTCGTTCTCGAAGCTTGGCCTGGTGCCCGATTCCGGCGGCACGTACTTCCTGCCGCGGCTCGTAGGCAGCGCGCGCGCGATGGGACTCGCGCTCCTCGGCGAGCGCCTGTCGGCGGAAGACGCCGAGCGATGGGGCTTGATCTGGAAAGCGGTCGACGACGACCGGCTCGTCGAAGAGGCGACAAGAATCGCCCAGACGCTCGCCGCCGGCCCGACCAAGGGCTATGGCCTCATCAAGAAAGCGATGCAGGCCTCGGCGGGGAACTCGCTTGATTCGCAGCTCGACCTCGAGCGCGATCTGCAGCGGGAAGCCGGGTTTTCGGAGGACTACCGCGAAGGGGTGGCCGCGTTCATGCAGAAGCGCAAGCCGCAATTCCAAGGCAAGTGAAGGCCTTTCCGCTCGAGCCGATCGAGACCGCAGGGCGCGACGCGCTGAGGGTCCTGCAGCTTGAGCGGCTGCGATGGTCGCTGCAGCACGCCTACGACAACGTGCCGCACTATCGCAGGAAGTGGGGCGCCGCGGGCGTGCAACCCGCGGACTGCCGCTCGCTTGAAGACCTTTCGCGCTTCCCGTTCACGACGAAAGCCGACCTGCGCGAAACCTACCCGTTCGGCTTGTTCGCGGTGCCGATGGAGCGGATCGTGCGCGTCCACGCGTCGTCTGGCACGACGGGCAAGCCCACCGTCGTGGGCTACACCGCCAGGGACATCGATACCTGGGCGCAGGTAATGGCGCGTTCCATTCGCGCCGCGGGTGCCCGCCCCGGCGACAAGGTTCACGTAGCCTACGGCTACGGGCTCTTCACCGGTGGCCTGGGCGCGCATTACGGCGCCGAGCGCCTGGGCCTCGTCGTCGTCCCGCTCGGCGGCGGCATGACCGAGCGGCAGGTGCAGCTCATCCAGGACTTCAAGCCCGACGTCATCATGGTGACGCCGAGCTACATGCTCGCCATCGCCGACGAAATGCAGCGCCAGGGGCTGGACCCGAAAAAAAGCTCGTTGCGCATCGGCATGTTCGGCGCCGAGCCCTGGACCAATGAGCTCAGGCGATCGATCGAGGAAAAAACCTCGCTGCAGGCGCTCGATCTCTATGGCCTGTCCGAGATCATCGGACCCGGCGTCGCCGCCGAGTGCATCGAGACGAAGGACGGCCTCACCTTCTGGGAGGATCACTTCTACCCCGAGATCGTCGATCCGCGCAGCGGCGTGCCGCTCCCGGACGGCGAGAAGGGCGAGCTGGTCATCACCTCGCTCACCAAGGAAGCGCTGCCCATGATCCGCTACCGCACGCGCGACCTCACGCGGCTTCTGCCCGGTACCGCGCGCCCCATGCGGCGCATCGCGAAGATCACCGGCCGCTCCGACGACATGCTCATCATCCGCGGCGTCAACGTGTTTCCGTCGCAGATCGAGGAGCTGATCCTCAAGCAGCCCGGTCTCAGCCCGCACTACGTCCTCGAGCTTTCCAAGCAGGGACCGCTCGACCATCTCACGGTGCTGGTGGAAGGCGAAGGCGCCGAGGGGCTGCGCCAAGCGATCAAGTCCTATATCGGCATCAGCGCCGACGTGAGAAACGTGCCGACCAACACCATCGAGCGCTCGATCGGCAAGGCAAAGCGCGTCATCGACAACCGCCCGAAGTAGTGCGCGCGGCGACGAGAACTTTTTCCACCACGTCCGCGATCCGCGCATGGTATCTAAGGGTCATGGGAGGTGCCATGAACCCGGGACGCATCGTCGTGCTGCTCGGACTCGCAATACTCGCCGGCTGCGGCATGGACTCCATGAGCGCAGCTGCCACCAGCGCCGCGGCGAGAAAACAGGAGCTCGAGCAGTCGCAAAAGGCCCTGCAGCAGGCGCGACAGAAGATCGACCAGGTCACGCAGGAACAGCAGGAGCGCTTGCAAGCCGCTGAGTAGTTTGGAGAATGCGCGCAAGAAGCGGATAGATGCAGCGCGCGCCACCGGGTAGAGTGGCGGCATGGACGGATACATCGGCAAGGCAAAGGCCTATCTCGACGCGAGGCGCGGCGAGCGCGTGACGCTCGGCGAGCTCGCGAGCGCGGTCGGCGCGAGCCCGTTTCACCTGCAGCGCCGCTTCAAGGAAGCGTTCGGCGTCTCGCCTCGCGACTACCAGGACGCGCACCGGGTCGAATCGGTGAAGGCGTCGCTGCAGAATGGGCGTCGGGTCGCGGATGCGGTGTTCGAAGCGGGCTACGGCTCGGTGTCACGGTTTTACGAAAAGCCCATGCTCGGCATGAAAGCACGTGATTACCGCGCGAGGGGCAAGGGCCAGCGCATCTCCTACTGCTCTTTCGCTTCGCCCCTCGGCACCGTGCTCGTCGCGGCGACCGACAAGGGCCTTTGCTCGGTCAAGCTGGGCGATGACGACAAGCGCCTCGAACGCCTCCTCGCTGAGGAGTTTAGGGCGGCCGAAATCGTGCCGGGCGAGCTGAAGGACTTGAAAGCCAGGATCCTCGCCTTCATCGAAGGCGAAACGAGCCTCGCACGGCTGCCGCTCGACATTCGCGGCACGGTGTTCCAGCGCCGCGTCTGGGACGAGCTGCGGCGCATCCCGCGAGGCGAGACCCGTACGTATGCGCAGATCGCCCGCGCCATCGGCGCGCCCGCGGCGGTGCGTGCGGTCGGCAGCGCCTGCGGCGCCAACCCGGTGGCGCTTGCCGTGCCCTGCCACCGTGCGGTGCGGACCGACGGCGGCATGGGCGGCTACGCCTGGGGACTGCAGCGCAAGCGCAAGCTCCTCGCGCTGGAAAAGAAGCGCTAGCATGCGGCGGACAGACGCGGCGCGCCTGCTGCTGCTCGCCGCGATCTGGGGGGCGTCGTTCCTGTTCACCCGTATCAGCGCCCCGGCCCTCGGACCGGTATTGACTGCCGAGCTGCGAACGCTGATCGCCGGCATTGCACTCGCGGTCTATTTCGCCGCGACGGGCTATCACCCCGAGTTGCGGCGCTACGCCCGCCAATACGTGATCGTCGGTATCCTGACCTCGGGCGTGCCATTTCTGCTGTGGGCCTACGCCGCGCTCACGCTGACAGCGGGATTAATGTCCGTGCTGAATGCCACCTCGCCGATGTGGGGCGCACTTTGGTCCGCAGCACTCCTGCGCGAGCGCATAAGCGCGGGCCAAGCGTTCGGATTGTTGACCGGCATCGCGGGCGTGGCGCTGGTGACACAACCCCAGGCGGGGCAAACGACTTCCTATGGTGCCGTGTGCGCGGCGCTTGGTGCTGCCTTCTGCTACGGGCTTGCGGGCGGCTACATGAAGCGCTGGGCGAGCGCTGTACCTTCGCGCGGCATGGCGGTCGGCACGCAACTGGCGGCTGGCGTACTCCTAGCGCCGTTCATCGTCCTGTCGCCTCCCGCGGCGGCGCCGACGCCGCTCGTCGCAGCCAGCATGCTCGCCCTCGGCCTGGTCTGCGGTGCGATCGCCTATCTGCTCTACTTCCGACTGGTCGCCGATATCGGCGCCACGGGCGCGCTCACCGTGACCTATCTGATTCCGGTATTCGGCGTCCTGTGGGGAGCGCTGTTCCTGCAAGAAACCGTATCGCTCTTCACACTCGCCGGCGCAACGCTGGTGATTCTCGGGACGGTGCTGGTTCTCAAGCAGCCAGGAGCTCGTACTCAAGAAGCTCGTTCGGCGCCTTGAAGTAGACCTGCCGGAACTCGGCTGCGCTCGCGTAGTTGCGCTCGGGCAGCCGCTTGCACGAGAGCTGAATCCTCAGGCGCGGCTCGTCGAACGGATAAGGGTCGAACAGCACCTGGCGCTCTCCGAGCGGCCGCATCGTCATGCGCCGCCCTTCCCCGTCGAAACCGGTGGGAACGGGATCGATGTAGTCGTCATAGGGCTCCTGGCAGCAGAAGTACAGGCCGAGGAGGTCCCACACCTGCATCATTCGATAGTTGGCCGGAAAGCTGCTGCGTGCGCGCTCATCGAGCGACTCGAGCTGCTCCTCCTGCCAGGCTTCATTGCGCTCGATCAGCTCGACGATCCTGGGGTCGAGCTTGTGCAAGTCGTACTTGCGCTGCGGATGCTGCATGACGCCGTAACGCCCCTTCCATAGCCCGGTGCGATGCCGGCTGATGAGGAGGGCGGAGTACAGGTCGGTACCGGCCATCCAATCGATGCACCATTGGTACGACTCGAGCTGGCGTTCCTCGAGCGGCAATCCGAGAAAGCGATAGGGGGCACCGCTTTGCGGATCCACCAGCGGACTGGCTTCGTAGGTGAGCCATCCGTAGTCGTGGTAGATCGCCGCGCGCACCACCGATTCCCACGGCTCGGGCCGAGCCACCTCGCCGTTTCCCCAGTGCGCCGCCAGCTGCCCGACGAGGCGCGAATGATCGGTCTGGCCGACAACCAGCGTTTCGCCACCCGATTCGCCACGAATGGGGTCCCGTATGATCATGCGGCTAGTTTATCCAATCCCTGCGCCACGATGCTCGCGTACCCGAACCTCTTCCGGCCGCTCGACCTGGGCTTTGTCACCCTGCCGAACCGCATCGTCATGGGTTCGATGCACACCCAGCTCGAATCCCGGCCCGACGGCATGGAACGGCTCGCCGCCTTCTACGCCGAACGCGCGCGCGGCGGTGCCGCCCTGATCGTGACCGGCGGCTTCTCGCCCAACGACGCCGGTAACCTGGGCCAGCATCGCGCGCAGTTCTCCAGCCGCGAGGCTGCCGAAAGGCACCGCGTCATCCCGCGCGCGGTACACGAGGCGGGCGGACGCATCGTGCTCCAGCTCCTGCATTCGGGCCGCTACGGCTTCCACGAGCGCATCGTCGCGCCCTCGGCGATCAAGTCGCCCATCAATGCGCACGCTCCCCGCGAGATGACCGTCGACGAGGTCGAAGCCACGCTTTCCGATTTCGTCGTCGCGGCGAGCCTCGCGCGCGAGGCCGGCTACGACGGCGTCGAGCTCATGGGATCCGAGGGTTACCTCGTCACGCAGTTCCTCGCCACGCGCACCAACCGGCGTAGCGACGAATGGGGCGGCTCGCTCGAAAACCGCATGCGCTTCGCCGTCGAGCTGGTAAAGCGCACGCGTAGCGCCGTCGGTTCGGATTTCATCATCGTGTTCCGCATCTCGACGCTGGATCTGGTGGAAGGGGGCCTGGCATTGTCCGAGACCCGGACTCTCGCCCGCGACCTCGAATCGGCCGGGACCACGATCCTGAATTCGGGCATCGGCTGGCACGAGGCGCGCATTCCGACCATCGCGCAGGCCGTGCCGCGCGGCGCGTTCGCCTGGGCTACTCGACGCTTGCGCGAGGCGGTGCGCATTCCAGTCGCAGCCTCCAATCGCATCAACGCTCCGGAAGTCGCCGAGGCGATTCTCGCGCGCGGCGACGCCGACCTGGTTTCGATGGCGCGCGCTCTGCTCGCCGATCCGGAATTCGGCAACAAGTCGAAAGCCGGCGATCGCGCGGCCATCAATATCTGCATCGCCTGCAACCAGGCTTGCCTCGACCACTACTTCACCGGCGAGCCGGCGAGCTGCGTCGTCAATCCGCGGGCCGGAAGAGAGACGCAGCTTGTTTTTCTCAAGGCGAGAGAGCGTAAGCGCGTCGCCGTCGTCGGTGGCGGGCCCGCGGGCCTGTCTTGCGCAGCGGTCGCCGCCGAGCGCGGGCATCACGTGACGCTGTTCGAAGCCGGCAGCGAGCTCGGCGGCCAGTTCAATCTGGCGAAGGTCGTTCCGGGCAAGCAGGAATTCGCCGAATCGGTCGCGTACTACGCCGAGCGCCTGCGCCGCGCCGGCGTCACGGTGCTGCTAAATCACAAAGTGGATGAGAAGACCGTTCAAGCTTTCGACGAGACCGTGATCGCGACCGGGATCGATCCGCGCCGACCGGCGATCGCCGGAATCGACCACCCCAAGGTCGCGAGCTACGCCGAGGTGCTGTCGGGCCGCGTAGAGCCGGGTCGCGAGATTGCGATCATCGGCATGGGCGGCATCGGCTTCGACGTCGCGCTCTATCTCCTGGAGCGCTCGAGCCGCGCGCCGCTCGACTCCGGCGCGTTCGCGGCGCATTGGGGCGTCCATGCCGACGGTTCCGTCATGACTCCGCCGGCGAAGGAACCGCCGCACCGCATCACCATGCTCAAGCGCTCGAGCGGCCCGTTCGGGCACACGCTCGGCCGCACCACCGGCTGGGTGCATCGCTCCGAGCTCGCGCGCAACGGCGTAAGGATGCTGAAAGGCGTCGAATACCGCCGCATCGACGACCGCGGGATTCACATCCGCGTTGATGGAAAAGATCTTGTTGTAGAAGCAAACACCGTAATCGTTTGCGCCGGGCAGGAATCGCGGCGCTGGCCGCACGCAAGGTTCCGACACATCGGCGGCGCGCGCCAGGCGGGAGAGCTCGACGCCGAGCGCGCCATGCGCGAAGGCGCCGAGCTTGCCGCAGCGTTATAGAATGAAGTCGATGAAGATCGCCGGCGCTATCTTGCTATGCCCGTTGCTCTGCCCGCTCGCCTGCGCGGCGCAGCAGCTCCATTCGCAGGAGATCCAGCGCGCGCTCATCCAGCTCGATCAGCGCGGCGCCGATTTTGCGCGCGGCACCGTGTCCCCGCAGCTTGACCCGTTCGTCGGACGTCCGCTCCATCCCGATCCCGAGATCGCGCAGCAACTGCGCCCATACGAACGCATGCGAGCCGCCGAAACGAACGAGCCGGTGGTGCTGCGGCTTCCGCCGCCGGCGGTGCGCCAGATCGACAAGCCGCTACCGCTGCCAGGCGGGCCGCCCGGCGCCCTCGAGCCCAATCCCATAACGAGTCCGCGCCCCGCCGACTGAGGGGTGCCCGATCGCGGCGAGCGCCGCCACCGCGATGTTGCGCGCATCCACCTCGAAGAACGCGCGCAGCGCGGCGCGCGTGTCGCTGCGTCCGAAACCATCGGTCCCGAGCGCGACGTACTTGCGCGGCACGTAAGGCCGGATGAGATCGGCCACCGCGCTCACGTAGTCGCTCGCGGCGATGACCGGCCCTTGCGCGTTCCTGAGGGAGGTTTCCACCCAGGATTCGGCTTTCCCTCCCAACCTGCGGGTACGCTCAGCCTCCATTCCATCGCGGCGCAGCTCGGTAAACGATGTGACGCTCCATACCCCGGCGTTCACCCCCCAATCCTTTTCGAGCAGGTCTGCCGCCGCGATCACTTCGCGCAGGATGGGCCCCGAGCCCATCAGCTGAACGTCGGTACCCGCCTTCAGCGGGTACAGACCCTTGAGGATTCCCTCCGTGGCGCCTTGCGGCATGGGCGGGTGCGCATAGTTTTCGTTCGCCACGGTGATGTAGTAGAAGGCGTCTTCCTGCGCCTCGAGCATGCGGCGCGCGCCGTCGTGCACGATTGCGGCGAGCTCGTAGCCGAAGCACGGGTCGTAGGCGCGGCAGTTCGGAATCGTCGAGGCGATGAGGTGCGAGGACCCGTCCTGGTGCTGCAGGCCCTCGCCGGCCAGCGTCGTGCGCCCCGCCGTGCCGCCGAGCAGGAACCCGCGCGCGCGGGAATCAGCCGCCGCCCAGATGAGGTCGCCGACCCGCTGAAAACCGAACACGGAGTAGTAGATGTAGAACGGCAGCATCGCCAGGCCATGCGTCGAGTACGACGTGGCCGCCGCCAGCCATGACGAAAGCGCGCCCGCCTCGGTAATCCCCTCCTCCAGGATCTGCCCTTCCTTGGCCTCGCGGTAGTAGAGCAGCTCGTCGTGGTCCTCGGGCTCGTAGAGCTGGCCGACGGCGGAGTAGATGCCCGACTGCCGGAAGAGCGTCTGCATGCCAAAGGTGCGCGCCTCATCAGCCACGATCGGGACCACGCGAGGCCCGATGGTTTCGTCCTTGAGCAGCTGCGCGAGAAGCTGCACGAACACCATCGTGGTGGACTGGTTTCTCTCCGCTGCCGCGAGACCCGGCACCGCGATGCCGGGGGCTTTCGTGACACGCGTCGGCAAGTATCCGCCGAGCTCGCGCCGACGCGCCTCCAGGTACCGGATCTCCGGACTGTCGGGGCCCGGATGGAAGAAGCGAAGCTGCGCCACGTCGTCGTCGGAAATGGGCAGCGCGAAGCGGTCGCGGAATTCGCGCAGCGCGACGTCGTCGAGCTTCTTCTGCTGATGCGTGCCCATTCTTCCCTGGCCCCAGGTCCCCATGCCGTAGCCCTTTTTCGTCTGGGCGAGCACCACCGTGGGGCGTCCGCGGTGATTGAGCGCCGCGTGGTAGGCGGCGTGGATCTTCACCGGGTCGTGTCCGCCGCGCTTCAATCGATCGATATCGGCGTCGCTCATTCCAGCGATAAGCTCGGTCAGCTCCGGGTACTTGTTGAAGAACTGCTCGCGGTTGAAGCGCCCGTCCGTGGCGGCGTAGGTCTGGAACTCCCCGTCCACGGTCTCGTGCAGCCGCTTGAGGAGCACGCCGTCCACATCGCGCGCGAAGAGCGGATCCCAGTCCGAACCCCACAGCAGCTTCACCACGTTCCAGCCGGCGCCGGCGAAGAGCCCTTCCAGCTCCTGCACGATCGAGCCGTTGCCGCGCACCGGTCCGTCGAGCCGCTGCAGGTTGCAGTTGACGACAAAGATCAGGTTGTCCAGCCCTTCGCGCGCGGCGAGCGACAGGCCGGCGAGCGACTCGGGCTCGTCCATCTCGCCGTCGCCGGGGAACGCCCACACCTTGCGCGCATCGGTGTTCGCGAGCCCACGATGCTGCAGATAGCGCATGAAGCGCGCGGCGTAGATGGCGTTGATCGGACCGAGGCCCATCGACCCGGTCGGGAACTGCCAGAACGTCGGCATGAGATATGGATGGCAATAAGAGGACAGACCCCCTCCCGCGGTCTCACGCCGATAATGATTCAATTGGTTTTCGGAAAGACGACCCTCCAGGAAGGCCCGCGCATACACGCCCGGCGCGGAATGGGGCTGGAAATACACCAGGTCCCCGTGTGCTCCGCCGCGGAAGAAGTGGTTGAAGCCCACCTCGAAGAGATCCGCCGCCGAGGCGTAGCTCGCGATGTGGCCGCCGAGCTCCGGATATGCGCGATTGGCCCTCACCACCATCGCGAGCGCGTTCCAGCGCACGATCGACGAAATGCGCTGCTCGAGCTCCAGGTTGCCCGGGAACTGCGGCTGCTGCGCGAGCTCGATCGAGTTCTTGTACGGCGTGTTGAGGACCGGCGGCAGCGGCACCCGCCGCACCCGCGCATGGTCGAGGAGCTTGCGCAGCAGGAAGGTGGCGCGCTCGCGTCCCTCCGACGCGATCAGCGCGTCGAAGGCCTCCAGCCATTCACGGGTCTCGACGGGATCGGCGTCGGGCGGATTGACGCGCCAGAAGGCGGAGGAGACGATGTCGGAAAGATTGGCCATTCCGGCATGGTAGCTTGCACTCGCCGGCATGGGGTATCGTTTTCCGCTGCCAGATTAAGCGGAAACAGCATATCATGCTGCAATGGACGCCATCGACCTGCGCATCCTCGCGCGTCTGCAGCAGGACGCGCGCATCTCCAACGTGGACCTCGCACGCGCGGTGAACCTTTCGCCGTCGCCCTGCCTCGCCCGCGTGCGAGCGCTGGAAGCCGCGGGCTTGATCGACCGCTACGTCACGCTGCTCGATTCGAAGAAGCTCGGGCTGGGCGTCAGCGTGCTCGTGCAGGTGACGCTCGAAAAACAGATCGAGCCCGCTTTGGACACCTTCGAGCGTGCGGTGCGCGACCGTCCGGAAGTGATGGAGTGCTACCTGATGACCGGAGATGCCGACTACTTGCTACGTGTTCTAGTACCCGACGTGCCCGCGTTCGAGCGCTTCATATTGGAATTTCTTTCAAGGGTGCCCGGCGTCGGCAATATCAAATCGAGCTTCGCCCTGAAGCAAGTTAAGTACCAGACCGCGCTGCCGCTCGCGGCGAAGGCCACCGTGCCCACTACAAGAAAATCGAGAAAAAGGTGATATGATCCGCCGCGCAGTGATTCATCCAGGCAGCGAATTTGCACCTCACACCCGCCGCATTCAGCAGCGTCAGTAGTGGCAGTCAAATCACTTCCTTGATCGTCATGCCCGGCTTTGTCGCGCCCGGAATCGTCGCGGCATTTAGAGGAAGTAGATGAACATGGCAACCGGTACCGTCAAGTGGTTCAACGACTCGAAAGGCTTCGGCTTCATTACCCCGTCCGAGGGCGGTGAAGACCTGTTCGCGCATCACACCGCGATCCAGATGAGCGGCTTCAAGACCCTCAAGGAAGGCCAGAAGGTCGAGTTCGAAGTGAAGCGCGGCCCCAAGGGCCTGCAGGCGGCGAACATCAAGCCGCTGTAAGCGAACCGCTTCGCGAACTGAAGCCCGCCGCCCGGCGGGCTTTTTTGTTTGTGTTAATTGGGGCTCAGCAGGGACCGATCTTCTTGCCGCAGCTCTCGATCGGTTCGGGGGTATTGGAGATCGTGACGCCCACGGTCGGCCGCTCCGAGCATGCGCTTAGCGCCACGAGAATGAGAACCAGGAACGACCTCATGCGAAGTGGTGCCCGCTGTCTGGATTGAACAGACGACCTACCGCTTACAAGGCGGTTGCTCTACCACTGAGCTAAGCGGGCACTTCAGGGAGATTATGCTCCCCCGGCGGCCGTCACTTGATCCGGCGCAGCGTCGGCTTGCCGCCCCCGGAAGGCTTCTTCGGCGGCTCGGGAGACGTGGCAGCCGGCACGGGAAGCTGCGCGGGGGGCTTGACCGCGGGATGCTTGGGCTCGCGCACCGGCTCGGACTCGGCCTTGGACTGCAGCCCCGCCTTGGGCCCGTCGACGTCGAAGGTCATGCCGTGCCCGGTCTCGCGCGCGTAGAGCGCGTACACGTTGGTGATCGGCACCGCGAGCTGGCGCGCCACGCCGCCGAAGCGTGCCGAGAATTCGATCAGCTCGTTCCCCATCTGCAGCTTGTGCACGGCGTTGGGGCTGATGTTGAGCGTGATCTCGCCGTTCTTGACGTACTCCAGGGGCACCTGCGTGCGCGAGTCGACCTTCACCGCGAGGTGCGGGGTATAGCCGTTGTCGACGCACCACTCGAACAGCGCGCGCAGCAGGTACGGCTTGGTGGGAATCTCGCTCACGTGTCGCTCGACTACTTTCGCATGACCTTCTCGGAGGGCGTGAGCGCTTCGATGAACGCCGGCCGGGAAAAGATGCGCTCCGCGTATTTCATGAGCGGCGCGGCGGTCTTGCCGAGTTTAATCCCGTAGTGGTCCAGGCGCCACAGGAGCGGCGCGATCGCCACGTCGAGCATGGTGAAGTCGTCGCCGAGCATGTGCTTGGTCCTGGTGAACACCGGCGCCAGCTCGACCAGGCGGTCGGTGACGTGCTGGCGCGCCTTGTCGATCTGCTTCTCCTTGCCGCCCTCGAGCGCGTCGATCTGGGAGAACAGCTCGACCTCCATGTTGAACAGCATGAGCCGCGCGCGCGCCCGCATCACCGGGTCGGCCGGCATCAGCTGCGGGTGCGGGAAGCGCTCGTCGATGTACTCGTTGATGATGTTCGACTCGTACAGGATGAGGTCGCGCTCGACCAGCACCGGCAGGCGGTTGTACGGGTTCATCACCGCGATGTCCTCGGGCTTGTTGTACAGGTCCACGTCGATGACCTGGAAGTCCATGCCCTTCTCGTAGAGCACGAAGCGGCAGCGGTGGCTGAAGGGGCAGGTGGTGCCCGAATAGAGTTGCATCATGGTCGTGGTCCGACTGCAAAGACGCTAGGTCACGTCTTTCCAGTATTCCTTCTTGAGCAGATAGGTGAGGATGAAAAGGATGCCGAGGAAGAACAGCACCCCGATGCCGATCGCCCGGCGATCCATCGCGGCCGGCTCGCCGACATAGGCGATGAAGTTGACGAGGTCGCGCACCGCCGTGTCGTACTCCACCTGGGAGAGCGCGCCCTTGCTGAGCTCGCGCCACTCGCGCTTCTCGCGATCGTAGGCGCGCTCGCCCTGCAGGCTCCACAGGGCATGCGGCATGCCGACGTTCTCGAACACCGCGTTGTTCCAGCCGGTGACGGTCTTAGGATCGCGGTAGAACGTGCGCAGGTAGGTATACAGCCAGTCGGCGCCGCGCGAGCGGCCGACCACCGAGAGATCGGGCGGCGCCACGCCGAACCACTGCTTGGCGGTCTTCGGGTCCATGGGACCCTTCATCGGCTCGCCGACCTTGTCGCCGGTGAAGAGCAGGTTGTCCTTGATCTGCTGCTCGGTAAGGCCGAGCTCCTCGAGCCCGCCGTAGCGCATGTACTGCATGGCGTGGCAGCCCAGGCAGTAGTTCACGTAGAGCTTGGCGCCGGTCTGCAGGCTGACGAGGTCGGTCGGCTCGTGCGGCGACTTGTCGAGGCGATAGCCGGTTTCCGCGCCGAGCACCGCCAGGGGCGCGAGGAGGATGGCCAGTGCGAGGCTTTTCACCCTTGTCCTCAGTGATGGTAGGTCACGCGCTCGGGGACCGGCTTCACCTTGTCGCGCGCCGTGTACCAGGGCATGAGGAAGAAGAACAGGAAATAGACGATGGTGCACAGCCGCGCCACCCACGTGGCGATGTCCTTGGTGTCGAGGAAGAAGGCGTTGAACTTGAACTGGCCCCACACCGTGGTCGGGTTCACGCCCAGATAGCCGAGAATCACGAACACGACCACGAAAGCCGCGAGCCAGCTCTTGTAGAGCGCCCCACGGTAGCGGATCGACTTCACCGGGCTGCGGTCGAGCCACGGCAGGAAAAAGAAGATAAGGACCCCGACTCCCATAGCCAAAACCCCCGGAAACTGGCTTGGCGCAATTCCAAGCAAGTCAATTCCGATAGGCGGGACGGCCCGCAGGATCGAGTAGTACGGAGTGAAGTACCACACCGGCGCGATGTGCGGCGGGGTCTTCAGCGGGTCGGCCGGAATGAAGTTGTTTTCCTCGAGGAAGTACCCGCCCATTTCCGGCACGAAGAACATGACGATGCAGAAGATGGCGAGGAACACGACCGCACCCACCAGGTCCTTCACCGTGTAGTAGGGGTGGAACGGAATGCCGTCGAGCGGCTTGCCGTGCGCACCTTTGGTCTTCTTGATGTCGACTCCGTCGGGGTTGTTCGAGCCCACGTCGTGCAGCGCGAGGATGTGCGCGACGATGAGGCCGAGCAGCACCAGCGGAAACGCGATCACGTGCAGGGCGAAGAAGCGGTTGAGCGTGACGTCGGACACGACGTAGTCGCCGCGGATCCACAGCGCGAGGTCGGGGCCGATGAAGGGCACCGTGCCGAAGAGATTGACGATGACCTGCGCGCCCCAGTACGACATCTGGCCCCAGGGCAGGAGGTAGCCGAAGAACGCCTCGCCCATCAGCGTGAGGTAGATCAGCACGCCGAAGATCCACACCAGCTCGCGCGGCGCGCGGTGCGAGCCGTACAGCAGGGCGCGGAACATGTGCAGGTACACCACGATGAAGAACGCCGAGGCGCCGGTGGAGTGGACATAGCGCAGCAGCCAGCCGAACGACACGTCCCGCATGATGTACTCGACCGAGCCGAAGGCGAGGCTCGCGTCGGGCTTGTAGTTCATGGTGAGGAAGATGCCGGAGACGATCTGGATGATCAGCACCAATCCCGCGAGCGAGCCGAAGTAGTACCAGAAGTTGAAATTCTTCGGCGCGTAGTACTCCGACGCGTGGATCTTCCACTGCTCCGCAGCCGACGGCATGCGCGAGTCGAACCACCCCCACAAAGCCTGCAGACGCGACATGCCTTACGCTCCCTTCTTCTCTTTGTCCTCGCCGATCACCAAGGCCACATCGGAGGAGAACTCGTAAGGCGGCACCTCAAGATTCTTAGGCGCGGGCGAGCCGCGGAACACGCGCCCGGCCAGGTCGAACTTGGAGCCGTGGCAGGGGCAGTAGAAGCCGCCCACCCAGTCGGCGCCCATCTCGGCCTTCGCTTCGGCGGGCCGCATCTGCGGCGAGCAGCCGAGATGCGTGCACACCCCGATCAGCACCATGACCTCCGGCTTCTCCGACCGATTCTCGTTCTTCGCGTACTTTGGCTGCTCGGAATACTTCGACTGCGGATCGGTGAGGTAGGGCTCGACCGCCTTCAGCGACTCGAGCATTTCCTTGGAGCGGCGGAACACCCACACAGGCTTGCCGCGCCACTCGTACACGCGTAACTCGCCGGGCTGTAGCGTGGCGATGTCGGCCTCGACCGGCGCGCCGGCGGCTTTGGCGCGCTCGGAAGGCCACATGCTGGCAACGAACGGCGCCGCCGTGGCGACGGTGGCGACGCCACCCGCCACGCTGGTGGCGACCACGAGCGTGCGCCGCGTCTTATCTACTTTTTCTCGATCGTTCATGGAGATGGCGTTGTTATGAGCTGCAGCGGGAGAGCGCGAAAGTCGGCGATTCTAACGGCGGGCCTTGCAAATGTCCACGATTTCGGCCGTAAGCGCTTAAATCTTCTAGAGATTTTCCGTATACTGCGGACCTTCCATGGTGCGCCTCTGGCTCATCTTTGCGCAGGCCGCGACGGTTGCGGTCGCGGTGCTGTTCGTGGTCTCCACGTTCCGTCCCGAGTGGCTGCCCTCGCGCACGCCCGCGGGCCAGCTTTCGGTGGTGCAGCAGGCGCCGGCGACCGGACCGCTTCCGGCGGTGCCGAGCACCGGCTCCTACAGCGGCGCGGTGACGCGCGCGACCCCGTCGGTGGTGAACATCTTCACTTCGAAGGACGCGCCGCGCCACCCTTTGCTCAACGATCCGGTATTCCGGCGCTTCTTCGGCGACCAGGTGCCGGAGCGCTCGTCGAGCCTCGGCTCCGGCGTGATCGTGAGCAGCAGCGGCTACCTGCTCACGAATCATCACGTGGTCGAGGCGGCCGACGAAATCGAGGTCGCGTTGCACGACGGCAGGAAACTCCTCGCCAAGATCGTGGGCAACGACCCCGAGACCGATCTCGCCGTGCTGCGGGTCGACGCGGAGAACCTTCCGGCGATCACCTTCGGCTCCTCGGACGCGCTCAAGGTCGGCGACGTGGTGCTCGCCATCGGCAACCCCTTCGGCGTCGGCCAGACCGTCACCGGCGGCATCGTGTCGGCGCTCGGACGCACCGGCCTGGGCATCAACACCTTCGAGAATTTCATCCAGACCGACGCCGCCATCAACCCCGGCAACTCCGGCGGCGCGCTGGTCGACGTCGGCGGTAATCTCGTCGGCATCAATACCGCGATCTTCACCCGCTCCGGCGGCTCGATGGGAATCGGCTTCGCGATCCCGGTATCGACGGCGAGGATGGTGCTCGAGCAGATCGTGAAAAGCGGCGGCGTGACGCGCGGCTGGATCGGCGTGGAGGTGCAGGAGATCACGCCGGCGGTCGCCGAGTCTTTCCGGTTGCAGACCACGCGCGGCGCGCTCATCGCCGGCGTGCTGCGCGGCGGTCCGGCCGACAAGGCGGGCATGAAGCCCGGCGACGTGCTGGTCGAGGTGGAGGGCCGCCCGGTGGGCGACCCGACCTCGATGCTCAACCTGGTCGCAGCGCTCGCGCCGGGTGACACGGCCAGACTGAAGCTCAAACGCGCCGGCAAGGACCTCGATGCCAGCGTAACCGTGGGGCGGCGGCCCAAGCCGCAGCCGCGCGGCGACCGCGGCGACTGATATTCCAGGAAGGGCAAGCATGAAGCGCAGGATCTTTGCAGCCGTGGCCGCGCTGTGCCTCGCCGGCTGCGCCGCCACGCCCCAGGCGCCCGCGCCGACGGGCGCTCCCGCTCCTTCCTCCGCGCCCGCGTCCTCGACCACACCGGCGCCCCTGCCCCCGAGCGCGCCGCCCGCGCCGCCCGCTGCCGAGCCGGCGCCTCGACCGGTCTGGCCCAGCAAGGTGCTGCAACACCGTTACGACGGCGTGAGCGACGATCTGCTGACCGCCGGACTGGGCAAGACCGGGCTCGGCCAGAGCATAGCGCCGGCGATGAGCGATCCGACCAAGCCGAAATCGGTCGAGCTGCGCAAGCGTGCGATCTACTACAACTACCGTGCCCTGGTCGATATGAGCGCCGCGGGCGGGTATGGCGTGCTCTACGGGCCGAACATCGATCTCGCCGGCCGCGACACCCTCGGCGAAGGCAAGATTGCCGGCGACGAGTTCCTCACCTACCTCGACGGCGCCACGCTGATGGTCCAGGTGCCCGACCGGTTCGATCCCAAGGATCCGTGCATCGTGACCGCTACCTCGTCCGGATCGCGTGGCATCTACGGCGCGATCGGCACCTCCGGCGAGTGGGGCCTGAAGCGCGGCTGCGCCGTCGCCTACACGGACAAGGGCACCGGCACTGGCATTCATGACCTCACCACCGATACGGTCAACCTCGTCACCGGCGAGCGCGCGAGCGCCGCTCGCGCCGGAGAAGATTCGCTCTTCACTGCGCGCATCAGCGCCGAACAGCGCGCCGGCTATCTGCGCGATTATCCGAATCGGGTCGCAGTAAAACATGCGCATTCTCAGGTCAACCCCGAGAAAGACTGGGGCCGGCACACGCTCGCCGCCATCGACTTCGCGTTCTATGTGCTGAGCAGCCTGACGGACCGGCGCGCCGGGCGTTACATGCCTGAAAACACGCTGGTCATCGCCTCGAGCATCTCCAACGGCGCTTATGCGGCGCTCGCGGCCGCCGAACAAGATACGCGCGGCCTGATCGACGGCCTCGCCCTGTCCGAACCGAACGTGTCGCTCGCCGATGTGCGCTCGACGCTGGACACCTCGACGCTGCTCAATGTCTACCTACCCTGCGCCTCGCTCGCCGACTCGATCCGCGGCGTGCCTTTCAACACGGTGCCACAGCCGCTGCGCGAGGCGCGCTGCGCCTCGCTGGCAAAAAAAGGCCTGCTGCGCTCCCCCACCCTGGCGCAGCAGGCCGCCGAGAGCCAGCGCATCATCAACGAGTATGGGATCCTTCCCGACGCCAATCTGGTGCTGCCCTCGCACTACAGCCTTTCGGTGGTGCAAGGCATCGCGGTCACGTACGCAAACAGCTACGGGCGCTTCTCGGTCCTGGACAACCTGTGCGGCTACAGCTTCGCCGCAAGCACGTCTTCCGGCGTCGACGCGGGGAATCCAGCCGAGGCTGGAGGCCTGGAAAACTCGTTTGCCCTCTCCAACGGCATCCCGCCGACCGCGGGAATCAACCTCATCAACAATCTGTCGCCCGGAGGCGCGAAAGAAGACCGGCTGTCGGTCTCGCCGTCGAGCGGCGTCCGAGACCTGAACCTCGACGGCGCGCTGTGCCTGCGCTCGCTCGCTACCGGCGTCGACGCGGTCAGCGGACGGCCCCTGGAAGCCGAGATGGCCGAACAGGCGCGCCGCGTGCGGCGCGGCATCGAGGAAACGCACCTCACCGGCAATCTGCGCGGCAAGCCGGCGCTGATCGTCGACGGGCGCTCCGACGCGCTGCTGCCGCCCAACTACGCGTCGCGCGCGTACTACGCCCGGAACAAGGCGGTCGAGCCCAACTCGAGGCTGTACTACTACGAAGTCACGCACGCGCACCATCTCGACGTGCTGAACGGCGTTGCGGGCTTCGACTCGCGCTATGTGCCGCTCAACGTTTATTTCACCCGGGCGCTCAACCTGATGTGGGAGCACCTGAAGAACGGCCAGCCGCTGCCGCCTTCACAAGTGGTGCGCACCCGGACGCGGGAAATCAAGGACGGGCGCGCGGTTCCGCTCTCGCCTGCCAACCTGCCGCCCATCGAGCGCGCGCCCGCCCCCAACGCCCGTATCGGCGTCGACGTGGAAGGCAGGCTGCGGATTCCGGACTAGCCCGATTCGGCCTTGTAGTCGGACTGCTCCTTCTGCCGCACGCTGATGAAGCGTGCGAGGAACAGCCCCGCCTCGTAGAGCAGGCACATCGGCAGCGCGAGCATGAACTGCGACAGCACGTCGGGCGGGGTCACCACCGCGGCGACCACGAAAGCGCCGACGATTACATAGGGCCGCGCATCGCGCAGTTTCTCCACCGACACGAGTCCCATGCGCACCAGCAGGATGACCACGATGGGGATCTCGAACGTCACCCCGAACGCGAGGAACATCGTGATGACGAAGCTGAAATAGGCCTCGATGTCCGGCGCCGGCGTGATCGACTTCGGCGCGAAGTTGTGGATGAAGGTGAACACGCGCACGAACACGATGTAGTAGCAGAACGCCACGCCGGCCAGGAAGAGCACGGTGCTGGCGATCACGAGCGGCAGCGCGAGCTTCTTCTCGTGCTCGTAGAGGCCCGGCGCGACGAAGGCCCACGCCTGGTACAGCACGTAGGGCAGAGCGATCAAGAATGCGGCGAGCGCCGTAACCTTCACCGGCACCATGAAGGGCGTGATCACGCCGGTGGCGATCATCTTGGCGCCCTCGGGCAGCGCCGACATGAGCGGCGCCGCGAGCAGATCGTAGATGTAGCCCGATCCGGGCCAGACGAACAGCAGCAGGAACAGCGCAAGCACCGCGCCGACCGCGCGCACCAGCCGCGAGCGCAGCTCGATGAGATGCGACATGAAGCTTTCCTGGTCGCTCATGCGGCGGGCTTGGTTTCTTCGGGCTTGGTGTCTTCGGGCTTGGTTTCTTCGAGCCTGGGCTCTTCGGGCTTGCTCTGGGCCGGCTGGTCTTTTGCGGCATCCTCGACAGTCTTGTTCAGCTCGGCGGCCGTCTGGTTGAGCTCAGCCTCGGTCTTGTTCACCTCCGACTGCACCGACGACTGGAACTCGGAGGCGGCTTGCTGCATCGAGTCGCGCATCTTGCGCAGCTCCTCGAGCTCGACCTCGCGGTTGATGTCGGCCTTGACGTCGGCCACATAGCGCTGCAGCCGCCCGGCCAGCACGCCCACGGTGCGCGCGACGCGCGGCAGCTTCTCGGGGCCGATCACGATGAGCGCCACGATGCCGATGACCAGGAGCTCGGAGAATCCAATGTCGAACATGGGGTGCGGAGACTAAAAAGGCGCCCGCGGGCGCCTTTTCATGGAGTCTGCCGCCTCAGGCCTTGTGCTCGGTCCTGCTCTTGACCTCGCCTTCGACCGTCTTGCCGGTGACCTGCGGCGCGGGCGAAGAAGCCGCGTCGGACGGCTTGTCGCCGCCTTCGCGCATGCCGTCCTTGAAGCCGCGCACCGCGCCGCCGAGATCCGCGCCCATGTTGCGCAGCTTCTTGGTGCCGAAGATCAGCATCACGATCACCAGGACGATCAGCCAGTGCCAAATGCTGAGCGAGCCCATATCTCTCTCCTATTTCCTTCGATGGAGCATCGGTCCCAGCGGCTCGGGACCGCCCAGGACGTGCATATGCACATGATACACCTCCTGATGCCCCACCCGGCCGGTGTTGATGATGCAGCGGAAGCCCTCGGCGGCACCCTCCTTGCGCGCCAGCTCTCCCGCGAGCGCCACCATCCTGCCGAGCGCCTGGTGCTGGCGCATGTCCGCGTCGTACAGGGTCGGTACGTGCTCCTTCGGAATGATGAGGAAATGCACCGGCGCCTGCGGGCGCACGTCGTGGAAAGCGAGCACGTGCTCGTCCTCGTGGACCTTTTTCGCGGGGATCTCGCCGCGCACGATCCTGCAGAAGATGCAGTTCGGGTCAGCGCGGGGCTCAGTCATTGGAGCGCTCGTCGTGTTTTCGCGCCGCCTTCTCGTCCAGGCCGGAGATGCCTTCGCGCCGATGCAGCTCGGCGAGCACGTCGCCCGGGCCCAGGCCGTGCCGCGCCAGCAGGATCATGCAGTGGAACCAGAGGTCGGCGGTCTCGCGCACGAGGTGCAGGCGATCGCCGCTCTTGGCGGCGAGCACGGTCTCGGTCGCTTCCTCGCCGATCTTCTTGAGCACGCTGTCTTCGCCCTGCGACATGAGCCTCGCGACGTACGACGTCTTCGGGTCCGCCTGCTTGCGGCTTTCGATGAGCGCGGCGATGCGCTCGAGGGTTTCGGCCAATCCGGTCTTCATTTTCGGTAGATGAGCGACGGGTCCTTGAGGACCGGGTCGGTCGCCACCCACCTCCCGTCCTCCAGCCTGCGATAGAAGCAGCTTTCGCGCCCAGTGTGGCAAGCGATGCCGCCCGCCTGCTCCACCTTGAGGAGCAGCGCGTCCGCATCGCAATCGAGCCGCAGCTCGACGATCCTCTGCACATGGCCGGATTCCTCGCCCTTGCGCCACAGGCGCTTGCGCGAGCGCGACCAGTACACGGCCTCGCCGCGCTCGACGCTTTCCCTGAGCGCTTCGCGGTTCATCCAGGCTACCGTGAGCACTCTACCGCTCTTGGCGTCCTGCGCCACGGCGGCGATCAGGCCCTGCTCGTCCCATGGTATTTCGTCCAGGAAGCTCATAGGCGCACTTCGATGCCGCGGCTTTGCATGTGCTCCTTCGCCTGGCGCACGCTGAAGTCGCCAAAGTGGAATACGCTCGCCGCAAGCACTGCGTCTGCTCGGCCTTCGAGCACGCCCTCGGCCATGTGCTCGAGCTTGCCGACGCCGCCGGAGGCGATGACCGGCACGCCGACGGCGTCGGCGACCGCGCGGGTCAGCGGAAGGTCGAACCCGTCGCGGGTGCCGTCGCGGTCCATGCTGGTGAGCAGGATCTCGCCCGCGCCCGCCGCTTCCATGCGGCGCGCCCACTCGACCGCGTCGAGCCCGGTGGCCCGGCGTCCGCCGTGGGTGAACACCTCCCATGATGAACCGCTTTTCTTCGCGTCGATGGCGACTACGATGCACTGACAGCCCACCACGCTCGACGCCTCGCGCACGAGCTCCGGATTCTGCACCGCCGCGGTGTTGATCGATACCTTGTCCGCGCCGGCGTTGAGCAGGCGCCGCACATCCTCGACGCGACGCACGCCGCCGCCCACCGTGAGGGGAATGAACACTTGCGAGGCCACGGCCTCGATGACGTGCAGCAGGAGGTCGCGCTCGTCGGAGCTCGCGGTGATGTCGAGAAACGCGAGCTCGTCCGCGCCTTCGCCGTCGTAGCGCGCGGCGATCTCGACCGGGTCGCCCGCGTCGCGCAGCTGCACGAAGTTGACGCCCTTCACCACCCGGCCGGCGGTCACATCGAGGCAGGGAATGACGCGTTTGGCTAAAGGCATATCAGGCCTTGCCGAGCGCCTTGTCGGCCGCGGCCTGCGCGGCCTTGAGGTCGAGCTTGCCTTCGTACAGCGCGCGCCCGGCGATGGCGCCGATGATGCCCTCGGGGACGAGCTTCGTGCAGATCGCCTGCACGTCCGCGATGCTGGTAAGGCCGCCGGAGGCGATGATGGGCGTCTTCAGCGCCTGCGCGAGCTTGAGGGTCGCGTCGATGTTGACGCCGCTCATCATCCCGTCGCGGCCGATGTCGGTGTAGATGATCGCTTCGACGCCGTATTCCTCGAATTTCTGCGCCAGGTCGACCACGTCGTGGCCGGTCATCTTGGACCAGCCTTCCACCGCCACCTTGCCGTCCTTCGCGTCGAGCCCGGCGATCACGTGGCCGGGAAAGGCGTAGCACGCGTCGGAAAGAAACCCGGGGTTCTTGACCGCCGCGGTGCCGACGATGACGTAGGTCACCCCCGCATCGATGTAGCTCTCGATCGCGTCGAGGTCGCGAATGCCGCCGCCGAGCTGGATCGCGACCTTGTCGCCGACCGCGGCGATCATGCCGCGGATCACTTTCTCGTTCTTCGGCCGGCCGGCCACCGCGCCGTTCAGGTCCACGATGTGCAGGCGCTTCGCGCCTTGCGCGGCCCAGTGCTTCGCCATCGCCACCGGATCGTCGGAGAACACCGTCGCCGTGCTCATGTCGCCCTGCTTGAGGCGCACGCAGCGCCCGTCCTTCAAGTCGATTGCGGGGATGATGAGCACAGGGCCGGGAGCAGCCGCTCGGAAAGACCGCTAGGAGAGAAAATCAGGGACGCCAGCGCACGAAATTGGAGAGGAGTTGCAGGCCGGCGGACTGGCTTTTCTCGGGGTGGAACTGGACGGCAAAAATATTATCCCGGGCCACCGCGCAGGTAAAGGGCCGCCCGTAGACCGCCGTGGCGGCGGTGAGCGCCGCATCGCGCGGCGCGGGATAGTAGCTGTGCACGAAGTAGAACCGGCTCGAGTCCGGGATCCCCGCCCACAGGGCGTGCGGCCGCGACTGCGTCACTTCGTTCCAGCCCATGTGGGGAATCTTGAGGCCGGTCAATTTGAAGCGGGGAACCTCGCCACCGAGCAACCCCAACCCCGGAGTATCGCCCTCCTCGCCACGCTCGAATAGCATTTGCAGGCCGATGCAGATGCCGAGGAAGGGCTTGGCGCGCGCCGCCTCGACCACCGCCTCGCGCGCACCGCTTGCGGCGAGCTGTCGCATGCAGTCCGGCATGGCGCCCTGGCCCGGCACGACCACCTTGTCCGAGGAAAGTATTTCCCGGGGGCCGGCGGTGACGCGCACCTCCGCGTTCGGCGCGACCCGCTCGAGCGCCTTGGAGACCGAACGGAGGTTGCCCATCCCGTAATCGACGACCGCGATTTTCAAGCTACAGCGAGCCCTTGGTCGAGGGCACCACGCCGGCGGCGCGCGGGTCGGCCTCGGCCGCCATGCGCAGGGCGCGAGCGAACGCCTTGAACATGGTCTCGCACTGGTGATGCGCGTTGTCGCCGCGCAGGTTGTCGATGTGCAGCGTGACCTGCGCGTGGTTGACGAAACCCTGGAAGAACTCGTGCACCAGGTCGACGTCGAACTCGCCGATGAGCGCGCGGGTGAACTTCACCTGGTAGGCGAGCCCCGGCCGGCCCGAGAAATCGATGACCACGCGCGACAGCGCCTCGTCGAGCGGCACATAGGCGTGGCCGAAGCGTCGCACCCCCGATTTGTCGCCGATCGCCTGGGCAACGGCCTGGCCGAAAGTGATGCCGATGTCCTCGACCGTGTGGTGCGCATCGATGTGCAGGTCGCCCTTCGCCTCGATGTCGAGGTCGAGCATGCCGTGGCGAGCCACCTGGTCGAGCATGTGCTCGAGGAACGGCAGGCCGGTGGCGAGGCGGGCCGAGCCGCGGCCGTCCAGGTTCACCTTGACCCGGATCTGGGTTTCCTTGGTGTTGCGCGTGATCTCGGCCTGTCTCATGTCGGTTCGGTCAACGCAGCGCTTCGCGCAAGGCCGTGAGCAGTATACGGTTTTCGTCCGGCGTGCCGACGTTGATGCGCAAGCAATTGTCGAGCCCCGGGTGGAGATTCCGCACCAGCACGCCCTGGCGCTTGAGCGCGTCATAGGTTGCGTCCGCGTCCCGCACACGCACAAGGAAGAAATTCGCCTCCGAGGGAAACACCCGCGTTCCGGGCAAGGCGGCGATCGCCTCGCCGAGCAGCGCGCGATCGGCGCGGATGCGCGCCGCCTGCTCCTCCAGCACGTCCAGGCGCTCCAGCACGAAGAGCGCCGCGGCCTGCGTGAGCACGTTCACGTTGTAGGCCTGGCGTACCTTGTTGAATTCCCGGATCCACTCGGGCCGCCCGGCCATGTAGCCGAGCCGGATCCCGGCCAGGCCGAGCTTCGACACGGTGCGCACCACCACGAGGTTCGGGAATTCTGCGAGCCGCGGCATGAAGGTCCTGCGCGCGAATACGTGGTAGGCCTCGTCCACCACCACGAGCCCCCGACAGGCGTTGATGACTTCGACAACCTGTTGCTCGGGGTAGAGGACCCCGGTGGGATTGTTGGGATAAGCGATGAACACCAGGGCCGGGCTCTCCGCGCGCATGCGCTCGATGAAAGCGTCGGCGTCGAGCGAAAAGTCGGGGCGCAGCGGCACGCCGACGCCCTTCATGCCGGTAAAGAGGGCGTTGAGCGAGTACATGACGAACGTCGGCGCCGGATACATCGCCACCGCCCCTGGTCGGGCCAGCGCGAGCGATACCATCTGGATCAGGTCGTCGGAGCCGTTGCCGAGCAGGAGCTCCATGCCCGGCGGAACCTCCATCTTGCGTGCGAGGAGCTCGCGCAGCTTCCTTCCCGTGGGCTCCGGATAGCGGTTGAGATCGACGCGCGCGAGGACTTCGCCGAGCTCGCGGCGTAGCCGCTCGGGCAGCGGATAGGGATTCTCCATGGCGTCGAGCTTCACCATGCCGTCGGCTTCCGCGACGTGGTAGGCGCTGAGCGCCAGGATTTCGGGCCGGATGAGCTTTCCGGGCGTCATTTCCTGAACCGCATCTCGGCCGAGCGCGCGTGAGCCGCCAGGCCCTCGCCCTGCGCAAGAACCGACGCAATGGTCCCCAAGGTTTGAGCGCTGCTCTCGGAAACCGCAATGATGCTGGTCCGCTTCTGAAAGTCGTAGACGCCGAGGGGCGAGGAGAAGCGCGCGCTCCCCGCCGTAGGCAGCACGTGGTTTGGCCCGGCGCAGTAATCGCCGATCGCTTCGGAGCTCCAGCGCCCGAGGAACACCGCGCCCGCGTTGACGAGCTTGGGCAGCCAGGACTCCGGCGTCTCCACCGAAAGCTCGAGGTGCTCGGGCGCGATGCGGTTCGCGACTGCGCAGGCCTCGTCGAGGTCGCGCGTCTCGATGAGCGCGCCGCGCGCCGCAAGGGAAGCGGCAATGGTGTCGCGCCGGGGCATCCCGGGAAGCAGGCGCTCGATCGCCGACTGGACCGCATTCAGGTAGCGCACGTCGGGCGAGAGCAGGATCGCCTGGGCCGACTCGTCGTGCTCCGCCTGGGAAAAAAGATCCATCGCCACCCACTCCGCCGGCGCGCTGCCGTCGCCGATCACCAGGATCTCGGAAGGGCCCGCGAGCATGTCGATGCCGACCTGGCCGAACACCTGGCGCTTCGCCTCGGCGACGTAGACGTTCCCCGGGCCGACGATCTTGTCCACACGCGGCAGCGACGCGGTGCCGTAGGCGAGGGCCGCGATGGCCTGCGCACCGCCGACCGCGATGATCCGGTCCACGCCCGAAATTTCCGCGGCGGCGAGCACCAGCGGATTCGGGTTGGGGCTCACCATGACAAGGCTGCGGACCCCCGCGACCTTGGCCGGAACCGCGTTCATCAACACCGACGACGGGTACGCCGCCTTGCCCCCTGGCACGTACACGCCCACGCGCTCGAGCGGCGTGACGCGCTGGCCGAGACGGGTGCCGTCGGGCTCGGTGTAGTCCCAGGACTCCTGCAGTTGCCTTTGGTGGAAGGCGCGGATGCGCTGGTGGGCCAGCCGGAGCGCTTCGAGTTGCGGCTGGGAAACGGTGCTGGCCGCCTGGCTCAGCCTTTCCTTCGGGACTTCGAGCTCCGAAAGAGAGCTAGCGCTCACCTTATCAAAGCGCCGCGCATACTCGAGGACTGCAACGTCCCCCCGCGCGCGGACGTCCGCGATGATCGAGCGCACGGCGGCCTCGACTCCGCCCTCCTGCGCCGCCTCGTAGCGGGTGAGCGCGTCGAGCTCGGCGTCGAAGCCGGCGGCCCGGGTTGAAAGCCGGCGCAGCTTCATTTCGCCGCCTTCGCGAACGCTTCGATCAGAGGCTGCAGGCTGGCGCGTTTCGTCTTGAGCGCAGCCTGGTTCACGATGAGGCGCGCCGACACCGGCATGATTTCCTCGACCGCCACAAGGTCGTTCGCCTTCAGCGTGTGCCCGGTGGAGACGAGGTCGACGATCGCGTCGGCGAGGCCCACGAGCGGCGCGAGCTCCATCGATCCGTACAACCGGATCAGATCCACGTGAACGCCCTTCGCGGCGAAATGCTCCCGCGTGGTGTTCACGTACTTGGTCGCGACCCGCAGCCGCGCCCCCTTGCGCACCGCGCCTTCGTAGTCGAACCCTTTTTTCACCGCCACCATCATGCGGCAGACGGCGATGCCCAGGTCCACGGGCTGATAGAGGCCTTCGCCGCCGTGCTCCACCAGCACATCGCGCCCGGCGATGCCCAGGTCGGCGCCGCCGTGCTGGACGTAAGTGGGCGTGTCGGTCGCGCGCACGACAATGAGGCGAACGTCGGGGCGGTCTGTCTCGAGGATCAGCTTGCGCGAGCTCTCGCCGTTCTGCTTCGGTGCGATGCCCACGCGCGCGAGGAGCGGCGCGGTCTCGTCGAAGATCCGCCCCTTGGACAACGCGATCGCGATCTCGGCCATGGCAAAAAGGGCGAGATTTTACCGCCGGAACAGGGAGATAGCTACTTTATTCGCTCGACCTTGGCCCCCAGCGCCCCGAGCTTCTTCTCGAGCGCTTCGTAGCCGCGGTCGAGGTGGTAGATGCGGTCGATCAGCGTCTGGCCTTCCGCGACCAGGCCGGCGATGACCAAGCCCGCCGATGCGCGCAGGTCGGTCGCCATGACCGCGGCGCCTTGAAGGCGCTCCACTCCCGTGACCACCGCGGCATTTCCCTGGATCGCGATGTCCGCGCCGAGCCGCTGCATCTCCAGCGCGTGCATGAAGCGATTCTCGAAGATGGTTTCCGTGATGATCGCGGTGCCGCGCGCGACGCTCGCCAGCGCCATGAACTGCGCCTGCATGTCCGTCGCGAACCCCGGATACGGGGCCGTGCGCACGCTGACGGCGTTCGGCCGCCCGGCCATTTCGATCTCGATCCAGCTCGGTCCGGTGGCGATGCGCGCGCCGGCTTCGCCCAGCTTCTCGAGCGTGGCGTCCAGGGTGGCGGGCGCGACCTGCCTCAGCCGCACGCGCCCGCCGGCGGCCGCTGCGGCGGCGAGATAGGTCCCGGTCTCGATGCGGTCGGGCATCACCGCGTGAGCCGCGCCGCCGAGCGCGGGTACGCCCTCGACGCGGATGACCGGGGTGCCTGCGCCTTCGATCTTCGCGCCCATCGCCGTCAGGCATTTCGCGAGGTCGACCACTTCGGGCTCGCGCGCGGCGTTCTCGATCAGCGTGGTGCCCTCGGCCAGGGTCGCCGCCATCATCAGGTTCTCGGTCCCCGTCACGGTAACGAGATCCATGACGATGCGCGCGCCCCGGAGGCCGCGGTCGCCGCTCGCTGCCTCGGCGTGCATGTAGCCGTGCTCGATCGCGATCGACGCGCCCATGGCCTGGAGTCCCTTCACGTGCTGGTCGACCGGACGCAGTCCGATGGCGCAGCCGCCCGGCAGCGACACCTTGGCGCGTCCGCAGCGCGCAAGCAGCGGGCCGAGCACCAGCACCGAGGCGCGCATCGTCCTCACCAGCTCATAAGGCGCGGTGGGATCCTCGATTTTTGCCGCGCTGAGCTGCATCGAGTCGCCGCTGCGCTCGACCGCAACCCCCATCCTCCCCATGAGCTTCGCCATGGTGGACACGTCCATCAGCCGGGGCACGTTGGAGAGCGCGAGCGGCTTCGGCGTCAGCAGCGCCGCGCACATGATGGGCAACGCGGCGTTCTTCGCGCCGGATACCGTGACCTCGCCATCGAGCGGGCCGCCGCCGCTGATCCTGAGCTTATCCATGACCTAGCACGTTGTACGTCACAAAAATGCGCTTTTCATGGCGCAGTTCTGGTCTTCTGCCATTCATCCGGCGTGACGGTTTGCATGGAGAGGGCGTGGATTTCCTCGCGCATGCGCTCGCCGAGCGCCGCATAGACCAGCTGGTGGCGCTGGATGCGGCTCCTGCCGGCGAACTGCGCGGAGACGATGAGCGCCTGGAAGTGCTGCCCATCGCCGATCACTTCCACGTGCTCGCAGGCGAGCCCGTTCTGGATCCCCTGCTTCACGCTTTCTGGCGTCACCATCTCAATGCCTCAGCTTGTAGCCCGATTTCAGGAGGGCGAGACAGGCGAAAGATACGGCAACCAGGCTCGCGCTGACCACCGCCAGGCTCGCCGCCGGCGCCACGTCCGACAGACCGAAGAAACCATAGCGGAAGCCGTCGATCATGTAGAAAAAAGGGTTGGCATGCGACAACTTCAGCCAAAACGCGGGCAGCGAGTGGATCGAGTAGAACACGCCCGAGAGGAAGGTGAGCGGCATGATGACGAAGTTCTGGAACGCCGCCATCTGGTCGATCTTCTCGGACAGGATCCCCGCCAGCAAGCCCAGCGCGCCGAGCAGTCCCGCGCCGAGCAGCGCGAACGCCAGCGCCCATAGCGGCGCATGCAGCCGCAGCTCCACGAACCACACCGTCGCAACGAGCACGCCGAGCCCGACCGTCAGCCCGCGCACGATCGAGGCCAGCACGTAGGCGGCGAAGAACTCGAGGTAGGAAATCGGCGCGAGCAGGACAAACACGATGTTGCCCGTGATCTTGGACTGCACCAGGCTCGAGGAACTGTTGGCGAACGCGTTCTGGAGCACGCTCATCATCACGAGTCCGGGCACCAAAAAATCGGTGTACGGGACGCTGTCGTAGACGCGCACGCGGCCTTGCAGCGCATAGGAGAATACGACGAGGTAGAGCACCGCCGTGAGAACCGGAGCCGCCACGGTCTGCACCGCGACCTTCCAGAAGCGCAGCAGCTCCTTCTGGAAGAGCGTTTGAAAACCCGTCATTTTCCCGTGAGGCGCAAGAATACGTCCTCGAGATCGGGCGGCTGGAGCTCCATCTCGATGACCTTCATACCGGCCTCGCGCAAGCGCGCAAGCCCGTCCTCCAACTCGCCGTAATGGGCGAGGCGCAGGACGAAAAGCCCGCCCTCGCTCGAGACCACGCGCCCGGGAAAAGGCTGCGGCAAAGCGTCGCGGTCCAGCCGCAGGCGCAGCTCCAGCCCCGAGAACGACTCGAGCAGGTTGCGGGTGGAGTCGAGCGCCACGATGCGGCCTGCCTTCAGCATGGCGATGCGGTTGCAGTGGGTCTCGGCCTCCTCCAGGTAGTGGGTGGTGAGCACGATGGTGTGGCCGTCGCGGTTGAGGCGGCGCACGAACTGCCACAGGCCCTGGCGCAGCTCGACGTCGACCCCCGCGGTGGGCTCGTCGAGCATGATCACCGGCGGCTTGTGCACGAGCGCCTGCGCCACCAGCACGCGCCGCTTCATGCCGCCCGACAGCGCACGCATGTTGACGTCGGCCTTGGCGGCGAGATCGAGGTGCTGCATCACTTCGTCGATCCAGTCGTCGTTGCGGCGGATGCCGAAGTAGCCCGATTGCAGCCGCAGCGTCTCGCGCACGGTGAAGAAAGGATCGAACACCAGCTCCTGCGGCACCACGCCGAGCAGGCGCCGGGCGCGGCGATAATCCCGCGCCACGTCGGCGCCCAGGATGCGCGCGCCACCGGAGTCGGCGCGGGCGAGGCCGGCGATCACGTTGATCAGCGTCGTCTTGCCGGCGCCGTTGGGCCCGAGCAACCCGAAGAACTCGCCCTCCTCGACGGCGAGGCTCACGCCGGCGAGCGCCCGCAGCGCGCCGAAGCGCTTCTCCAGGTTCGTAACCTCGATGGCTTTCAGCGGGGCGCTGCGGGAATGAGCTCGTCCACGCCGTACAGGCGCGCGATGGTGCGCACCGATTCGGGAATGTTGGCGAACGCGAGCTCGCGTCCGGCGCGGCGGGCGTCGCGCAGCCAGGCGACGACGGCGGCGAGCAGCGACGAGTCCATCTCGGTCACTTCGCCGAGGTCCACGGTGCCCACGCCCTCTTCCAGGTGGCGCCGCGCCTCCTCGAGCACCGCAGCCACGTTGGCAAGCGTGACCGGGCCGCTCACCACGATGCGCCCGCTCTCGCGGCGGATCACTTCTTCTCCGCGGGCGGCGGCGCCTCGAGCGAGCGGTTCTTGGCCTGGAGGTTCCTGATCAGGCCCTCGATGCCCACGTCGCGCACGGTGGAGTTGAACTCGGTCCGATAGTTGGCGACCAGGCTCACGCCGCCGACCATCACGTCGTAGACCTTCCAGCCGGCGGCGGTCTTCTCCATGCTGTAGTCGATGGGCACCGGCTGCGCGCCGGACTGGATCACGCGCACGTTCACGACCACGTCCGTGTCGGTCGGTCGCGCGCGCAGCGGCCGGAAGTCGAAGCGCTGCTCGCTGTAGGCGGAGAGCGCGCTGGCGTAGGTGCGCACCAGCAGCGTCTTGAACTCCTCGACCAGGCGCTTCTTCTGCTCCGGCGTGGCCTTGCTCCAGTTCTGCCCCATGGCAAGCGCGGTCATGGAGGCGAAGTTGAAGTGCGGCAGCACCTTGGCCTCGATCACCTGGATCAGCTTCGTGCGGTTGCCGGAGCGGATTTCCTTGTCCTTGGTGATGAGCTCCACCACCTCGGTGGTGACGTTCTTCACCAGCACGTCGGGCGGCACCTCCTGCGCCTGCGCGCTCGCCAGGAACCCTCCCAGGACGCTGCCGAGAATCATGCTAAGGATTGTTTTCATGGGGTTATTAACGTTCCAGCGGCTCCAGGGTTTACTGCGCTTTCGCCGGCTCCTTCCCAGGCTCCTTTGCAGGTTCCTTGTCAGGCTCCTTGTCCGGCGTGTCGTAGCGCTCGCGGGGTTCGCGCGGCGGGTTGCCATCGTAAACCTGGTTGCGCCGGCGCTGCAGGTAGGCGTCGCGCTGGAACACGTACTTGTCGAGCGCGGCCTGCTCGAGGATCTTGCTCGCGTCGAGGAGGTCGGCGCGCCGGTTCACGAAACGCACCCCGTAAGCGGAGTTGCGCAACGCGATCGGCCGGAAATAGGTCACCGGGTCGCCGGCGAAGATGTCGACTCCCCACCCCGCGGTGTCACGCACCGAGCTCGAGCTCAGGATCGGCAGCACGATGTAGGGGCCATCGCCCACGCCCCAGCGCCCGAGCGTCTGGCCGAAGTCCTCGTCGCGCTTCTCGATGCCCATGTCGGAGGCGACGTCGTGCAGGCCGAAGAGCCCGAACGTGCTGTTGAAGACGAAGCGCATGCCGCTCTCGAAGCCGTCGAAGAACTTGCCCTGCAGCACATCGTTGATCCCGATCCACGGGTCGGCGAGATTGGCGAAGAAGTTGCGGATCCGGCCGCGGATCTGCTCGTGCAGCACGTTGCGGTACGCGGTAGCCACCGGAGTTCCCACCCACTCGTCCGCCACATCGTTGAAGCGGGTGATCGCACGGTTCATGGGCTCCAACGGATCGCGCGGATCGCGGTCCGGGCCCGTTGCACAACCGGCCGCAAGCAGCAGTACGGCCGATAGGCAGCGCACAAAAGTCACTTCTTCTCGTCCTTGCCTTCGGCCGCCTTGTTGAAGAGGAACTGGCTGATCAGGTTCTCGAGCACCACCGCGGACTGGGTCAGGCGCACGCGGTCGCCGTTCTTGAGCATCACGCCGTCGCCCCCTGCCTCAAGACCGATGTACTGCTCGCCGAGAATGCCGGAGGTGAGGATCTTGGCGGTGCTGTCGCGCGGGAACAGGTAGTGCTGGTCGAGATTCATGGACACCAGCGCCTCGTAGGTCTCGTTGTCGAAGCGGATGTCGGCGACCCTGCCGACGACTACGCCGGCGCTCTTGATGGGCGCCCGCACCTTGAGGCCGCCGATGTTCACGAAGCGCCCCTGCACGTTGTAGGTCTCGCCTCCGGAGAAGGTCGCGAGGTTTCCGACCTTGAGCGCGAGGAAGAGCAGCGCGCCGATGCCGATGACTACGAAGATGCCCACCCACAGGTCGATGGTGGCGCGGTTCATTTCGACTGACCTCCGGTAAACATGAGTGCGGTAAGCACGAAATCGAGCGCGAGGATCGCAAGCGAGGACGTCACCACCGTGCGCGTGGTGGCGCGCGACACGCCCTCCGCGGTGGGAATCGCATCGTAGCCCTCGAACACCGCGATCCAGGTAACCGCGATGCCGAACACCACGCTCTTGATCACGCCGTTCAGGATGTCGTTGCGCAGGTCGACCGCGGCCTGCATCTGCGACCAGAACGCGCCCGCGTCGACGCCGATCAGCTGCACCCCGACGAGATAGCCGCCGAAGATGCCGAGCGCCGAGAAGAGCGCCGCGAGCAGCGGCATCGAGATGACGCCGCCCCAGAAGCGCGGCGCGACCACACGCGCGATGGGATCGACCGCCATCATCTCCATCGCCGAGATCTGCTCGGTCGCCTTCATCAGGCCGATCTCGGCGGTGATGGCCGAGCCGGCGCGGCTCGCGAAGAGCAGGCCCGCCACGACCGGCCCGAGCTCGCGCACGAGCGACAGCGCCACCAGCACGCCGAGGGACTCGGAGGCGCCGAAGCGCGCGAGCGTGTCGTAGCCCTGCAGCGCGAGCACCATGCCGACGAACATGCCGGACACCAGGATAATGATGAGCGACAGCACGCCGGCGAAGTAGATCTCCGCCACGGTGAGGCGGATGCGGCGCAGCGCGGTGCCCGAATGCGCCACCAGGTAGAACAGGAACCGGCTGGCGAAGCCCAAGCGCCAGACCGACGAAGTGACGGCATTGCCCAGGCGTTCCAAGCGCCCGCGCGCGTGCTCCCGGATCTGTGCGAAAGACATCTCAGCCCCCGGTAAGCTCGAGCTCGGCGGCGTAATCCGGCGCCGGGTAGTGGAAGGGGACCGGCCCGTCGAGCTCGCCGTTCACGAACTGGCGCACGAACGGCTCGCGGCTCGCGCGGATCTCGTCCGGCTTGCCTTCGGCGATGACGCGTCCTGCCGCCATGAAGTACACGTAATCCACCACGCCGAGGGCCTCCTGCACGTCGTGGGTCACGATGATCGAGGTCGCGCCGAGCGAGTCGTTCAGCTCCCGGATCAGGCGCACGATGACGCCGAAGGAAATCGGGTCGAGGCCGGTGAACGGCTCGTCGTACAGGATGAGCTGCGGGTCGAGGGCGATCGAGCGCGCGAGCGCCACGCGCCGCGCCATGCCGCCCGAGAGCTCGGCGGGCATCAGCTGGGCCGCGCCGCGCAGGCCGACCGCCTGGAGCTTGAGCATCACCAGGTCGTGGATCAGGTCCTCGGGCAGCGCGGTATGCTCGCGCAGGGGAAACGCGACGTTCTCGTACACCGACATGTCCGTGAACAGCGCGCCGAACTGGAACAGCATGCCCATCCTGCGCCGCATCCGGTAGAGCGCCTCGCGGTCGAGCCCGGAGGTCGCGTCGCCCAGCACGCGCGCGGTCCCGCTGGTCGGCAGGTACTGCGCCGCGATGATGCGCAACAGCGTGGTCTTGCCGCAGCCCGACTGCCCCATGATGCCGACGACGCTTCCGCGCTCGATCGACAGGCTCACGTCGCGCAGCACCGGGCGCGCGGCGTCGTAGCCGAACGCGACGTTCTGGATTTCCACCATGGGACCTTGCTGCACCGGGCGTAATATTACCGCGCCATGGCGGAAGCTCTTGTGAACTCGGCGGTGCGCGTCAGCGCGCTACGCAAGCGCTACGGCAAGCTCACTGCCCTGGAGACGGTCGACCTCGCGGTGGCCCCGGGCGAAGCGTTCGGGCTGGTCGGCGCGAACGGCGCCGGCAAGACCACGCTCATCAGGTGCCTGCTCGACCTGTGCGCCTACGAGTCCGGGACCATCCGCATCTTCGGGCAGCCGGCCGGCGAGCCGCAATCGCGCCGCCGCCTCGCCTACGTCCCCGAGCGCTTCATGCCCGCGCACTACCTGCGCTGCCGCGAGTTCGTGGAGTTCCTGGCCCGCAGCTTCGGCGAGCGTTACGACGCCGCGCGCGCGCAGGCGATGCTGTCCGAGCTGGAGCTCGAGGCCGCCGTGCTCGAGCGCCCGGTGCGCAGCCTTTCGAAGGGCATGACGCAAAAGCTCGGCCTCGCCGCCGCATTCCTCGTCGCGCGCGACCTCTACGTGCTCGACGAGCCCATGAGCGGCCTTGACCCCGCCGCCCGCGTCGCGGTGAAATCCGTGCTGCGCAGGCTGGCCGCGGAGGGCAGGACGCTTTTCTTCACCTCGCACGTGCTCGCCGACGTCGAAGAGCTGTGCTCCTCGATCGCGGTGCTGGAGCAGGGGCGCGTGCGCTGGCACGGCAGTCCCGAGGGGCTGCGCGCGAAATACGGTGAAGCGCGCCTGGAGCAGGCCTTCATGAGGTGCATCCGTGGCGAGTGAGCCGAATGCCGCGCCGGGCACGGCGCAGGCGGGGAAGCCGCAGCTCCTCATCGTCGACGACGACCCGCTCATCACCGACACCCTGGCCTTCGCCCTGGGGGCCGACTACGAAGTGCTGGCGGTCGAGTCGCGGCCCCGCGCGATCGAGCTGGTGCGCCAGCTCGCGCCGGTGCCCGGGCTCGCGCTGATCGACCTCGGGCTTCCGCCGACGCCGCACTCGCCGGAAGAGGGCTTCCGCCTGATCGCCGATCTCCTCGCCCATTCGCCCGCGATGAAGATTTTCGTGCTGTCGGGCCAGAACGAGGCGGCGCACGCCCGCCACGCGCGGGCGCTCGGGGCCTGGGAGTTCATCGCCAAGCCGGCGAACCCCCTCACGCTGAAGCGCGCCCTCGACCGCGCGCGAGACCAGGCCACGCCCGAAGCCGCCGAGCTCGTCGGCTCGAGCGCGTCGATGGAAAAGCTGCGCAGCCAGATCGCGCAGTTCGCCGCCTCCCCCTTCCCGGTGCTGATCGAAGGCGAGTCGGGCAGCGGCAAGGAGCTCGTCGCCCACAGCCTGCACCGCCTGTCGAGCCGCAGCGCGCGGCCGTTCCTAGCGCTCAACTGCGCCGCGCTCGCGCCCACGCTGATCGAGGCGACGCTCTTCGGCTACGCCAAGGGCGCCTTCACGGGCGCCACGGCGGCGAAGGCCGGCTATTTCGAGGACGCGCAGGACGGGACGCTCTTCCTCGACGAGATCGGCGAGCTGCCGCTAGAGATGCAGGCGAAGCTGCTGCGCGTGATCGAGAACGGCGAATTCCAGCGCCTGGGCGAGACCCAGCGCAGGGTGTCGCGCGCGCGCGTCGTCGCGGCCACCAACCGGGACCTGCGCCAGGCGCTCAGGCAGGGAAGCTTCCGCGCCGATCTCTACCATCGCCTCTCGGTGCTGTCGCTCCAGGTCGCGCCGCTGCGCGAGCTCGACCGCGACAAGCTCGCGCTGCTCGAGCATTTCCGGCGGCTCTACGCGCGCCAGTCGGGCGCCGAGCCGTTTGACCTGGACGAGGAGGCCGAAGCGCGCTGGCTGCGCTACGCTTTCCCCGGCAACGTGCGCGAGCTGCGCAACATCGTGATCCGGCTCATCACCAAGTACGCCGCCCGGCGGGTGTCCGTGGCCGAGCTCGAGCCGGAGCTCGACCTGGAGCTCGACTTCGAGACGGCGGCGCCGGCAGGGGGCCCGGCCGGGCTCGCGGACCAGGCGCAACGCCAGCTCGAGCGCGCGGCCGGCTTCAACCTCGACGAGACGCTGATGGCCTGGGAGCGCGCCTACATCGAGGCGGCGCTGCGCATCACGCGCGGCAACATGAGCCAGGCGGCGAAGCTTCTCGGCGTCAACCGGACCACGCTCTACAGCCGCATGGATCAGAAGGAACCGAAATAGTGGCGCTGTATCTCGAGCACTTCGGCCTGAAGGAACCGCCGTTCCGCATCACGCCGCACACCGATTTCTTCTTCGAGGGCGCGGACCGCGGCGCCACCCTCGGGGCGCTGATCTACGCGGTGCTGCACGACGAGGGGATCGTCAAGGTGTCGGGCGAGGTCGGCAGCGGCAAGACCATGCTGTGCCGCGTGCTGATGGAGCGGCTTCCGGCCCACGTCGACACCATCTATCTCGCCACGCCCTCGCTTGCCCGCGACGAGATCCTCGCGGCGATCGGCGACGAGCTCGGCCTGGCGCTTTCGGGCAAGCGGACCGCCGTGGCGCTGCGCGAGCTGCAGGAGCACCTCATCGGCCGCTACGGCCAGGGCCGCCGGGTCGTGGTCCTGATCGACGAAGCGCACGCGATGCCCGACGAAACGCTGGAGGAAGTGCGCCTGCTCTCCAACCTGGAATCGAACCGGCACAAGCTGCTGCAGATCGTGCTCTTCGGTCAGCCCGAGCTGGACAGCACGCTCGCCAAGGCGAGCCTGCGCCAGCTGCGCGACCGCGTGACGCACGCCTTCCGCATGCGCCCGCTTTCGAAGGGCGAAGCGGCGCGCTACCTGTCGTTCCGCATGCGCGCCGCGGGCTACCGTGGCCCGGAAGTGTTTGCGCCGCGCGCGGTCGGGCTGATCGCGGGCGCCTCCGACGGCCTCACGCGGCGCATCAACATCCTCGCCGACAAGGCGCTGCTCTCGGCATTCACCGAGAACGGCCACGCCGTCAGGTCGAGCCACGTGCGCGCCGCGGTGCAGGACTCCGAATTCGCCGTGGTAACGCCGCGCCGCAGGCGCACGCTCGCCGTCGCCGCGGCGGCGCTGGCTGTCGGCCTGGCGCTCGGCCTCGCGGCGCAGTGGCTCTGGACGACGAAACCCGAGCCCGCGTCGGCGGCGGTCGCCGAACCGGTCGCCGCACCCGTGGCGGCGCCCCCGGTGACCCCCGAGCCGACGCCCCCTCAGAGCGCGCCGACCCCTCCAACCCATCTCAGCCCGGATCAAGCCGACCGACTCGCGCGCTATTCGGCAGACGGTCACCGCCTCCTCGCGGAGCGCATTGCAGCCACCCGCGCGGTCCTCGAACGGGCCCCCGACGCGGGCTACTCGATCGAGCTCTTCACCACCGACAACAGTGACCCGGCGCGCATGGAGCGCTTTCTCCTTCGCGCCCGCGACTTCGTCCAGCTCGACGAGCTTTTCGTCATTCCGCTGGAGGACGCCGGCCAGTACCGCCTGCGGGTCCTGTACGGCGAATTTGCGTCCCGGGACGAGGCCGCGGCGGCCGGAAAGCGCCTGCCGCCGCGGTATCAGGAAGCCTTCCGGACGGAGCTCCGCAGTTTCGGGGAGCTGCGTCGCCAAATTTGAACAGAGAGATAAAAAATGCCTGCGTGACAGGCGCTTACACCAGTTTCTTCAGGCACTACTCGTGGTATGCTTGCCGCCCGGAGGGAGTTTCGCAATGACGTTGGGGAGACTGGGTGCGGCCGCATTGCTTGCGGCTTTCGCGGCGGGCTGCGGCCACGCGCCGCCGAAACCCGCGGCGACGCACATCCGGGCTCCTGAAGCGCGCGCCGAGGCCGATATCCCTCCGCCGGTGCAGGTCTCGCCGATCCTGCCGAAGCCCAAGCCTGCAGTCCGGCCCGAAACCTACAGCGTGGTGGTGAACAACGTGCGCGTCCAGGAGCTGCTCTTCGCGCTCGCGCGTGACGCACGGCTGAACGTGGACATCAATCCGGACGTGACCGGCACCGTCACCCTCAACGCGATCGACCAGACCCTGCCGCAGCTCCTCTCGCGCATCGCACGGCAGGTCGACATGCGCTACGAGATCCAGAACGACAATCTGGTGGTAATGCGCGATTCGCCTTATCTGCGCACCTACAAGGTCGACTACCTCAGCGCGAGCCGCGACGTGAAGATGCAATCGACCGCCTCGACCCAGTTCGGCACGGGTGGGACGGGCGTACCCGGCGCGACGCCGACTACGACCGCCGGCACCACCACCGGCGGCACGGCGCAGATCGATGTTCGCGCCGAGAACAAGCTCTGGGAATCGCTGATCCAGAACGTGAAGGACATCCTGCGCGAGACCGACAAGGTCATCCCCGCGGGCACCCACCTCGCGCAGGCCACCCCCGCAGCGCCGGCAGTGCCTGCCGTGCCGGGCGGGTTGCCGATCCAGCCGCAGGCACTTGCCGCCCCGGCGCAGCCCGGCGCGACCTATCAGGAGGCCGCGGCGGTCATCGGCAACCGCGAGAGCGGCGTCCTCTACGTGCGCGCGACCTCGAAGCAGCACGAGCGCGTCCAGGAATTCCTCGACCAGGTGCTCCAGGGCGCCAAGCGCCAGGTGCTGATCGAGGCGACGGTGGCCGAGGTCCAGCTCAGGAACGAATACCAGCGCGGCATCGAGTGGGCCAAGCTTCGCTCCGGGGTGACGGGCTTCCAGCTGCAGCAGCCGGCGATCCCGCCGACCACCTCGCTCACGCCGGGCTTCAGCCTGACCCCGTTTCTGCTCAGCTATGCCGACGCCGGGCGCAATTTCTCCGCCACGCTGAGCCTGCTCGAGCAATTCGGCGACGTGCGCGTGCTCTCCAGCCCGCGCCTTTCGGTCCTGAACAACCAGACCGCGATCCTGCGCGTCACGCGCGACATCATCTATTTCACGCTGACACCGTCGACCACGCCGGTCACCGTCGCCGGCGGCACCGCCGTGGTGGCGGCCTCCTTCACCACCACACCGAACATCGCGGCGGAGGGCTTCATGATGGCGGTGCTGCCCCAGATCAACGATGCCGACGCGGTGGTGCTCAACGTGCGTCCCACGATCCGGCGGCGCGTCGACAGCGTGCGCGATCCGAACCCTGCGCTGCAGGGCCAGAACACGCAGAACGACATCCCGGTGTTCGAGACGCGCGAGTTCGATTCCATCCTGCGCCTGCAAAACGGCGAAATCGCGGTGCTCGCCGGCCTGATGCAGGACTTCGTACAGAACCAAGAGTCGGGCATCCCCGGCGTGCGCAGCATCCCGCTCATCGGCGAGCTGATGACCAACCGCGCCGACCTGTCGGCCAAGACCGAGCTCGTCATCTTCCTCCGCGCCACCGTGATCCGGGATCCGAGCCTCGAGGGCGACTTCCGGAACTACCGCGACCAGCTGCCGCGGGAGGACTTCTTCCGGCGCCCCAACCCGTCGCGCACCGCGCCGCCGCTCATGCCGGGCCAGGCCCCGTGACATGAGCCTGCTCCTCGAGGCGCTGAAGAAGGCGGAAAAGGCCAAGGAAGAGGCCCAGCGCCGCGCGAAAGGCGATGCGGGGCCCGAGCTGCGGATCGAAAATCCGTCGCCGATCCCGGAGAAGCCGGTGCTGACGCGCGCCGAGCTGCCCGATATCCGCCAGCCGCTCGAGATCCTCACCGACGAGATCGCGCCGCGCCAGGCCGAGCCGGCGCCGGAAGCGGTGGAATCCGACCAGCCGCAGGCTGCCGAGCGCGCCGCCGCTCGCAAGGTCTTCGAAGCGAAGTTCAGGGAGCCGAACCCGCGCCTGCCCTTCTACATCACGCTCGCCTGTCTCGGCATGGCCGCGATCGGCATCGTCGGGTATTTCTGGTATCAGCTGCGTCCTCCGCCGTCTCTCGTGAACGCCAATCCGCCGCGGGCGGCGCAGCAGGCCGCCGCACCGTCTCCGGCGCCTGCAAGCAGGCCCGCCGCCACGGCGGCGCTCGCGACGCCGACCACCATTCCCGGGCTGCCGCCGGTCGCCGCAGCCGCTGAGCCCGCCCCGGCGCCGAGGGAACGTCCGCCACGCGAAGCGGCCCCGGTCGCGCCCCCAGCGGCGGCCCGGGTCTCCGCGCCGCCCGCGCCCCGTTTCGCGCCTGCGCCGCCACCCCAGCCGCGGCTCGCAGAGGCGCCGGTCACGCAGACGCGCCCGTCGCCCCAGATCGATCCGAAAGTCGCTTCCGGTTACGCCGCCTACCTCGCCGGGGACCTGGCTACCGCGCGCGCCGACTACCAGGCCGCGCTGCGCGACGACGCCGGAAACCGCGATGCGCTGCTCGGCCTCGCGGCGACCGACGTGCGCGCCGGGAGATACGAGGCCGCGGAAGCCGCCTACCTGCGCCTGCTGCAGAACGACCCGACCGATTCGAACGCCCAGGCCGGGCTCATCGCGCTGCGCGCGAGCCGGCTCGATCCGCTCACCACCGAGAGCCGCGTGAAGACCCTGCTCGCCGCCGACCCCGGCGCCAACGTGCTGCATTTCACCCTCGGCAACCAGCTCGCGCAGCAGGGACGCTGGGCCGAAGCGCAGCAGGCCTATTTCAAGGCGATGGCCGCGGATCCGGACAACCCCGACTTCGCCTTCAACCTGGCGGTCAGCCTCGACCACCTGCGCCAGTCCAAGCTCGCGGCCGACTATTACCGCCGCGCGATCGCGCTCGCGGAAAAGCACGGCGCGAGCTTCGACCTCGCCGCCGCGCGCACCCGCGCCGCTCAGCTCGGGAACTGAGCTCGAGCCCCGCCGCAGAGCCGAGGATGAATTCGCCCGCCAATCCCCAGGCCAAGCGCCACATCGGACAGATCCTGATCGACCAGGGGATCCTCACCGAGGACCAGCTGCGCATCGCGCTGCTCGAGCAGACGAAATCGCACGTGCCGGTCGGGCGCCTGCTGGTGCAGCTCGGCTTCGTCTCCGAGGCGACGCTGCGCGACGCGCTGTCCGAGAAGCTCGGCATGCAGTCGGTGGACCTGTCGCACATCATCGTCGATCCCGCCGCGCTCAAGCTCCTGCCGCGCGAGATGGCGCGGCGCTACCGCATCTTCCCGGTCGCGGTCGATCGGCAGCACAAGAAGTTCATCGTGGCGCTGGCCGACACCAACAACATCGTCGCGGTCGACCAGCTGCGCGCCCACCTGAACGGCGAGTACGAGGTGGAGCTGCGCCTGTCCGGCGAGTCCGAGATCGAGCGCGCGGTCGAGCACTACTACGGCCACGAGTTCTCGATCGACGGCATCCTGCGCGAGATCGAGACCGGCGAGATCGACTACGCCACCCTCACCGAGGGCGACGAGTATTCGCAGCCGGTGGTGCGCCTGATCTCGGCGCTGCTCGCCGACGCGGTCGAGCGCGCGGCTTCGGACATTCACTTCGAGCCGGAGCAGAACTTCCTGCGCATCCGCTACCGCATCGACGGCGTGCTGCGCCAGATCAGGAGCCTGCACAAGACCTACTGGCCGGCGATGGCGGTGCGCATCAAGGTCATGGCGAAGATGAACATCGCCGAGACGCGCGCGCCGCAGGACGGCCGCATCTCGGCCACCATGTCGGGGCGGGTGGTCGACTTCCGCGTCGCGAGCCTGCCGACCACCCACGGCGAGAACCTGGTGCTGCGCATCCTCGACCGCCAGAAGGGCATCGTGCCGCTCGACAAGCTGAACCTCGAGGAGCCGGCGCTCGAGGTTCTCAAGCTCATGATCACGCGCCCCGAGGGCATCATCCTGGTCACCGGGCCGACCGGCAGCGGCAAGACGACCACGCTGTATTCGATCCTGAACCACATCAATTCCGACGCCGTCAACGTGATGACGCTGGAAGACCCGGTCGAGTACCCGATGACGCTGATCCGGCAGACCTCGGTGGCCGAGGCCGCCAAGCTCGATTTCGCCAACGGCATCCGCGCCATGATGCGCCAGGACCCGGACGTGATCCTGGTCGGCGAGATCCGCGACCGCGAGACCGCCGAGATGGCGTTCCGCGCCGCGATGACCGGGCACCAGGTGTACACCACGCTCCACACCAATTCGGCGGTGGGCGCGTTTCCGCGCCTGCTCGACATCGGCATCCTCCCCGACATCCTGGCGGGCAACATCATCGGCATCCTCGCGCAGCGCCTGGTGCGGCGCCTGTGCCGGACCTGCCGCCAGTCCTACGACCCGGACGTGAAGGAGCGGCGCCTGCTCGGCCTCTCGCCGACCGAGCCCGCCGCGCTCTATCGCGCGGTCGGCTGCGAGCAGTGCGAGTACCAGGGCTACCGCGGCCGCCAGGCGATCCTCGAGCTGCTCAAGATCGACGCCGGCATCGACGAGCTGGTGGCGCGGCGCGCCACCGCGCGCGAGATCCTCACCGCGGCGCGCGCGCAGGGCTTCAAGACCCTCGCCGACGACGGGGTGCGCCTGGCGCGCGCAGGAGCCACCAGCCTCGACGAGGTGATGCGAGTGGTCGACCTCACCGATCGGATGAGCTGAGCGGATGAGCTGAGCCTCCCATGCCCCTTTTCGCATACCGCGCGGTGAACGCGCAGGGCAAGAACGTGGCCGGGCGCGTCGAGGCGGCGAATCTCTTCGACCTCGAGCAGCGCCTCGCGCGCATGGACCTCGACCTCATCACCGGCGCGCCGACCGAGCACAGGAGCCGCCTCATCGGCGGCGGGCGCGTCGCGCGCCCGGACCTGATCAACTTCTGCTTCCACCTCGAGCAGCTCGCGAAGGCGGGGGTGCCGCTGCTCGAGGGCCTCAACGACCTGCGCGAAAGCGTCGAGAACGGGCGCTTCCGCGAAGTGATCTCCGGCCTGATCGAGTCGATCGAGGGCGGCAAGACGCTGTCTTCCGCGCTGGGCGAGTTCCCCGAGGTGTTCAGCAAGGTGTTCGTGAGCCTGATCCGATCCGGCGAGCAGACGGGGAAGCTCGCCGAGGTGCTCGCTTCGCTCACCGAGTCCCTGAAGTGGGAAGACGAGCTCGCCGCGCAGACCAAAAAGATCGTCATGTACCCGGCGTTCGTCGCGAGCATCGTGGTGCTGGTGTTCTTCTTCCTGATGATCTACCTGGTGCCGCAGATGACCGGCTTCATCAAGAACATGGGCCAGCAGATCCCGTTGCAGACCCGCGTGCTGATGGCGGTGTCGGACTTCTTCGTGTCCTACTGGTGGAGCGTGATCGCGGCGCCGATCCTGGCGTGGATCGGGCTGCGCCTGGCGATGAAGAACAACCCGAAGATCGGCTACATGATCGACCACCTGAAGATCAGCCTGCCGCTGGTGGGCCCGATCCTGCGCAAGATCATCCTGTCGCGCTTCGCCTCGACGTTCGCCATGATGTATGCCTCGGGCATCACGGTGCTCGACGCCATCCGCAGCTGCGAGGAGATCGTCGGCAACAAGCCGCTCGAGAACGCGCTGCGCATGGCGGGACAGCAGATCGCCGACGGCAAGAACACCAGCGCGGCGTTCGCCGACCTGGCGCTTTTCCCGCCGCTCGTGATCCGCATGCTGCGCATCGGCGAAGCCACCGGCGCCCTCGACACGGCGCTGCTCAACGTCAGCTATTTCTACAACCGCGAGGTGCGCGAGGCCATCGGCAAGCTCCAGGCGATGATCGAGCCGGCGCTCACCGTGGTGCTCGGCCTCGTCCTCGGCTGGGTGATGCTCGCGGTGCTCGGGCCGGTCTACGACACGATTTCCAAGATGAAATTCTGACCCCGTGCGCCGGATCCTCTACTTCACCGCGGACGAGAACTACCTCTACGACGCGTCGGGCTCGACGCTGCGCCTGGAAGCCCAGTTCCAGACCAGCGAGGCGGGCGTGGCGGAGTTCCGCGACTACCTGCGCGGCCGGCGCGGCACGCTGCTTTCGGTGCTCGCGGACGTGCCGGGCGAGGATTTCCACGAGGAGCAGATCCCGTACCTGCGCGGCGCCGACCGCGACGCGGTGCTCCGAAGGCGGCTCGCGCAGCGCTACCGCGACACGCGCCTCGCCGCCGCCTTTTCGATCGGTCAGGTGGCCACCGAGGAACGGCGCAACGAACGCGTGCTCCTTGCCTCGTTCACAAACACCCAGCAGTTCTCGCCCTGGCTCGACGCGCTGGAGGAGTCCGGCGCGCGCCTCGCCGGCGTGTACTCGGCGCCGCTGCTCGCGCCGCGGCTCGCCGCCCGGCTGGGTGTGAAGACGGGCCGAGCGTTCCTGGTGACCGCGGACCGCGCCGGGCTGCGCCAGAGCTTCGTCGAGAACGGGAGGCTGCGCTTCGCCCGCCTCGAGCGCACCGTCGACACAACGCCGCAGGCCCTCGCGCTCTTTGCCCGCTCCGAAACCCACCGCCTCGCGCAGTACCTCGCCACCCTGCGCGCGCTGCCGCGGGACGGTGCGCCGATCCAGGTGCTGGTGGTCGCGCCGCCCGGCGAGCGGCGCACCTTCGAGCAGGTGCTCGGCTCCGACGCCCGTCTGACCTTCCGCACCGTGGACGCCGACGAGGCGGCGCGCGCGGCGGGCCTCAAGGCGCTGCCGCCGGGCGCCTCGGCCGAGGCGTACTACCTGCACTTGGCGGCGAAGAAGCCGCCCCGCGAGCAGTTCGCGAACCGCGAAGACCGCCGGCGCTTCCAGGTGTGGCAGCTGCAGCGGGGCATCGTGGTCGCGGGCGCCGCGGTGTTCGGACTCTGTGCGCTCGCCGCCGGCGCGCGATGGCTCGAGGCCCTCGACGTGCGCGGCCAGGCCGAGAGCCAGACGCTCGAGGCGCGGCGCGCCGCCGAGAATTACCAGCGCATCACGGCCTCCTTTCCGGTCACGCAGACCAGCACCGAGAATCTGCGGGCGACGGTGGTCGAGTTCACGCGCATCGCGTCGCACACGGCCGCTCCCGAAGCCGCGTTCGTGCACGTGTCGCACGCCATGGACGAGTTTCCCCAGTTCGAGCTCGACCGCATCGACTTCAGCGTGGGCCATCCCGACCGGCGCGATCGCACCGCTCCGCTCACCCCGCTCACCTCGTCCAATACGGCTGGCTCCAAGCCGGACCTCCAGGGCGACAGCGCGATGCGGCTGGAGATCTCGGGCCGCGTGAACGCCACCGAGCGCAACGACTATCGCGCCATCACCGCCCAGGTGCGCCGCTTCGCCGCCGCGCTCGGCACTTCCGGCTACGAGCTCGCGCGCACCGACCTGCCCTTCGACGTGACGCCCGAGGGCACGCTGACGGGCGACATCGGCGGCGCCGCCGAAAGCACGGAGGCGCCGCGCTTTACCGTGGTGCTGCTGCGGAGGCTGCCGTGACGTTCACGCTCACGCGCGAGGAGCTGAAGAGGCTCGCGCTGCCGGCGCTCGTCGCGGTCCTGCTCGTCGCCTTCGGCCTGGTGCTCATCAAGCTCGCCTCCGACTCGCGCAGCGAGGCGAACGAACGCCTTGCGGCGGCGCGCACCGAACGCAACCAGAGCACCGAGCGCCTGGCCCGCATCGCGGAGGAGGAGCGCGAGGTCAAGGCGAAGCTCGACGTGTACCAGCAGCTCAAGCAGTTGCGCGTGCTGGGCGAGGAGCGGCGCCTGGAATGGGCCGACGCCATCGCGCGCATCCGTGCCCAGCGCGAGCTCCTCGACCTGCGCTACCGCGTGGAGCGCCAGCAGCTCCTCGTCTCGGTGCCCGGCAAGCCGGCGAACGTCGACTTCTTCGCCAGCACCATGCAGGTCAACATGGCGCTGCTGCACGAGGAGGACCTGCTGCGCTTCCTCGCCGACCTGCGCGCGTCCGGCAACGCCTACTATTCGGTGAAGAAGTGCGTTGTCACGCGCAACGCGCAGGCGGCGACCGGCGCCACGCTGGCACCGCGGCTGCGCGCAGAATGCGGCATCGACCTCATCACCATCCTGGACCGGGCGGCGAAATCATGACGCGCGTCCTCGTCCTCGTCGCGCTCCTCGCCTCGGTCGGCGCGGCTTCGGCGCAGGAGCTCGGGCGGCTCTTCTTCACCGAGGAGCAGCGCGCGGCGCTCGACGCGCGGCGCAAGGCGCGCATGCCCGACCGGCCGGCGGCGCCGGCGGTGGCCTCGCCCACCACGCGGGTCGACGGCTACGTGCGGCGCTCGGGCGGCCCGTCGACCGTCTGGGTAAACGGCGAGTCGCTCGGCGTCGAAGGCGGCGAAGCCCCGCGCATCGAATCGGGCCGCCGCGAAGGACGCGTCTCGGTCCCCGTCGGCGACGGCGCGGTGCGCTTCTCGCTCAAGCCCGGCCAGGTGCTCGACCGCGGCACCGGAGAGATCCGCGACGTGCTGGGGCCGAACGGCGAGATCAGCGTCAACCCGACCAAGTGAACGCGATGTCGCGCAGCCGGAACGCCCAGCGCGGCGTGGCGCTCCTCCTGCTGCTGGTCGTCGTCGTGCTCGCATTCACGTACGTCCTGATGAGCCGCCTTCCGCTCGCGACGCTCCAGACCGCCACGAAGCGCGAGTTCAACGCGAAGGTGCTGAACCAGGCGAAGCAGGCGCTGATCGGCTGGATGGTGATCAACGCCACCCAGACCGACAACAACCCCGGACGCCTGCCTTGCCCTGAAGGGGCGAACAACATAGCAACTACTTCGGAAGGCGTCGCCGCGCCAGATCCCGGGGACCCTACGTGCGCCCGCGTCGGCCGCCTCCCGTGGCGCACGTTGGGGCTCGACAAGCTGGTGGACGCGGATGCCGAGCCGCTGTGGTACGCCGTTTCGCCGGGCTGGTCGCTGCAGAACACGTCGACGACCCTCACCATCAATTCGGACAAGCGCGGACAAATGACGGTCGACGGACTAGCACCGCCGAACGACGTCGTGGCTCTGATCATCGCCCCGGGGCGTGCAATGAACGTCCAGGCGGCGCCTGGCTGCACGGCAAGAAATCAAGCGCGCGCTGCACCCGCGCCCACGATTAACCCGGCGGACTACGTCGAGTGCTTCAACGCCGCGACCCCGGCCTTCTCCACCGTCGGGCCGGCAACGTCATTCAACGACCAGGTGCTTGCGGTCACCACCGCCGATCTCATCCCCGAGCTGGAGGCGGCGATCCAGCAGCGCATGCAGCGAGAGATCGCGCCTGCGCTGCGGAGCGTCTACGCCTCTGCGGCGTGGGGGCAGACGGCTGCGAATCCGGTTTATCCGTTTGCCGCACTCTTCAATAATCCCGACCCGGGGTCAGGCAACAGCTACCAGGCGAACGACGGCCGCTACCAAGGCCTGCTGCCTTTCAATTGCTCAGCCGCCGGCTGCGCCTCGGACGCGCGTTATTCGCCCACGTTCGTTAACTGGACTACCAGCGGGGGCGGGCCCACCATTTCCGTGACCGGCGCCTTGCTTTCCGGCGGAAGCTGCACCTTGACCGGCAACCAGGTGCAGTGCAACGGCACCTATGTTGCGGTCGGGACCGCGACATTCACCATAACCGCGCGCGCGAACAACGTCGCCATGGCGCTGCGCCAGCTCGATCCAAGCGCGGTTACGCTGCTTACCGGTTCATTGTTGAGTCTAGGGACCTGCAGTTCCCCCGGCACCGTCACCGGCGTCACCGCCGCTTTCCAGAACGACGGCTCGGCCGACCTGTCCATCAAGGCCCAAGCGCCCGGCTTGGTTGGCGGTCCTCTATTACTGCCGCTGACGGTGAGCTACTGCATGACGGCGCAGCTCGGGGTGATTAAGGATCATCCGCTGCTCGATGCGACCAGCACCGGCGCCGGTTCCACCGGCTGGTTCGTGCGCAACGAGTGGTACCGGCTTGTGTGGTACGCCGTGGCGCCCATGAACACCGTGGATAACCTGACTGGCAGCCCGCCTGTGCCGATCGGATGCGTAAACAATCCTCCGACTACTACGAATTGCCTGCGCTTCAACGGCACGCGGACTACTCGGGCGCTGCTCGTCCTTCTCGGACGCAGTCTGACCAACCCGGCGGGCCGCCCCAACAACAATCTCAGGGACTACCTGGAGGGTGTGAATTGCAACAAGACATTCGTCTTTCCATCCTTCGTGTGCAATCCCGGGCCCAACCAGGCCTTCGAGCAACGCCCAATGCGCACGGACAAGGTCGAGGTCCAACCACCCGGTAGCCC
>DATLUZ010000123.1:0-63752 GCA_035577785.1 Burkholderiales bacterium | reverse complement strand
CTCGAGCACGGCTGGATCCTTCGCATGCGGCGCTCGCGCGCCGTGGCCATCACGCCCAAGGGCAGCGACGCGTTCGCGAGGCTCTTCGCATGACCCGGGAACGCGCGATGGCATTCGAGCGCGCTTGGGTCAAGGCGCTCGGCGTGCTGCTTCTCGCCTATGCCGCCGCCAGCCTCGCGCACCACGTCCACAACGCGGAATTCCTCGCCGATTATCCCAACATGCCGCGATGGATTACGCGTCCCGCGGTGTACGCCGCGTGGCTCGGCGAGACGATGCTCGGCGCGGCCGGCTACCTCCTCCTGCGCCGGGGCCATCCCGCGGTCGGCCTCGGCCTCGTCGGCCTCTACGCCGTGCTGGGGTTCGACGCCTTCGCGCACTACGTGCTCGCGCCCGCAGCCGCGCACACGGCGGCGATGAACGCGACGATCTGGCTCGAAGCCGCCGCGGCGGCGCTGGTGTTCGTCGCCGTCGCGGTGCTCGCGAAGCGCCCTTGATCCGGGCCTGCGGCTGCTACTGTCGGATGTGGTAGAGCCCGCCGCCGCCGTAGTCGACGACGAAGAGCTCGCCGTCGATGCCCTGGCCGAACGACGAGATCGAGAGGGCCGACATGAATCCGTCGGTCACGTTGAGCGTGCCCTGCGCCGTGGAGTCGATGCTGAAAATCGTGCCGACGCCGAAGTCGGCGAAGATGTATCGCCCCACGAGCCCCTGGAAGCGCGTGCCGCGGTAGACGTAGCCACCGGTCACAGTCACGCCCACGCTTCGGCCGTACTGGGCGACCGGCGGTATGAAAGGCCCAGGCACGCCGCAGGAAACGTCGGTGTTGCTGCGCGTTCCCTCGAAGCAGCGCCAGCCGTAATTGCCGCCGAGGTCCACGCGGTCCACTTCCTCGATCGCGTTCTGGCCGACGTCGCCGACCCAGAGCTGCCCGGTCGCGCGGTCGAAGCTCCAGCGCCAGGGGTTGCGCATGCCAAGCGCGAAGATTTCCGGGCAGGGCTGCGCCCCCGTTCCGTTGAGGTTGCAAAGGGGGTTGCCCGCGTTCGGATTGTCCGGCGGAATGCCGTAGCTTCCGGACGCAGCCGTGATCTGGATGCGCAGCATCTTGCCGAACAGCGTGTTGGGGTTCTGCGCGTTGCCGATCGGGCCGTGCGTGCTGTCATTCCCGCCGCCGCCATCGCCGATCCCCGCGTAGAGGAAGCCGTCCGGTCCGAACGCGAGATTGCCGCCATTGTGATTGCCTTCGTTGTTCGGCTTCGGGAGAGTGATCAGAATTTTCTTGGAGCTTGGATCGAGGGTCAGGCCGCCGTCCTTCGTTTGGAACTCGGCGAGAAGAGACATCAGGTTCCCGCTGGCGGTCTGCGAATAAAAAAGGTACACGCGCTGGTCGGCGGGAAAGTTCGGGTGGAACGCCATGCCGAGCAGTCCCGCCTCTCCGGAGAACGTCACTTGGCCCGAGATGTCGATGAAATCCGGAGTGGTGGTCGCCGCAACGGCTGGAACGTTTTGGAACACGCGGACGACGCCACCCTGCTCGACGACGAACCAGCGGCTGGTATCGTTGGGCGCTTGGAGCATCGCGACCGGGGCGCTGAATGTAAGGGCGGGGAACACGCGCTCAACGCTTAGCTGCACTTGCGGCGGCCCTGGCGGCATGTCGCCACCGCCTCCGCCGCCGCCGGGACAGCCCGCCGCGCCGAGCAGCGCGAGGGCGGCGGCGATTCTCGTCCATCGCCGAAGGCGCGGCATGGGTTCGTTATCTTCCCGGAAAGCGTTATATCTTGGCGCCATGTCTGTCCTGGCAAGCTTCAGGGCGCGCGCCGCAGAGCTGAAGCGCGAGGTGTACGCGATCTATCTTGCAGCAAAACACCCGCGTACGCCGTGGTATTCCAAGCTTTTCGTCGCGGCGATCGTCGCCTACGTGCTGAGCCCGATCGACCTCATTCCGGATTTCATCCCGGTGCTCGGGCTGCTCGATGAGATCATCCTGCTGCCGCTCGCTCTTGTGCTCGTGGTAAAACTGGTGCCGGAAGACGTGATGTCCGAATGCCGCGCGCGCGCTCTCGAACACCGTCCCGAGGCATCGGCGCTCGGGCGGCTCGGCGCCGCCTTGATCGTCCTGGTATGGCTGGCGCTCGTCGTTCTAGCCTTCATATGGATGAGCGGCGCCGCGCAGGCGCAAGCCTGGCCGTCCAAGCCGATCCGCCTCGTCAGCCCTTTTCCGCCCGGCGCGGTGGTCGATACGCTGTGCCGGACGCTCGCGCCGCCGCTCGGCGAAGCGCTCGGACAGCCGGTGGTGGTCGAGAACCGGCCCGGCGCCGGCGGCAACGTCGGCATGGAGTTCGTCGCCAAGGCGCCGGGCGACGGCTACACGCTCGGCATGGGCTCGATCGGCACGCACGGCATCAATCCGAGCGTCTACGCCCGGATGCCTTTCGACCCGGTGCGCGATTTCGCGCCGATTACGTTCGTCGCGTCCAACATCAATGTGCTCGTGGTGCATCCGTCGGTGCCGGCGAACGACGTGAGCCAGCTCGTCGACTACGCGAAGACGCATACCGGCAAGCTTTCGTACGGCTCGGCCGGCGCGGGCACCTCGCAGCACCTCGCCGGGGAGCTTTTCAAGCAGATCACCGGCGTGGAGATGACCCACGTTCCCTATAAGGGCGCGGGGCCCGCGGTGAGCGACCTCGTCGGCGGCCAGATCCCGCTCATGTTCGTCGACATCTCCGCGGTCCTCGCGCAAATCCGCGCCGGGAGGCTGCGCGCGCTCGCCGTGCTCACGCGCGAGCGCACGCCGCTCCTCGACGTCCCGACTGCGATCGAGCAGGGCCTCGCCGGCTTCGAAGTCAACGCGTGGTTCGGCCTGTTCGCGCCCGCGGGCATTCCGCGCGAGGTGCTCGCGCGGCTGAATGCCGCCTCGGTAAGAGCGCTCAGCCAGCCGGCGACGATCGAGCGGCTCGAGAGCGTCGGCCTGACCCCCGCGCCCGGAACGCCCGAAGCGCTCGGCGAGCTCGTGCGCGCGGAGCTCGCGCGCTGGGCCAAGGTGGCGAAGGCGGCGAACCTCAAAGCGGAATGAGAAATCGGAATTCGGGGTCAGAGCCCGAATTCGTCGTTACGTACGTGACAGCGAAATCGGGCTCTGACCCCGAATTCTGTGCTAAAAGGCGGGCGTGATCACGAACGCGGTGCTGGTGGCCGGGCTGATCGTCGGGTTGGTGTTCCTGCTCGCCGGCGTGCTGCTCTGGAGCCGCGCTCATTCTGGCGGCGCGGTGGTCGTGACGGCCGGTGCGCTCCTCACGCTCGGCACGGCAGTCTATGCCCTCGCGGTGCTGCGGCCCTTCGTGGGCCGCGTCTACGACGATCAGTGGCCGCAGCAGATCGCCACGGTCGAAGCGCTCGCGACCCTCGGCTTGCTCATCTGCGCGGCCGGCATGGTCGCGCACGGGCTCGCGCTGCCCAAGCGCAGCCCGTAGCGCGGTTGCGGCAGCCGCTTAGAGGAGTCGCGCGAGCGCTCAGCGGGTGCGCTGGCCGCCGTGGACTTCGCCGCGCCACCCGCCGGTCGCGCCTCCGCGCTCCTCGATGTACTTCTTGAAGTCCTCGACGGTGCTCTGCACGCGCGCGCTCAGCACGCCGAGCTTGTCGCCCACGTTCTCGATCGCGCCCTGCGGCTCGTAGGACATCGCGAGATGCACGCGGGTGCGGTCCGCGCCGACCGGGTCGAAGCGCACCTCGCCGGCGTTCGGCGCGTCGCCCGAGATGCTGCGCCAGGCGATCTTGCGGTCCGGGACCTGCTCGGTGATCTCGGCGTCCCACTCCTTGTCCTTGCCCCAGATCTCCGCGTGCCAGTGCACGTGGGTATCGTCGATCTGCCGCACTTCCTTCACGCCCGCCATGAATCGCGGGAATTCCTCGAACTGCGTCCACTGGTCGTAGACGGCGTTCACCGGGCACTTCACTTCCACCGATTTCTCGATTCTCTCCATGGATTGCCTCCTTGCTTGGGGTAGGGGGGCGTAGCAAGGACCATTCCGGCAATTCGTACCGCGCCATGCAACGATTACCGAAGCTCGCAGGGCTAGTGTTCGCCAGATGACGAAGCTCGTCGCGCGGCTTCGGCCGGACTACGAGGTCTTGCCGGCGATTTCCTTCGCCTCGTCGAGGTGCTTCTGAATTTCGGGCGCCGCTTGCTCCGCGGCCTGCTTGAGCTCCGGGTCCTTCGCGCTCTTCGCCGTGTCCTGCACCAGCTTCAGCGCCTTCTCGTGGTCCTTGACCATCTGCTGCATGTAGCTCTTGTCGAACTGGGCCCCGGAAGCCGACTGGAGCTTCTTCAGCGCCGACTTCTCCGCCTTGCTTGCCTCCTTGGGAAGCGCAACGCCCTTCGATTGCGCCATGGTTTCCTGCTCCTTGAGCATCTTGCTGTGGTCGTCCACCATGTGTTGGGCGAATTTCTTCACCTCGTCGGAGCTCGCCTTGGTCTGCGCCACCTTCCCCGCCTGGACCTCGGCCATGTTCGCCTGCGCGATGTCGCGGAAGTGCCGGCGGTCCGCCCGGTCGAGCGAGCTCTTCTTCTGCTCGTTCTTGGTGGAAGGGCTTTTCGTGTCGCTGGACTGGGCGAGCGCGCCGGAAGAAGCGCAAAGCGCGGCGCAGGCCGCGAGCGCGAGCGTTAGCTTTGTACGCATTGAATGACTCCAAATAAAAAAGAATGAGCGATGACGGCTCGAGGACGCTGCAATCAGCGCGCCGCGGCCTCGATGGCGTGCAGCACGCGCCGCGGATCGACGTGGTGGACCATGTGGCCGGCGCGCGGCGAAACCACGAGCTCCCGGTGGGCGATGCGGCGCGCGAGCTCGAGCGAATGGCGCGACGGATCGAGATAGCGGTCCTGCGCTCCTGCGACGATCACCGCGGGAACGTCCAGGGCGCCATACCGTCGCTGCAAGCTCGCGGCGGACGGAACGAGCAGAGCAGCCTCTTCGGCCGCCGCGCGCAGCTGCGATGGACGCAACGCCATCCAGGTGGGGAAGAGCTGGAAGTAACGCGGCACGGGCGCCGGGCTGAACAGCACCCTCAGCATGTGCGGCCACAATGCGCGCGAGATAAGCGGCGAGACCGTGTGCCGCATCAGGTCGCCCAGCAGTGGAATCGCCGGAGACGCCATAAACGGGACGTCGAGCCGCGCCGTCGGGAAGTAGTAGCCCGAAGCGAGCACTACGCCGCGCGTGTCGGCTGGGTAGTCGAGCGCGAAGGCGAGCGCGACGAGCGCGCCGAACGAGTGACCGAAAACGATTGGGCGTTCGATGCCGATCCGCGCGAGGAGGGCGCGCAGCAGCGCCGCCTGCGAGCGCGGACCCCACCATTCGCGCCGCGGCCGCGTGCTATGGCCGTGCCCGGGACGGTCAGGAAGGATCACGCGGTATCGCGCCGCCGCGAGCTCATAGAGTCCGCTCAGCCTCAACTCCTGAAGCATGCTGCCATTGCCGTGCAACATGACGAGCGGCGTTCCGCGGCCGCGCTCCAGGTAGTGCACGCGCGCCCCGTCCACTTCCACGATGCGGCCGAGCGGAGGACTGTCGCGCTCCGCGCGCCATGCGCGCTGTTGAACGAACGCTGCCGAGGCAAGCGCCGCCGCGGCGCCCAGTGTCAGAGCTCTGGACTGCATGACGCGCGTATGAACATGGCGCGCGTGTGAAGAAAGTCTCGTGCCAGATGTCCATTGTGGGCATGGGGATTGCATTCCTCCGGCTGCAGCTCTCTTCCCCCAATCTCCTAGGAGGAATTCATATGATGTTGAAAGTAGTTGTTTCGGCGACAGCGGCGGCGCTCTTGGCACTCGCCGGTGTTGCAGCGGCGCAGAGTACTAGCGGCTCTTCGAGCTCCAGCCCGAGCAGCTCCAGCCCGAGCGCGAGCGACAGCAAGTCCTCTGGCAGCGCCTCCGGCGGTGCTTCGAGCAGCTCGTCCTCACCGAGCAGCAGCTCGTCGTCCTCGCCCAGCAGCTCCTCGTCCTCGCCGAGCGCGGCTTCGCCCAGCTCGTCTTCGCCGAGCTCGTCTTCTTCGTCGTCCTCGCCGAGCGCTTCCGGCGGTGCGAGCAGCTCGTCCAGCTCGACCCCGTCGTTCTCGTCGGTCGACAAGAACAGCGACGGCTCGATCTCGCGCTCCGAGTGGGACGCGTACTTCAACAAGTCGGGTAGCAGCAGCTCCTCGAGCGGCGGCACGTCGAGCAGCAGCTCGCCGAGCAGCAGCTCACCGAGCAGCTCGTCGCCCAGCAGCTCGTCGCCCAGCTCGTCGGGCAGCAGCTCCAGCTCCCCGAGCAGCAGCGGCATGGGCTCCAGCAGCTCCTCGCCCAGCTCCTCGCCCAGCTCGTCGGGCAGCAGCAAGTAAAGGAGGCAACCTTGAAGCTCATCTGTGCAGCTACAGCCGCGGCGCTTTTTGCAATTTCGGGCGTGTCGGTGGCGCAGGGCACGGGCTCCACATACGGCGGCACCGGCAGCAGCGCTGGCACGACAGGCAGCTCCACGACTCCGGGGACGAGTTCCCCCGGCGTGTCGGGCAGCAGCGGCGCTTCCAGCTCGTCGAGCAGCAAGTGCCTCGGCATGATGGCCGCGGAGCGTGAGAAGTGCCTGAAGGACGAAGGCATTACCACCGGCAGCGGCAGCGCCGGCGGCACCTCGTCCTCATCGGGCGCCACGCCCACGACGCCTGGGTCCAGCGGGAGCAGCACCAGCATGGGCAGCTCGGGTGCGGCTCCGGGGACCGGAGGTGTGGGCTCGGGGCAGGGCGCCGGAAGCACCGGCACTCAGTCGGGCGCGCAGCCGTCCACTCCCGGCAGCAAATAGCAGGAAGTTCGTTGCAGATGCGGGCCGTCCCCTTCGCGGGGACGGCCCGCTGTACGATGGATCCATGAAAAAGAAGACGTTGCGCTTCGGCAAGGGTTTTCGCGTGATGCGCGGCAACCACGCTTCGCAGGCCGCGGAAATGGTGCTGCCGCCCGGCGGCGCGGAAGGCGGCTCGGATAACCGCCATCGCGGCGCCGACCAGTGGCTGTTCGTAGTCTCCGGCCGCGGCGAAGCGATCGTCGACGGCGCGCGCCACCGCCTTTCCGCCGGAAGCCTTGTCTTCATTCAGCGACGCGAGAAGCACCAGGTCAGGAACACAGGTCGCGCGCCGCTGCGCACGCTCAACTTCTATGTGCCGCCGGCGTACAGCTTGAGCGGCGACCCGCTTCCAAGGGGACGCAAATAGTTGAACCCATAGAAGATCCGGACGTGATCGGCGCCGTCATCAACGATGCCGCGGTTGCCTACCGCGGCGTGATCCCGGCCGATCGCTGGCACGAGCCTTACATGCCGCGCGAGGAGCTTCTGTCCGAGATGCGCGCGGGCGTGAAATTTTCCTGCATTCGCCGCGACGGCCGTGTCGTCGGCGTGATGGGCCTGCAGCACGTGGCCGACGTCGCGCTCATCCGACACGCCTACACGCTGAGCTCGCACCAGCACAGCGGAGCGGGGACGCTGCTGCTCGAGGACTTGAAGAGACAAGCCGACTGTCCGTTGCTCGTCGGCACCTGGAAGGCGGCCGCGTGGGCGGTGCGCTTTTATGAGCGGCGCGGCTTTCGCCTCGTTTCGGACGAAGAGAAGGAGCGCCTGCTGCGCCGCTACTGGAAAATTCCCGAGCGGCAGGTCGCAGAATCGGTTGTCCTCACTCTTCAATGCTGCTCTAGCAGCGATCCCCAGCCGTAGACCTTGTCCTTGATGCCGTACTGGCGCAGCGCGTACCAGTAGGTCGCGGTGTTGATCGCGATCACCGGCTTGTCGAGCCAGAATTCGGCCATCGCGGCGACCTCGGCCATGGCGAGGTTGGTCCCGACCTGGACTACTGCGTCCACGCTCCCGCGGTTCACTTCGATGATTGCGTCGCGTAGCCTCTGCCTGGACTCGTGCGCGATCAGCTGGGGGCTCGCACACTTCAGGCCGAGCAGGTTCACCACCTCGTAGCCGCATTCGGTGAAAAAGCGGTGGACCTGTTTGTCGCCGATCGGCATGTAGGGCGTGATGACGCCGAGCCGCTTGACGGAGCGGCCGTAGGCGCGGAGAGCGGCACGGCACGCATCCGAGCCCATTGCGACGCCGCGCCCGGCGATCTTCTCGAGCTTCTGCTGTAACTGCGACGAGCCTTCGAGCCCGTCCCAGAACGTTTCGGACGACATGCCGAGGACGACGTAGTCGGGGTCGCAGGTGAGCACCGCCTCGAGCGCCGGGAAGAGCGCGGCGCGGATGTCGTCCATCATCCGCATGAAGCTCGCGTCGTCGGTTACCCGGCCGTCGGGGATCACCAGGCGCGAGTGGTGGTGCGTGATGCCCCAGGGCCGCATCGCCTCGTACTCGGGCTGCACCGAGGTGTTCGTCGAAGGCGCGAGCACGCCGAACTTGCCTCGCCGGCCGAGCGAGTCGGCCACGCTATTCGATCCTGATGTTCGCCTGCCGCACGACCTTCTCCCAGCGCGCGAGGTCGGCGCGGATCTGCTCGGCGAACTGGGCCGGCGTGTTGCCCGCGGGCTCGATGCCGAGCGTGGCGTAGCGCCCGCGCACGTCCGGCTCGGCGAGCACCGCCGCGATTTCCTTCTGCAGGCGGCCGACGACTTCGCCCGGCGTCTTCGCCGGCGCGAGGATGCCGGTCCAGGAATCGACCACGAAGCCCTCGAGCCCGCTCTCGACGAAGGTCGGCACTTCGGGCAGCGAGCCGGAGCGCTTCGCCGCCGGGACGCCGAGCCCCCTCAGCTTGCCGCTCTTCACGAACTGCTGCGCCGTCGCGACGGCGGTGAACACGAGGGGAATCTGCCCGCCCACCACGTCGCCCATGGCCTGGCCGCCGCCTTTGTAAGGCACATGGGTGAGCGCCAGGCCGGTGCGCTGTGCGAGCAGCTCGCCCGCGAGGTGCGGCGTGCTCCCGGTGCCGGCCGTGCCATAAGAGAGCTTCTCTTTAAGGCCCAAGAGCTCTCGGAGGTCTTTGGCAGGAACCGACGGATGCGCGACCAGGATCAGGGTGGCGTCGCCGAGCTTCGTGACCGGAGCGAAGTCGCGCAGCGTGTCCCACGGCAGGCTCGCATACACATGCGGGTTGATGACCATCGTGCCGTCGAAGCCGAGGAGCAGGGTGTAGCCGTCGGGCGCAGCGGCGGCGACCGCCGCGGTGCCGAGGTTGCCTGAGGCGCCGGGCCGGTTCTCGACCACGATCGGCTGCCCGAGCCGCGCGCCGAGCCGGTCGGCGAGGACCCGCGCGCTCGAGTCGGCCACCCCGCCCGGCGAGAACGGCACGACGACGCGCACCGGCTTGGCCGGGTAGCCTTGCGCGAATGCCGTGACCGTGGCAACAACCAGGACGAGCGTCGCGAGCGTGATACGGCGCGGCTTGAAGGCGTTCATGCGCGGCTAGAATGCCACAGTCTTCTTCCCCGGAGACCCTCCCATGATGAATCGCGACGAGTACGTGCAGAAGCTGAAGGCGCAGATCGACAACTGGAACGCCGAGGCGGCGCGCTGGGAAGAGCGGGCGCGCAAGGCGCAAGCGGGCATGAAGGCGGAATACGAGCGCCAGCTCGACGACTTCCGCAACAAGCGCGACCAGGCCATGACGGAGCTGCGCCGGCTGCAAGGCGCGTCGGCCGACGCCTGGATGGAGATGATGCGCGGGATGGAAGCGTCGGCGAAAAGCCTGCAGGACGCCTTCGAGCGGGCGCGGCGCAGCTTCGACAAGAAATGACGCAGGTCGTCGGCCGGGGGTTCGCGTTCGACGACCTGAAGCCCGGGTTGCGCTTCCGCACCCACCGGCGCACCATTGGCGAGGCCGACGTCGCGGCGTTCATCAACCTGACGTGGCTCACCGAGGAGCTCTTCGCCGTGGTGGAAAATGAGGCCGACTCCTCGGCCCGCGCCATCAAGGGCCGGGCGGTGCCGGGCGCGCTGGTGTATTCCTTCGCCGAGGGCCTGCTCTTGCCGACGATGCAGGACACCGGGCTCGCGTTCCTCAACTGCACGCTCGACGTGAAGGCGCCCACGGTCGTCGGCGACACGATCCACGTCGAGTGCGAGGTGATCGAGCACCGCCTCACGTCGAAGGGGGACCGCGGCCTGGTGCGCTTCGCCAACAAGGTGCTGAACCAGCGCGGCGAAGTCGTTCTGGAATACAACCCCCTGCGCCTGCTCAAGAGGAACTAGAAAATCGGTCCGTTGACGGGCGTCAAGGTGCTCGAGCTCGGCACGCTGATCGCCGGGCCGTTCTGCGGCAAGACGCTCGCCGATTTCGGCGCCGAGGTGATCAAGGTCGAGCCGCCGGGCGGCGGCGACCCGCTGCGCCGCTGGCGCCGGATGCGCAACGGCGTGTCGCTATGGTGGCACGTGCAGTCGCGCAACAAGAAATCGATCACGCTCGACCTGCGCCAGGCCGAAGGGCAGGCGATCGCGCGCCGCCTCGCGCGCGAGTGCGACATCGTGATCGAGAACTTCCGCCCCGGTGCGCTGGAGAAGTGGAACCTCGGCTGGGAGGCGCTCTCGCGCGAGAACCCGAAGCTCGTCCTCGTGCGCATCTCTGGCTACGGCCAGAGCGGCCCGTACCGCGAGCGGCCCGGCTTCGCCGCCATCGGCGAGGCGATGGGCGGCATGCGCTACATCACCGGTTTTCCCGACCGGCCGCCGGTGCGCCCCAACCTCTCCGTGGGCGACACGCTCGCCTCTCTCCATGGCGTCATTGGCGCGCTCCTGGCACTACACCATGTACAAAATGGAAATAATGGCCAGGTGATCGACGTGGCGCTGTACGAGTCGGTGTTCAACATTACCGAGAGCCTGCTGCCCGAGTTCGATGCGCAGGGCGTGGTCCGCGAGCGCTCGGGCAGCACGCTGCCCGGCATCGCACCCTCGAATCTCTATCCCTGCCGCGACGGCGCGTACGTCCTCATCGCCGGCAACGCCGACGCGCTGTTCAAGCGCCTGATGAGCGCGATCGGCCGCGAGGATCTGCGCGACGACCCGGCGCTCGCGAAGAACGACGGGCGCGCCGCGCAGATGGCGCGCATCGATGACGCGATTTCCGCGTGGACCTCGAAGCTCGGCCAGAACGAAGTCCTGCAAGCAATGGAAAACGCCGAAGTCCCGGCGGGACGCATCTACACGGCGGCCGACATCGCCGCCGATCCACACTACGCCGCGCGCGGCATGATCCAGGAGATCGTGGCGGGCGACGGCGAGAGGCTCAAGGTGCCGGGCGTGATCCCGAAGCTTTCGGCCACGCCCGGCGCCATCCGCGGCCCTGCGCCGAAGCTCGGGGAACATACCGAAGAGATCCTCGGTTCAATCGGATTGGGCTCCGAGGATATTTCCCGCTTGCGTGAAAAGAAGGTCATCTGATGATCGACCACATCGACCATATCGTTCTCACCACGCGCGATCTCGCGGCGTGCATCCGCTTCTACACCGAAGCCCTCGGCATGAAGCTCGAGCGCTTTCGCACGCCGACCGAGGAGCGCCTCGCGCTCAAGTTCGGCAACCAGAAGATCAACCTGCACGAGTGGGGCAAGGAATTCTCGCCGCGTGCTCACGTCGCCGTCCCCGGGTCGCTGGACCTTTGCTTCATCTCTTCCATGCCCCTTACGGACGTCGTGAAGGCGCTGGAAAGAAACGCCATTCGCATCATCGAAGGTCCCGTCGCCAAGACCGGCGCGGTGTCGAAGCTGCGCTCGGTGTACGTGCGCGATCCGGACCTGAACCTGGTCGAAATCTCCGAGCCGGCGTGAGAAAATCGTGGTCCGTCCCTGATTTCGCGCAGGCGATTGCGAGCGGGCGGAAACAATCGAGCAACGAAGAAGCAACCGAAGGGCGCACAAGCGGCCCGTAGCATCTCCGGGCGTACAAAGACGCTTCCGGAGGAATGCATCGTGCTGCTCGAGCTGGCCGACTACTACCCGCTCCTCTTTCTCGCGCCGTTTCTAGCGCTGGAGCTTGTCTGGCGCGCCCGCCGCTACGACGCGCCGCGCGGTTGGAGGTTGCGCGCGCTCGCCGTGTCGGCTGCGGTGTTCGGAGTGTCGCTCGGCGCCGGCCGGCTTTGGACCGCGCTGCTGCCGGACTGGAGCCTCGTCGACGGCGCCGCGCTCGGCACCTGGGGCGGCGCGGGCGTCGGCATCCTCGTTTACGAGCTGGTCCATTACTGGTACCACCGCGCCGCGCATCGCTGGGACTGGCTGTGGCGCCTCGGCCACCAGGTGCACCACAGCGCCGAGAGCGTGGACGCGTTCGGCGCGTACTACCTGCATCCGCTCGACGCGGTGCTCTTCACCACCTGGGCGGTGCTGGTGTTCTTCCCGCTGCTCGGGCTCTCGCCCGAGGCGGGGGCGATCGCCTCCGCGTTCCTCGCCTTCAACGCCGCCTTCCAGCACGCGAACATCCGCACGCCGCGCTGGCTCGGCTACATCGTCCAGCGCCCCGAGAGCCACGGCGTGCACCACGGGCGCGGCATCCATCGCTACAACTATTCCGACCTGCCGCCGTGGGACATGGCGTTCGGGACCTTGCGCAACCCGGGAGCGCGCGAGACGCCGGTCTCGGCGGGCTTCTACCACGGCGGCTCGGCACGCCTCTCGGCGATGCTCGCCTTCCGCGAGCCGTGAACGCTAGAATCCCCCTCGCCATGGCCAAAAGCGGTCGCGTACTGCTCGTCGAGGACGACCGCCAGGTCCGCGAGACCGTCGCCGACTACCTCGCCACCCACGGCTACGAGGTCGCGCAGGCCTCGGACGGCGCGTCGATGCGCAAGGCGCTCGCCGCCGACCTGCCGGATCTCGTGCTGCTCGACGTGCGCCTGCCCGGCGAGGACGGGCTCACGCTCGCGCGCTGGCTGCGCGAGCGCCACGACGTGGCGATCATCATGCTCACGGCGGCGGGCGAGGTGATCGACCGCGTGGTCGGGCTCGAAGTGGGGGCCGACGACTACATCGGCAAGCCTTTCGATCTGCGCGAGCTGCTCGCGCGCATGAAAAGCGTGCTGCGGCGCGCCGAGAAGTCGCGCGCCGGGCCGGCGGCCGGCACGTCGCGGCGTGTCGCGTTCGGCCAGTGCCAGCTCGACCTCGACCGCCACCAGCTGATCGGCGCGAACGGCGAGGACATCGCGCTCACGGCGATGGAGTTCGACCTGCTGCGCGCTTTCGCCGAGCACCCCAACCGGGTGCTGTCGCGCGACCAGCTCCTCACGCTGACCCGCAACCGCGAATGGGAGCCGTTCGACCGCTCGATCGACATCCGCATCGCGCGCCTGCGGCGCAAGATCGAGGACGACCCGGACAACCCGAAGACCATCAAGACCATCCGCGGGTCGGGCTATATCTTCATCCCCTCCAATTGAAAAGCGGATTTGTAACCCGCTTGTTTCAATGGTATCCGGCAGGTAATCGCAGCGCCGGCCGTCGGACAGCCGCATAAACTGCCCCGGTGAGCCACCAGAACGATGCCCTGAACGCCGCCGCGCTGGCGGTATCGAGCGCGAAGGGCGACCGCGTGTTCCAGGAGCTCACGCGCTACCTCGCGACGATCCTCAACGTGCAGATGGCGCTCGTCGGGCGCTTCCTCGGCGAGCCGCCCGCGGCCATCCGCACCCTCGGCCTCTACGGCGGCGGCGCCTACCGCGAGAACTTCGAGTACCGGCTCGACACCACGCCCTGCCGGGCGGTGGTCGGGGGCGACTTCTCCGTGGTGCCGCGCGACGTCGCCCGGATCTTTCCGCAGGACGAATACCTGCCCAAGGGCGCGGTCGGCTACGCCGGCTACCCGCTGAAGGACGCGGCCGGACGGGTCGCCGGAATCATCGCCATCATCTCGCGCCAGCCGATCACCGACGCGGCGCTGGTGGAGTCGGTGCTCAAGATCTTTGCCGTGCGCGCCGCCGCCGAGCTCGAGCGGCGCGCCCACGAGGAGGCGCTCGCCGCCTCCGAGGCGAACTACCGCGCGATCTTCGAGGCGGCCGAGGACGCGATCTTCATCCTGGACTATGAGCGCGGCGCGATCCTCGACGCCAACGCCAAGGCCTGCAGTACCTACGGCTACACGCGCGCGGAGCTGCGCCGCGTCGGCGCCGGCGACATCAGCGGCCACGAGCCGCCCTATACCGACGAGGACATGCTGCGCCTGATCGCCGAGGTGCGCGCCGGCCGCGGGCCGCTGCGCTTCGAGTGGCGGCGGCGCAACCGGGACGGCTCGCTCGGCTGGGACGAGGTCACGCTGAAGAAGGTCGACATCGCGGGCCAACCGCACATCCTGGCGATGACGCGCGAGATCACCGAGCGCAAGAGCGCGGTCGAGGCGCTGCGCGCGAGCGAGGAGCAATACCGCGCCATCTTCAACGCGACCGCCGACTCGCTGGTGCTGCGCGACGCCGAGTTCAGCGTGGTCGACGTCAACCCCGCCTACGAGGCGATGAGCGGCCGGCGCCGCGAGGAGGCGCTCGGCCGCGACGACCTCACCATGAGCCCGCCCGAGCTGAACGCGCACGTGAAGCAGCTCCACGCGCGCGCGCTCGCCGGCGAGCGCGTGGTGTTCGAGGCCGTGGCGCGGAGGAAGGACGGCTCGCGCTTCAACATCGAGACGCGCGGCGTGCCGATCCTGCACAAGGGCCAGCCGCACGTGCTGTACATCGGCCGCGACATCACCGCGCGCAAGACCGAGGAGGAGCTGCTGCGCGCGAACGAGGAGCAGTACCGCGCCATCTTCGACGCCTCCGAGGACGCCCTCATCCTGTGGAACTCGGAGCTGCAGCGCGTGGACGTGAACCCCGCCTACGAGCGCATCTATGGCTTCACGCGCGAGGAGGTGCTGCGGGGCGTCTACGCCGACAACGTGGCGCCCGAGTACATCGAGCGGCGCCGCGACACGGTGCGGCGCACGCTCGCCGGCGAGCGCTGCCATTTCGAGCTCGAGTCGGTGAGGAAGGACGGCACCCCGATCCACGTCGAGGTGCGCACCATCCCGATCCAGCACCGCGGCAGGCCGCACGTGCTCGCGATCGCGCGCGACGTCACCGGGCGCATGGCGGCCGAAGCCGAGCGCGCGCAGCTCGAGAAGCAGCTGCGCCAGGCCCAGAAGATGGAGGCGATCGGCCATCTCACGGGCGGCATCGCGCACGACTTCAACAACATCCTGCAGAGCATCCTCGGCAACCTCACGCTCGCGGTCGAGCGCACCGAGGCCCTCGACGACGCCAAGCTCGCGCGGGCGCTCGAGCGCGCCCAGATCTCGGCGCAGCGGGCGCGCGAGCTCATCGTGCAGATGCTCACCTTCAGCCGCGGCCGGCGCGGCGAGGCGCGCCTGCTTTCGCTGCCGCAGCTGGTGGGCGAGGCGGCGAAGCTCCTGCGGCCGGCGCTGCCTTCGACCATCGAGCTGCGCACCGAGCTCGCCGCGCAGGTGAGCGCGGTGCGCGCCGACCCGGTGCAGGTGGAGCAGGTGCTGCTCAACCTCGCCATCAACGCGCGCGACGCGATGGCCGGCGTGGGGCTGATCGCGCTCGCGGTGCGCGAGGCGCGGCACGCGGGGGCGGTATGCGCCTCCTGCCGCCAGAAGTTCGCAGGCGGCTTCGTCGAGCTCTCGGTGCACGACACCGGCGGCGGCATCTCGGCCGACGTGGTCGACCGCATGTTCGAGCCGTTCTTCTCGACCAAGGACGTCGGCAAGGGCAGCGGCATGGGCCTCGCGATGGTCCACGGCATCGTCCACGAGCACGGCGGGCACATCCTGGTCGACACGGCGGCCGGGCTGGGAGCGTGCTTCCGCGTCGCGCTGCCGGCGGCGCGCGGCGCGAGCGCCGCGGTCGCGGCGAGCGCGCTCGGCGGCAAGGAAAGCGGGCGGCTCTCGGGCAGCGTGCTGGTGGTCGACGACGAGGACATGGTGCTCGAGCTGATGGGCGACCTCCTGTCCGGCTGGGGGCTCGAGGTCACCCTGAAAACCAATGCGGTCGACGCGCGCTACGCGTTCGCCGCCGAGCCGCAGCGCTACGACCTCGTGCTCACCGACCACACCATGCCGCGCGTCACCGGCCTCGAGCTCGCGCGCGACATCAGCCGCATCCGCGCCGGCACGCCGGTCATCCTCTACACCGGCTACGGCGACGACATCCCGCGCGCCGAGCTCGCCGCCGCGAACGTGCATACGCTCGCGCGCAAGCCGGTCGACCCGGCGGAGCTGTTCGCGCTCCTGAGAACCTCGCTGAAACAAACACACAACACCGCGAAATAACCCGGCGACGCGCCGTCGTTAGCCTGTCCGCATCGATTCAGCGGAGGTGCACATGGACGGCTACAGCGTGTACGGCGCCACCGGGATGCCCCGCGGCAGCCTGCTCCTCATCGAGCACGGCCGCGGCATGCAGATCGAGCTCTGGGACGGCGAGCTGTGGATCACCCAGGAGGGCGACACCCGCGACCACGTTGTCCGCGGGGGAACCTCGTTCCGTGTGGAGCACGAAGGCATCGTCCTCGCAAATTCCCTCAAGGGCGCGCGCATCACGCTCACCGCGCCGGTGCCCGCCCACTACGCCGAGCGCATCACGCTGACTCTCGCAGGCAGCGCCCCGCGCGTGCTCTATGAGCGTGCGCGCGAGCGCGGCGGACGGCTTGGCGGGATCGGCCACCGCATCGTGCGCTACTGGACCAACCAGTCCGCGCCCCAGTCTTCTCCCATCACCGCAGCCCTTTAGAAAACATCAGGAGGATTACTCATGAAAACTCTTGCCCTTCTCGCCGCCGCATCCGCGCTTTGCCTCGCCGCCGGTTGCAACCCCGCCGACAGCGTCTCCGAAGCGTACGCCGAAGCGCGCACGGTCAGCTTCGCGTCCCTGTGGCCCACCCCCGCCGCCGACGCCCAGGACGGCACGGTCCACGAGTACTACTGAGCACTTGCCGTGAGCCCGGCGCTCGCCGACTTTCTCGCCCACCGTGGCGACCCGCTCGCCGCGGCGCGCGCTGCCGTGCGCGCCGACCCGGAGTCGGGCGCGGCGCAGCTCGTCGAGGCGACGCTCCTCCTCTGCAGCCGCGACGCGCGCGATTTCGAGCCGGCGGCCCGGGCGTACGCCAGGCTGACCCAGCTCAGCCTTACGGTACAACAACAACCCCATGTGACGGCGATTCGGGCGGCGCTCGAGGGCGACCTCGCCGGCGCCTGCCGCGTGTACGACGAGATCCTCGCCCGTGCGCCGCACGATCTGCTCGCGCTCGCGGCGGCGCAGACCTTCGACTACTACCTCGGGAGCCCCGCGTCGCAGCTCGCGCGCACCGCGAGGGCGCTCGAGACCTGGCAGCGGACCGCGCCCGGCTACCACGCGGTGCTCGCCATGCACGCCTATGCGCTTCAGGAATGCGGCGCGTACGAAGAGGCGGAAGCCGCCGCCTACCGGGCGCTCGCGCTGCAGCCCTGGGACGTGCGCGCTCACCATGCGATCGCCCACGTGATGGAGATGCAGGGCCGGTTCGAGGAGGGCGTCCGCTGGCTTGGCGCGCGCAGCGCGCTTTGGACCGGCGCCGGCGCCGCCTCGACCCACCTGTGGTGGCACATCGCGCTCTATCACCTCGAGCTCGGGCGCCCCGAGCAGGCACTCGCGATCTACGACCACCGCATGCAGGGCGATTCGCTCTCGGAGCTGATCGACGCTTCGGCGCTCCTCTGGCGCCTGCAGCTCGCGGGCGTGCCTCTGGAGAAGCGCTTCCACGCCGTCGCCGCGCGCTGGTCGCCGTACGCCGAGGACGCCTACTGCGCGTTCAACGACCTGCACGCGATGATGGCGTTCGTGGGCGGGCAGCGGCCGGATGACGCCAGCCGCCTGCTCGCGGCGCTGGAGCGTCGCGTGGCGCGACCCTCGGGCGCGAACCACGACATGACCCGGCTGGTCGGGCTGCCGGCGAGCCGCGCGCTTGCCGCCTTCGGCCGCGGCGACTTCTCGAGCGCCGCGCGGCTCCTGCGGGCGCTGCCGCCGGTGGCGCACCGCATCGGCGGCAGCCACGCCCAGCGCGACGTGCTGCATCTCACGCGAGCGGCTGCCGCGGCGCGCAGTACCGGTCAGGGTTTGCGCCGTGCCGCGTGACCTTGTCATTCGAAAACTGACGGGCCAGGACGCCACCCTGGTGCAGGAATTCGTGCGCGGCCTTTCGCCGCGCTCGCGGCACGAACGCTATTTTTCGGCCATCTCCGAGCTTCCTCCGCGCGAGCTCGAGCGCACGACGCGGCCGGCGAATCCGAGCGACGCCAGCCTGGCGGCCTTCGACGGCCGCGGCCTCGTGGCGCTCGCCGAATGCGCCGGCGGCGAGATCGCGCTGGTCGTGACGGACGCGCTGCAGGGCCTGGGGCTGGGCCACGAGCTCATGCAACGGCTGCTGGATCACGCGCAGCGCGCCCGGTTGCCCGGGCTGCACGGCCTCGTTCGCGTCGGCAATCGCGCCATGCTGCACCTCGCCGCGAGCTTCGGCTTCCGCGCCAGGCCGAGCGGCGATCCCGACCTCGTGCGCATGGAGCTCGCGCTCGCGGATGCGTGCTCGTAGCCGGAGTGCCCGCTTCGCTGGCGGCGAGGGAACGCGGGTTGCTTGCACCTCGTAATCCCCAGAAAGGAGACCACGATGGCACGCGTACCGCGACATCAGGGCCGAGCGCGACCGAAGATCATGGGCAGCGACACGTCGGACACGAGCTCCGACCGGCCGAACGAGCCGAGCACCGATAGCGACGCCGAAGGCACGGGCGATCGTTCGACAGTTGGCATGGAGAAGCCGCCGAAACCCGAGTTCGGCGCCGACCGCGTCGCAAGCGACCGGGACGTCGGTCTGGGCGGCGGCCTCGACCAGGCCGAAGAGGCGCAGCTTGGAATCACCGACGAGGAACTGAAGAAGCGAATCAGGAAGCAGAAACCTTGACGCTTTTTTCCTGAAGCGCGCGCACCAGCGCATCGGTGTGCTCGCGGTCGCGAGTTTCGACCAGGAACTCGACCTCGGGCGAGCGCACCGAGGAGGTGCCGAAGATGCGCTGGTGCTGGATCTCGACGATGTTGCCGCCGGCTTCGGCGATCACGGCGGCCACCTTGGCGAGGCTGCCGGAGACGTCCGGCATCGTGACGCGCAGGCGCACGAGCCGGCCGTCGCGCACCAGCCCTCGCATCAGCACCGAGGCGAGCACGCGGCTGTCGATGTTGCCGCCCGAGATCGGGATGCCGACGCGCCGCCCGGCGAAGCGCGCCCCGTGCTGCAGCAGCGCCGCGAGGCCCGCCGCGCCGGCCCCCTCGGCCACGGTCTTCTCGATCTCGATCAGCGCCACGACCGCGCGCTCGATGGTTTCTTCCTCGACCACCAGCACCTCGTCGACCCGCTCGCGGATGATCGACAGCGCGGTCGCGCCGACGTCCTTCACCGCGATGCCCTCGGCGATGGTGTCGCCGCCGCACTCGACCGGGATGCCGGCCAGGCGCTGGTGCATCGAAGGGTAGTTCCTCGATTCCACGCCGAAGATGCGGATCGAGGGCTTGAGCGCCTTCGCCGCGGTCGCGATGCCCGCGATCAGGCCGCCGCCGCCCACCGGCACCACGATGAGGTCGAGGTCCGGCACCGCGGCCAGCATCTCGAGGCCGACGCTGCCCTGCCCGGCGATGATGAGGGGATCCTCGTAGGGATGCACGAACACCAGGTTGTCGCGCGCCGCGAGCTCGCGCGCGTGCTTGCCCGCCTCGAACAGGTTCTCGCCCTCGAGCACCACCGTGGCGCCGTGCACCTGGGTGTTCTTGATCTTGGTGTTGGGCGAGCCGCGCGGCATGACGATCGTCGCCGGAATGCCGAGGCGCGCGGCATGGTAGGCGACCGCCTGCGCGTGGTTGCCCGCGCTCATCGCTATGACCCCGCGCCTGCGCTCGGCCTCGCCGAGCGAGAGCAGCTTGTTCAGCGCGCCGCGCTCCTTGAACGAGGCGGTGAACTGCAGGTTCTCGAACTTGAGGAAGACCTCCGCGCCGACCAGGCGTGAAAGGGTGCGGCTGTGCACACAGGGGGTCTGCTCCACCGCGCCCGCGATGCGCCGCGCGGCGGCGCGGATGTCGTCGATGGTGACCGGCACTCGCCGAGTCTAGCGGCTTTCGTGCCGTACGCGAGCCTGTAGTGCAATCGCTACAAGGTAAGCGGCCGGCGCGGCGGGTAGAATTTCCCCGCCCATGGAACTGGACTCGAGGATCGCCGAGCGGGCGCTCGCCGGGCATCCGACCGACGAGCTCTTCCGCCTGCTCGTCACCAGCGTCGCCGACTACGCCATTTTCCTGCTCGACCCGGCCGGCCACGTCGTGAGCTGGAACACCGGCGCCGAGCGGATCAAGGGCTACGCGGCGGCCGAGATCGTCGGCCGGCATCTGTCGGTGTTCTATCCGGAGGAGCAGCAGGCCGAGGGCGTGCCCGCGGCGATGCTTGCGCGCGCCGAGCGCGAGGGGCGCTCTCAGGGCGAAGGCTGGCGCGTGCGCAAGGACGGCACGCGCTTCTGGGCCGAGGTCACGCTCACCGCGCTGCGCGGCCCTTCGGGCGAGCTGCGCGGCTTCGCCAAGGTGACGCGCGACATGACCGCGCGCCAGTTGAGCCGCGAGAACGAGGCGACGCTCGCGGCGATGTTCGAGCGCACGCCGTTCGGCGCGGCGATGATCGATCCGACCGGGCGCTTCCTGCGCGCGAACCCCGTGTTCCTGCGCCTGTCGGGCTGCAGCGAGGCCGAGCTGCGCTCGAGGACCCTGGGCGACCTCGCCCACCCGGAAGACGTCGAGGCGGCGTGGAACGTGTTCGAGGAGCTGGTGCAGGGCCGGCGCAGCCACGCCGACTTCGAAGGCCGCATGCTGCGCCGGAACGGGCAGGTGATCTCGGTGCGCAATACCCTGGCGCGCCTCGCCGACGCCGACGGGCGCCTGCGCTGCATGCTCGCCATGGTCGAGGACATCACCGACCGGCGCTTCGCCTACGACGCGCTGCGCGAGAGCGAGGCGCGCCTGCAGGCGTTCACCAACCACAGCCCCGCGCTCATGTACCTGAAGGACGCGGAGGGCCGCTACCGCTTCGCGAACGAGCGCTTCCTCCAGCGCTTCGGCCTGCGCCGCGACCAGGTGGTGGGGCGCAAGGACGGCGAGGTGTTCGCGCTCGACCAGGCGGCCGCCCTCGCGGCGCACGACGCCGAGGTGCTCGAGCGCGGCGCGCCGGTCCAGTACGAGCAGGCCTCGCAGCACGCCGACGGCGAGCGCTTCAGCGTGGTGTCGAAGTTCCCGGTGTTCGACGCCGGCGGCGCGGTGGTGGGCCTCGGGGCCGTGGCGACCGACATCACCGAGCGGCGCATCGCCGAGCAGGCGCTGCGCGAGCAGCGCACGCTCCTCGCCGAGGCGCAGAAGCTCGCGGGCTTGGGCTGCTGGGAATGGGACCCGGTGAGCGGCCGCGTCAACTGGTCCGACGAGATGTACTCGATCTACGGCGTGCACCCGGGCGAATTCCGGCCGTCGTTCGAGAGCTACCTCGAGCGCATCCACCCCGAGGACCGCGCGCGCGCGGCCGCGACGGTGGCGCTCGCGCTCATGGACAACCGCGCCTTCAGCATGGACGAGCGCATTGTGCGGCCCGACGGCAGCCTGCGCCAGCTGCGCAGCCACGGCGAGGTGGTGCGCGACGAAAGCGGCCGGCCGCTCAAGATGGTCGGCGCCTGCATCGATGTCACCGACCAGAAGGCCGCCGAGGAGGCGCTGCGCGCGCTCACCCGGCGGCTGGTGCAGGCCGAGGAGACCGAGCGCCGCCGCATCGCGCGCGAGCTCCACGACCGGGTGGGCCAGAACCTTTCGGCGCTCAACATCAACCTCGACATCCTGCTCGGCAAGCTCCGGGACGAGAGCGCGCGGCGCCGGCTCGAGGACTCGCTGAAGCTCGTCGACTCCACGCTGCAGTCGATCGAGAACGTGATGGCCGATCTCAGGCCGGCGCTGCTCGACGAGTACGGGCTCCCGGCCGCGCTTGCCTGGTACGGCAAGGAGTACGCCCAGCGCACCGGGATCCGCGTCGCGGTGCAGGGCGAGGCCGGGACCGGCCTGCGCGCGGAGGCCGCGGTGGCCCTGTTCCGGATAGCGCAGGAGGCGCTCAACAACGCGGCGAAACATTCTTCTGCTAAAAGGATCACCGTGGGCCTGGAGGAGAAGGGCGGCGAACTGGTGCTCAGCGTCATCGACGACGGCAAAGGCTTCGACCCCGCGGCGGCGCCGCGCGGCCGCTGGGGCATGACCACCATGCGCGAGCGCGCCGAAGCCGCCGGCGGAAGCCTTGTCGTGGATTCGTCCGTGGGTGAAGGCACGACGGTCCGGGCCGCGGTGCCGCTCTAGCCATGCCGATCCGCATCCTCATCGCCGACGACCACGGCATGGTGGCCGAAGGGCTCAAGCACGTGGTCGAGACGCAGCCCGACATGGAGGTGGTCTCGCTCGCGGTCGACGGCCGCGAGGCGGTGCGCCAGGCGCGCGAGCTCGCTCCGGACGTGGTGCTCATGGATCTGTCCATGCCGGAGCTGAACGGCGCCGACGCCACGCGGGCGATCCTCGAGCGCGATCCCAGGTGCCGGGTCATCGTGCTGTCGATGTACGCCGAGCGCGAGTACGTGCGCCGCGCGCTGAAGGCGGGCGCCGCGGGCTATATCGTCAAGCGCTCGGCCGCCAAGGAGGTGGTCGAGGCGATCCGGGCAGTGTACGCGGGGCAGCGCTATCTCAGCGCCCGCATCGCCGACGTGGTGATCGACGACTATGCGGGCGACGAGCGCGACGACCCGCTCGCGCGGCTCTCGGCGCGCGAGCGCGAGGTGCTGCAGCTCCTCGCCGAGGGGCACACCGGGGCGCAGATCGCGGAGCGCCTGTCGCTCTCGCAAAAGACCGTCGAGACCTATCGCGCGAGGCTGGTGGAGAAGCTCGGCATCCGCGACGTCGCCGGCCTGGTGCGCTTCGCCATCCAGCGCGGCATCGTCTCGCTCGACTGACGGAAGCTATCGGATGTAGACGAAAGAGTCGAGCGCGCCGAAGCGCTCGCGCGCCGCGCTGGCGCGGAGATGCGAGGCGTCCCGGTAGAGCGGCCGGCCGGCCTCGTCGGCGGCAGGGCAGTACGACGCGGTACACAGCCAGTCGGCCGGATCGATCACGGTTGCGCCCACCGCCTGCGCGATCGCCGTGAGGCGCGCATCGATCCGGCCGGTGAGCGCGGCGAGCTCGCTTCTGGGCAGCGGCGTGTAGGCCTCGCGCACGCGCACCACCATCCCGTCGCGCTCGATCATCGACTTCGGATCGAGCACCTCGCCCCGCGGCGACGAAAGCACGATCACGACCCGCTTGCCGGCGCGCACCAGCCGGCCGAGCGCGTCCTGGAAGCCCGCCATCACCCAATCGGTCTCCGGCGTGAGGAGCTTGAGCGGCCGCGCCTCGACGTCGCCGATCCTGTAGTAGTCGCCGCGGCTGAGAAAACCCTCCCACGAGCCCGCGATCACCACCGTCTCGACTTCGGGCCGCATCGCTGTCGCGAGTCCTTGCTCGACGAACTCGCTGCACTTCAGGCTGCGTCGCTCGATCCCGGGCACCGGCGCGCAGCCTGCGAGGGTCTTGAACACGATGGTGCGAACGGGCGCGGCGTGCTCGGCCAGCAGCTTCTCGACGCGCGCCCAGTACTGCTGCATGTGGCTGTCGCCCAGGAAAAGCACCGTCCTGGGGGAGTCGCCCGGGATGACCTGGTCACCCTTGTAGCCCCAGTCGGTGCTCGCGCGCGAAATCTCGTTCACCAACGCGATGGAAGCCGATTGCGGCAACACCCGGCTTTGCAGCGCCGCGATGCCGAAGACGCCGAGCGCGGCCATCGCCGCGCCGAGGGCCGGCACCGACAGCCGCTTGACCGACGGCAGCTTCGCGAAGCGGATCCTCTTCTCGATCAGCTCGTAGGTGAGGCAGGCGAGCACGAGGCTCATCGCCAGCAGCGCGAGGCGCACGGCCGCCGGGGGCTCGCCGCCCTCGGCGATGCGCGCATAGACGAGCAGCGGCCAGTGCCAGAGGTACAGGGGATAGCTGATGAGCCCGACGTACACCATCACGGGATTCGAAAGGAGGCGGCGGTTGATCCAGGCCGCCGGACCCGCGGCAATGAGGAGCGAGCTCCCGACCACCGGCGCCAGCGCCCACCAGCCGGGGAACGCCCGCCCGGCGCTGAGGAGGGCGATGCCCGCGGCCACCAGCGCGAGGCCCGCCGCCGCTTTGGCGTCGGCCATGCGTCGGCCCGGGCTGCCGTAATGGACGTGGTAGGCGAGCGCGCTTCCCGCCATGAGCTCCCAGAAGCGCGTCAGGGGCAAGTAGAACGCGGCCGACGGGGCGCGCGGCGTAAGCCAGACGTTGAGGGCGAACGAGACTGCGGCGAGGCCGACGATCATCCACGGCAGCGCGCGCGGCCGCGCGGCGAAGAAGGCGAGGGCGAGCGGCCAGACGAGGTAGTACTGCTCCTCCACTCCGAGCGACCAGAGGTGCAGGAGCGGCGTGACCTCGGCCGCGGGGGCGAAGTAGCCGGCCTCGCGCCACAGCGCGATGTTGGACAGGAACCCGGCACCAGCGAGCGCATGCTTGCCGAGCAGCCGGTATTCGTCCGGCAGTAGCAGCAGCCAGCCCAGGCCGAGGGACGCGGCGAGAACCAGAATGAGCGCCGGGAAGATGCGCCGAACGCGCCGCCGGTAGAAGTCGATGAAGCTGAAATGCCCCGCCCGCAGCGCTTCGAAGAGGATCCCCGAGATGAGGAAGCCCGAAATGACGAAGAAGACGTCGACCCCCGCGAATCCCCCTGGCGCGGCCCGGGGGAAGGCATGGAACGCGAGCACCGACAACACGGCGATCGCCCGCAGGCCGTCGACGTCGGGTCGATAGGCGTTCGGCGAGCTCATGCAGCGCAAGATAACGCGCACCTAGCGTCATGCCGTCGAAAGCCCTCAGTCCGTTCAGACTGTCGGGCCGCGCGTCGCCAGGGCCGGGCGCCGTGTCAGGTCTGCCCCGACCCGAGGTCGCGCCGCAGCCTGACTGACCACGCCCGGGCGGCCGGCTAGGATGCGCGGGTCGAGTACGCCTGCCCCAGAGTGATGGGTTCTCAGCCAGCGTTTGCCGTGGATCCGGCCCTGCCGTCGGTACTGGTGGTCGAAGAACACGACGAGATGCGGTGCGCGCTTCGCGACTGGCTCCTCACCTCCTTCCCTCCCCTGAGGCTGAGCGAGGCGCGCAGCATGGAAGAAGCGCTCAAGCTTGCCGGGCAGGCGCCGCTCGACCTGATCCTCGTCAACCTGGAGCTGCCCGGAGCGAACGGCATCGAGGCGGCGCGCGCGCTGCGCCGGAGTCATCCCGCCTGCCGGGTGGTGGTGATGTCGGTCAACGACTCGGTCGCGCTGCGCATCGCGGCGCTCGAGGCGGGCGCCGAGGCCTTCGTGTCCAAGCGCGACCTGCGCCTCGCGCTGCATCCGATCGTGGCGACCCTCATGAAGCAGCAGGCCTGATGGACGTATTGCTGGTAGACGACGAGCCGAAGAACCTCATGGCGCTCACTGCGCTGCTCGAGGACCTGGGTGCCCGCATCCATTGCGTCAATTCGGGCGAGGATGCGCTGCGCCAGGTGCTCAAGCGCCAGTTTGCCGCCATCCTGCTCGACGTGCGCATGCCCGGGATCGACGGCTTCGAGACCGCCGCCGCCATCCGCAGCCTCGAGCGCAGCCGGCGCGTGCCGATCATCTTCCTTTCCGCCCAGCGCGACCGCCGCGCCGACGGCCGCGACGCGTTCTCGGAGTTCATCCTCAAGCCGGTCGATCCGGACGTCATCCGGCCGCGGGTCGCGGCCCATCTCGCCAGCTTCAAAAAGCACTGAATTTGCGGCGCGTGTCGGTGCAAAACGACACGACGCCAATATGACACGACTGTTAAATAAGGCGCCCGCTATAGTCCGCCGCCGCTACGCGACATAGCATCGTCCCCGCTCACCAACAACAGGAGACGCCATGGGCGGTTCCATTCTGGTAGTCGAAGACGAGGCGGCGATCCGCGACCTGCTCGCGGCCAACCTGCAGCGCGCCGGATACAAGGTCATGTGCGCGGGCGACGTGCCGCAGGCCGAGGCGCTGGTGCGCGACACGCGCCCCGACCTGGTGCTGCTCGATTGGGTGCTGCCGGGCGTTCCGGGGCTGACCTTCGCGCGGCGCCTTCGCTCGGACCAGCGCACCAAGGACATCTCGATCATGCTGCTGTCGGGCCGGGTCGAGGAGCACGACAAGGTGACCGCGCTCGAGTCCGGTGCTGACGACTACGTGACCAAGCCGTTCTCGTCACGGGAGCTGCTCGCGAGGATCAAGGCGGTGATGCGGCGCCGCGCGCCGCAGCTCGCCGACGACGTGGTCGAGATCGCGGGCCTGCGCATCGACCCGGCGGCGCACGTCGTCAGCGCCGGCGACAAGCCGATCGACCTCTGGACCACGGAGCTGCGGCTGCTGCACTTCTTCATGACCCACCCCGGCCGGGTCTTCTCCAGGGCCAGGTTGCTCGACGAGGTCTGGGGCGAGCACGTGTTCGTGGAGGAGCGCACCGTCGACGTGCACATCCGGCGGCTGCGCCAGGCGCTCGCGCCTACCGGTCACGACAAGCTGATCGAGACGGTGCGGGGGACCGGCTACCGCTTCAAGCCGGACCTCAACGCGCAGAACCTCGCCGCCTGATCATTCCAGGGTCACCGATCCCGGGGGCCGCGAAGGCCTTGCCGAGGTCGGTGTCCTGCCAGGCCTCAGTAGGCGTTCCTGTGAAGCAGCACCACCGCGGTCTTCAGGATGATGCGCACATCGAGCGCGAGCGACCAGTTGCGCAGGTAGGCGAGGTCGTAGTCGATGCGCGCCTTCATCTTGTCGACGGTGTCGGTCTCGCCGCGCAGGCCGTTCACCTGGGCGAGGCCGGTGATCCCCGGCTTCACCTTGTGGCGGATCATGTAGCCGCGGATCAGCTTGCGGTACATCTCGTTGTGCGCCACGGCGTGCGGGCGCGGGCCGACGATGCTCATGCGCCCCTGCAGCACGTTGATGAACTGCGGCAGCTCGTCGAGCGAGGTGCGGCGCAGGAACGCGCCGAAGCGGGTCACGCGCTGGTCGTTGCGCGTCGCCTGGGGCACCACGTCGCCGTCCTCGGCCACCGTCATGGAGCGGAACTTGTAGACCACGATGCGCTTGCCGTCCAGGCCGTAGCGGCGCTGCTTGAAGAGCACCGGGCCGGAGGAGGAGAGCTTCACCCCGAGCGCGATCGCGGCCATGAGCGGCGAGATCGCGGCGAGGATCAGCGCGGCGAGGCCGAAGTCGGAGACGCGCTTCACCAGGGCGTTGAAGCCGTAGAAGGGCGACTCGCACACCGCCACCACCGGCAGCCCGCCGATCGAGTCGACCCGCGCCTGGATCAGGTCGGACACGAAGATGTCGGGCACGAAGTAGATCGACGCGGTGGTGTCGCGCAGGTCCTCGAGCAGCTTCAGGATCCTCGGCTGCGAGGCCATCGGCAGCGCGATGTAGATCACGTCCACGGTGTTCGAGCGCGCGTGGTCGGCGAGCGCCGAGAGCGCGCCGAGGTTCTCGCGCGGCACCACGTTCTGCAGCCTGCCGGGGGCGCGGTCGTCGAAGTAGCCGGCGAAGCGGATGCCGAGCAGCGGGTCGCTGCGCAGCCGCGCGGCGAGCCGCCGGCCGAGCTCGTTGGCGCCGGCGATGACCGCGGTCTTCTGCATGCCCTCGGCGGCGAGGACCCGCGGCCACACCACCGGCAGCAGGCGGTGCGCGGCGAAGAGGGCCGCCGGCGTGGCGAGCGCCCAGGCGAAGATCACCCGCGGATCGAACACGTCCAGCGTGCGCGAGGCCCAGCCCAGGAACAGCAGCAGCCCGACGATCGCCAGCCATCCGGCGGCGATGTCGAGCGCGAGGTCGCCCGCGCGCGGGCTCGCTCCGCGCGCGAGCGAGCCCGGGAAGGTCATCGCGAACACGAGCAGCGCCAGGATCAGGCAGGCGCCGTCGAAGCGCTCGCCGAAGTACGACACCACCGCCCCGAGCGTCGCGATCGCGACCAGCGGGTCGATGCAGGCCTGCAGCAGCGTGCCCGGCCCGGGCGGCGTGCGCAGCAGCGACGTCTGTGTTTCTCTGCTCGGGTGCAAGGCCAAGACAGGTTAGGGCACGCAGGTTCAGGCATTGCGTTGCGCCTGCGTGCGCGCAGTAGGCTCACCGGACTAGGTTTTCGGCGTGCACCACGCCGAACGGATGCGTAATGACGTTCGACTAGGATTGCCGCCACCATGCCACTTACCAGCGCCGAAACCCCCATCGCCGTCCCCGCGCCGACCATTCCGCTTCAGCACGAAGGCGGCAACGGCGACGCGCGCTCGTCGGCCACCGATTTCCTGCAGGTCGAGTCGATCGTGCTCAACCTGGATGCGTCGCTGCGCGTGCATGCGCGCGCGCATTTCTTCAGCTGGACCCAGGGCCTGCTGCAGAGCCTGATCCGCCACGAGCTCCTGATCTGCACGCTGTGCCACGGCAAGCCGCCCGCGTTCCGCGCCGACGGCTTCTCGATGACCGCGCCCGATCCGGCCACCTTCAGCGACCTCTTTCTGCGCGACACCGCCGTCGCGCCCGCGCTGCTCAAGGCGTGGGAAGAGCGCCGCTATCAGCCGGTCGTGATCGAGCCCGGCGGCGCGCTGGTCCCCGCGGGCGCGTTCACGCGCGAGCTCGAGCGCATCGGCGCGACGCAGCTGCTGATCCACGGAGTACACGACTCCGAAGGCCGCGTGATCTGCCTCTTCACCTTCGCCTGCCGTCCCGGCTCGGCCGGCACGCGCCAGGCGTATCTCGCGCAGCTCCTCGCGCCGGCGCTGTACGCCGCGTGGGTGCGCACGCAGCTCCAGCGCCACGCCGACGGCGGCGCCGCGGCGGACAAGGCCACCGGCCAGAGCGTGCTCACGGTGCGCGAGCTGGACATCCTGAAGTGGATCTACGTCGGGAAGAGCAACTTCGAGATCGGCGCCATCCTCAAGATCAGCCCGCTCACGGTGAAGAACCACGTGCAGAAGATCCTGCGCAAGCTGAACGTCGTGAACCGCACCCAGGCGATCGGCAAGGCGCTCGAGCTGCGCATCCTCAATCCGTGAGCCGCCGACGGGCGCGGCCGACGGGGCTTCGGCCCCGTTTTTTTTGGTAGTCCGTACGGCGGATGGCGCGTCTGCCCGGACGGCTCCGTGCCGTAACAGCCTGCTCTTAGCATGATCCACCGCTTTCCCATGAGACTCGCGAAGCTCATCGTCGGGCTGTTCCTGATTTCCGCGGCGTTCGGCGCCGGCGGGCAGGACAGCTTCCAGGGCGCGCTCGGGCGCGCCGTGGCCGCCAACCCCTCGCAGTATTCGTTCGTCGACGTCTATCGCCTGGCGCTCGCCGGGCCCGGGGCTGCGGGCCTCGCGCCGGCGAGCGCGGCGGAGAGCACCGTCCGCGTCGCCGCGTCGACCCCGCCGACCCCCCAGTTCGCGGTCGCCGAGGCGCGCGAGCCCCGGCTCTGGATGCTGCTCCTCGCCGGCCTGGCGGCGGCGGTGTGGGTGGCGCGCCGCAGGCTGGGGTACGCGTTCTGATGCGCCGAGCCTGCCAGCTCGCGGCCCTCGCCCTGCTCGCGGCCCTGTCCGGCTGCGAGCGCGCCTCGGCTTTCAAGCCGGGCACCCAGGTCGTGGTCGCCAGGGTGAACGGCGTCGAGATCTCGGCGCGCGACGCGACCACCCAGGCGCTCGAAAAGATCATCGACCGCGAGCTGCTGGTGCAGAAGGCGCTCGCCGCCGGGCTCGACCGCGATCCCCAGGTGGCCCAGAGCATCGACCAGGCGCGCAGGCACCTCCTGGCGCAGGCCTACCTCGACCGCGCCGCGGCGGCGGTGCCGCGCAGCACGCCTGAAGAGGTGCGCGCCTTCTATGCCGAGAACCCGGCGCTCTTCGCCGAGCGGCGCATCTACCGGCTGCGCGAGCTCGCGGTGTCGGCGCCCGCGGAGCTGGTCGACGTGCTGCGCGCCGAAGCGGCGCACGCCGCCGACCTCGACGCGGTCGCGGCCTGGCTGGAGGCGCGCGGCGCGCGCTTCACCGGCGCCAACCTGACCCAGCCGGCCGAGCAGGTGCCGCTGTCGCAGCTGCCCGAGCTCTCGCGCATGAAGGTAGGCGACATCGCGGTGTTCGCCGCGCCGCCGGGCGTCTCGGTGGTGCAGCTCCTTCAGGCGCAGGAGGCGCCGCTCTCCGAGCAGCAGGCGGCGCCCCTCATCGATCAGTTCCTGGCGGCGCGCAAGCGCATGGAGCTTGCCGCAGCCGAAGTGCGCCGGCTGCGCGACGGCGCGCGCATCGAGTACGTAGGAGACATCAAGCGGTGACCGAGAGACGAAACCCGAGCGAGGCGATATGAGATCTGTTCTGTTGGGACTGATGCTGTTGTGGGTACTTGCGGGCTGCAGCACGACGGGCGCGAAGCAGGGCGACAAGGCCCCGCCGCAGCAGGCCGCGAAGCTCGTGCCGCAGCAGGCCGAGAAGGCCGTGCCGGCCGAGAAGGCCGCGCAGCCGGTCGAGAAGCTGGGCGTGGGCGACGCGGTGAAGGTGACCGTGTTCCAGCAGCCCGACCTTACCCTGGATACCCGCGTCGACGAGAAGGGCACGATCCTGATGCCGCTCGTCGGCAGCATCAAGGTCGCGGGCCTCACCACCAACGCGGCGGCCGTGCAGATCGCCGACGCGTTGAAGCGCGGCCAGTACCTGAACAACCCGCAGGTGAACGTCGCGCTCACCACCGTGAGGAGCCGCCAGGTGTCGGTGCTCGGCATGGTCGCGAAGCCGGGACGCTACCCGCTGGACGAGACCAGCTCGCAGCTCGCCGACGTGATCGCGGCCGCCGGCGGCATCCTGCCGACCGGCTCCGAGACGATCCTGGTGACGCGCGACGGTAGCGAGCAGAAGGTCCCGCTCATCGGCAAGGGCTACATGCTGAAGGGCGGCGAGACCGTGTACGTCGACCGCGCGCCGATGTTCTACATCTACGGCGAGGTCACCCGCGCCGGCGCGTACAAGGTCGAGCCCAACATGAGCGTCATGCAGGCGATCGCCGCGGGCGGCGGCATGACCCCGCGCGGCAGCGACCGCAGGCTCAAGCTGCGCCGCACCACGGCCGACGGCAAGTGGGTCGAAACCGATGTCGGGCTGCAGGAGGCGGTCCGCGCCGACGACGTCATCTACGTGAGAGAAGCCCTCTTCTAGGGAGAACGATATGGACCTCAACCAATTCCTGCTTGCCCTTCGCGCGCGCCGCAAGGCGTTCATGCTGGCGCTCGTCGCGACCATCGTCGCCGCGCTCGCCGTCGCGCTCATCATGCCGAAAAAGTACGTCGGCCAGGCGACCCTGATCGTCGACTCGCGCGACGAGCAGACCATCGCCCCGGCGCACGGCGGGGTGTCGCTCGCCACGCGCGCGGCTTATGTCGCGACGCAGATCGAGCTTATCCAGAGCGGCCGCGTCGCCACGCAGGTGGCGCGCGACCTGAACCTCGTCGAGAACGCGGAGCTGCGCGAGATGTGGCAGGACGACACCGGCGGCGTCGGCGCGATCGACGTCTGGATCGGCGAGCTCCTGCTGACCAAGCTCAAGGTGACCAACACCGCGAGCAACCTGATCACGATCGAGTATTCGACCAAGTCGCCTAAGGCCGCGGCGCAGATCGCCAACGGCTTCGCCAAGGCTTACCTCGACGTGGTGCTCGAGCTGCGCAACCAGCCGGTGCGCGAGGCCTCGAAGTGGTTCGAGGAGCAGCTGGGGGGGATGCGCAACCAGGTGACGCAGGCGGAAAACAAGCTCACCGCCTTCCAGAAGCAGAAGGGCATCCTGGTCGCCGACGAGCACCTCGATATCGAGACCGCGCGGCTCACCGAGCTCAACACCCAGATGCTCGCCGCGCGCGCCGCGTTCTACGACGCGGAGTCGAAGTACAAGCAGGCTTCCGAGCTCCTGGCGAGCGGCGGCAGCCCCGACGCCATGGCCGACGTGATGGCGAGCCCCGCGGTCGCCGCGGTCAAGCTCGACCTCGCTCGCGCCGAGAGCCTGCTCCAGACCGCGAGCACCGACCTCGGGGCGAACCATCCCGTCTACATGAAGTATTCAGCCGACGTGAAGGCGCTGCGCGAGAAGCTTGCGAGCGAGATGAAGAAGGTCGTGGCGACGCTGCGCAACGCCATGGACGGGGCGCAGAAGCGCGAGCAGGAAATCAAGACTGCGGTCGACGCGCAGCAGGCGCGCATCATGCAGGCGAAGGACGTGCGCGTCCAGCTCGCCTCGATGACGCGCGAAGTCGAGAACGCGCAGCGCAACTACGACACGGTGCTCACCCGCGCCATGAGCACGCAGCTCGAGAGCCGCGCCAGGCAGGGCGATGTGCAGCTGCTCACGCCGGCGATCGAGCCGGCGCTGCCGGCGCAGCCCAAGATCCCGCTGGTCGCGGCGCTCTCGGTGGTGCTCGGCCTGCTCATCGCCACCGGCATGGTGTACCTGCTCGAAACCCTCGACCGGCGGGTGCGTTCGCGCGGCGACCTGGAGGCGCGCCTGGCGGTGCCCTCGCTCGGCCGCCTCTCCAAGTGGCAGCCGACCGGCGGCCGGCTGCTCGCGGCGCCGCGCCCCGCAGCCCGCGCCCTTCCCCATCCCTTCTGAGGCCCGACCATGCTACTGAAATCGAATGAGAACGTAGTTCCGCTGGACGGCGCACGCAGTCCCGCGGCCACCGGGCGCCAGATCGGCGCCATCCTGATGGACGAGGGCAAGCTCACCGCCTCGGACGCCGAGCAGGTGCTCGTGCGCCAGCGCGAGCTCGGCTGGCGCTTCGGCGAGGCCGCGATCGAGCTGAACCTGATCACCGACGCGGAGCTGCGCGAGGCGCTCGCCAAGCAGTACGAGTTTCCGTATCTCGTGAGCGGCCCCGACGGCGTGAGCAAGGAGCTGATCGCCGCCTGGGATCCCTTCCACCCGACGGTCGAGGAGCTGCGCGTCATCCGCACCCAGCTCCTGATGCGCTGGTTCAACCCCGAGGCCGGGCGGCGCACGCTCGCCATCGCGAGCGCCGGCTCGCGCGAGGGCAGGAGCTTCATCGCGGCCAACCTCGCGGTGGTGTACTCGCAGCTCGGGCAGAGGACGCTGCTCATCGACGCGGACTTCCGCGCCCCGCGCCAGCAGAGCATCTTCAACGTCCCCGACCGCTTCGGGCTGTCCTCGGCGCTGTCGGGGCGCGCCGAGCTCTCGACCGCGCTGCCGGTGAGCGGGCTCACGGGCCTGTCGGTGCTGCCGGCGGGGCCGGTGCCGCCCAATCCGCTCGAGCTCCTGTCGCGCGCGAGCTTCGCCGCGCTGCTCGCGAAGGCGCAGTGCGAGTACGACGTCATCATCATCGACACGCCGCCGCTCGGGCTGTACGCCGATGCGCAATGCGTGGCGTTCCGCGCCGCCGATGTGCTGCTCGTCACCCGCCAGCACCAGACGCGCCTCGCCGATACCGAGCGCGCGGTGCGTGATCTGACCGACGCGAGCGCGCGCGTGGTCGGCACCCTGATGAACGCCTACTGAGCCTGCGAATGGCCGCGACGACCCTGCGTCACGAGTACGCGAACAGCGGCTGGGTGCCGGCGGCGCTCGCCATGGTGGCGCTCGCCGTCGGCTCGGGCTACGCGCTCGCCGTGGGCGAGCTCGCCGGGCTGTACATCGCGCTTGCGCTACTCGGCAGCGTCGCGGTGCTGCTCGACTTCCGCGTGGGCGCGGTGCTCCTCCTGCTGATGCTGCCGATGTCGCAGAGCAGCCTCTTCCCGCGCAGCTTGATGCAGATCAACGGCCTCAACCCGCTCAACCTGCTGCTGGCGGCGACCGTGGCATCGTACGTGATCTCGGGCCGGGCGCGCACGGCCGGACCCGCCCTGCGCCAGCCCGTGCTGTGGCTCTTGATCGTGCCGATCTGCGTGGCCGCCTTCATCGGCCTGCCGCACGTGCACGAGGTTCCGGCCATGGTCACCGACACCGGTAGCTACATTACGCCGTTCACCAACGAACGGGGATATCTCGTCCTCTCGCTGACGAAGGCGGTGGTGATCCCGGTCATCGCGCTCATGATCGGCGCCGCCGCGGCGCGCGCGCAGAAGCCCGAGCGCTTCATCCTCGCGATCGCAGCGTCGGCATGGATCACCGTCCTGGTCCAGCTCGCCTTTATCGTGCTTCAGGGCGTGCCGCTCGCCGACATGGCCGCGCCCGAGGAGCGCTCCTTCTACACGCCGATCGGCATGCACGCCAACACGCTGGGGCGGATGCACATGTTCGTCCTCGCGCTGCTGCTTTTCGTATGGGTCGATTGCCGGCAGCCGCGGCTCAGGCTGTTTCTGATGGTTACCATGGGCGCGGTGGCGCTGGCGCTGGTGCTCACGTTCTCTCGCGCTGCCATGGCCGGCGCCTTGCTGGTCGGAGTGCTGTTCCTGGTGTGGAAATTCAACGTCAGGAGCCTCACGCTCGTGATCCTCGGGGGGGCGTTCGTCGCGCTCCTGGGCGGGGCGGCCATCTGGATGCGCCTGACGTACGGCTTCGGCGAAGGTGCCAACGCAGTGAGCGCGGGCCGTATCGACGGCATCTGGCTGCCGCTCCTGCCGGAGCTGTGGAAGAGTCCGCTGTGGGGCAACGGATTGCAATCGATCCTGTGGTCGTTTCCCATGCAGACCGGCGCCATTGTGGCGGTCGGCCACCCCCACAGCGCGTACCTCGAGTCCCTGCTCGACATGGGATTCCTGGGCACGGCTCTGCTGCTCGCGTATTTCGCTCACGTCTGGAAGGGCTTCCGCGCGCTGAGCAAGGACGCCGCGCTCAGCCCCGAGATGCGGGCGCTCTTCCAGGGCGCGAGCGCCTGCCTCTTGGCGTTCTTCTTGACTTGCATCGTAGGCAGCAGCTTCAGGCCCGAGGCCGACTCGGCCTATCTTTGGATCGCGATCGGCCTCATGTACGGCATGCTCGCGCGGAGGCCGGCGAAGTAGATGCACGTCTGCTTCGTCGCGCCGCAGGCCTGGCCCGTTCTTGCGGCCGACTCCAAGATCGGCGAGGTGGGCGGCGCCGAGGTGCAGCAGAGCATCCTCGCCCGCCTGCTCGCCGCGCACGGCTACCGCGTATCGATGATCTGCCTCGATTACGGCCAGCCCGAGCGCGCGCTCATCGACGGCATCACGGTGCACAAGGCCTACCGCCCGGACGAGGGCGTGCCGCTGTTGCGCTTCGTGCATCCGCGCCTGACCGCGATGTGGCGCGCGCTGCGCGAGGCCGACGCCGACGTCTATTACACGCGCACGGCCGGCATGCTCGCCGGCGTGGTCGCGGAGTTCTGCCGCCGGCACGGCCGGCGCTCGATCTACGCGGGCGCCTCGGACAAGGACTTCGTCCCCGGGGCGGGGGGCCAGATCCGCTACGCACGCGACCGCTGGCTTTACCGCCGCGGCCTCGCCCTCGTCGACCGCATCGTGGCGCAGAACGAGGTGCAGCGCTCGAGCTGCCGCGCGACCTACGGGCGCGACGCGGTGGTGATTCCGAGCTGCTACCAGCTCCCCAAGCGGCGCGACGGCAACCCGCCGCCCAAGGACAGCGTGCTCTGGGTCGGCGTGATCCGCGCCGGCAAGCGGCCTGAGCTTCTGCTCGAGCTCGCGCGGCGCCTGCCGCAGCGGCGCTTCGTCATGGTGGGCGGACCCCGGGGCGGCGATGCGGCGCTGTTCGAGCGCACCCGCGCCGAGGCCGCGACGCTGCCCAACGTCGAGTTCACCGGTTTCCTTCCGCTGCCCGAGGTGGAGCCGCGCTTCGACGCGGCGCGCCTATTCGTCAACACCTCGGACTACGAAGGGCTGCCGAACACGTTCCTCCAGGCCTGGGCGCGCGGCGTACCGACGCTCGGCACCGTGGACGCGGGCACGAGCGCGCATCGCCGCTTCGGCGACGTCGAGGCTGGCGCGCGCGAAATCGAAGCCCTGCTCGGCGATCCGCAACGCTGGGCGGACGCCTCCGGGCGCTGCCGCGAGCACTTCGAGCGCAACCACTCCGGAGGCGAGACGCTCGCGCGCTACGGCCGCCTCCTAGGAGGGCTCGCCGCATGAGCCTCGCCCCGGGCGGCGTCTCGTTCACGCGCCTCAAGCGCCGCGCGCTCTCGATCGGCGCGGTGAAGGCGTTCGACCACGCGATGCAGTTCCTGCTGCCGCTCGTGCTGGTGCGCTGCCTCGACACCGCGACCTTCGGCGAATACCGGCTGCTGTGGCTGGCGCTCGGCACGATCATGAGCTTCGCCACGCTCAACATGTGCGGCACGCTGTATTACTTCGTGCCGCGCTCCGAGCCGCAGCGCAAGCGCCTGTACGTGCACCAGACGCTGATCTTCCTGGCGCTCTCGGGGCTGGCGTGCGGCTTCTTCGTGAGCCCGGCGAACCCGCTGCTGCCGGCGCCGATCCGGCCGCTCGGCGCGCATGGGCTGCTGGTGCCGGCGTTCGTGACCCTGTGGGTGGTCACTGACCTGCTCGACCGGCTGCCGACCGTGGACGAGCGCATCGCCTGGCAGGCGTATGCCACGGTGGGCGTGTCGGCGCTGCGCGTGGCGCTGATGGCCGCAGGCGCGTGGTTTACCGGCGACTTCCACATCATGCTGTGGCTCCTGCTGGCGGTGGCGCTCACCAAGACGGGCCTCCTCGCCTACTATGTCTGGCGCCGGCACGGCCTGGGCCGGCCCTGGTTCGAGTGGGCGACATTCTCCGAGCAGTTCCGCCACTCGGCCCCGCTCGGCCTGAACGCCGCGTTCTACGGCTTGCGCGGCAAAGCCGACCAGTGGGTCGCGGCGATCCTGTTCTCGCTCGCGAGCTTCGCCGCCTTCTCCATCGCCGCGGTGGTGGGGCAGCTCGTGCACATCCTGCGCCAGTCGGTGATGGAGTCCTTCCTGCCGAGCATGAGCCGCCTGCAGGCCGCCGGAAACGTGCGCGGCATGCTGGAGATGAACAGCCGGGGCAACGTGATGGTCGCGAAGCTCCTGTATCCGGGGCTCGCCTTCGTGTTCGTGTTCGCGCCGGAGCTGGTGACGATGGTCTACACGGCCTCGTATTTGGAGGCCGCGCCGGTCATGCGGGTCTACATCCTTGGCATGGCGGCGAGCGTGGTCGAGATGGGAAGCCTGGTCATGCTGCTGCGGCAGGGGACCTACGCGCTGGGCGTGACCGGGTTCACTCTCGCGGTCTCGATCGCCGTGAGCTGGGCCGCGGCGCACGTCTTCGGCCTGCCCGGCGCCGCCGCCGGCAGCGTGCTCGGGATCTACCTCGATCGCCTGCTGATCCTGCGCCGGCTGGCGCGGCTGACCGGCATCGCGCTGCGCCACGTGCAGGACTGGCGCACGCTCGCCTGGCGGCTCGCCGTCGCCGCCTTGTCCGGCGCCGCCGCCTGGTCGATCGCCGAATGGCTGTTGGCCGCGCAGGGCCCTCTGATGCGCGTCGCCGTGGGCGCCGCGGTCATTGCGCTGGTACATGCGCCGGCGCATTTGCCCGGACTTCTGCAATTCGCAACCAAGAGGAACGCAACGTGAGGCTCGTTTTCGTCACCGGTGCGCTGAACCACGGCGGCGCCGAGCGCCATTCGATCGCGCTCGTCAACCGGCTGGGCGAACGCGGACACGAATGTCACGCCGTCTACGTCAAGGACGGCGCCGCGCAGCTCTCCCGGCTGCGCGGCGCGGCGAGCACGACCTGCCTGCGCGCGGCGCGCTACCTCGACGGCCGATCGGTGCGCGCCCTGGCGGAGCTGCTGTCGAAGTGCAGCCCGGGGGTGGTGGTGGCCGCGAATGCCTATGCCGCAATGTATGCGCGGCTCGCCTTGCGGCTTTCCAGGGTGCGCGCGGCGCTGGCCATCACCTATCACACCACGGTCCTCGCAGACCTCAAGGAGCGGCTCCAGATGCTCTACTACCGGCCGCTCTTCTGGAGCGCGGACTGCGTGGTGTTCGTCTGCGAGGCCCAGCGACGCTATTGGCTCGAACGCAGGCTGCGAGGGCGGCGCAACGAGGTGATCTACAACGGCATCGACCCCGCCGCGTGGCGGCCGCGCGCCGACGACGAAGCCGCGGCGGCTCGCCGGCGGCTTGGCCTGGCCGATGAAGACTTCGTCGTCGGCATGTGCGCCCTGTTGCGGCCGGAAAAGAACCACGTGCAGATGGTCGACGCCATCGCGGCGCTGCGCGCGCGCGGCGTGCCGGCGCGCGCCCTGCTGATCGGCGAGGGTCCCACCCGGGCGGCGATCGAGGCGCGCGCGGCGCAGCGTGGCGTCGCGCGCCACGTGCTGATCACCGGCATGCAGGAAGAGGTGCGGCCGCTCCTCGCCGCCTGCGACGCCGTCGCGCTGTGCAGCACGCGCGTGGAGACCTTCTCGATGGCCGCGCTCGAGGCCATGGCCATGGCGCGTCCGGTGGTGCACGCCGACCTCGGCGGCGCGGCCGAGATGATCACGCACGGCGCCGACGGCTACCTCTTCCCCGTCGGCGACACCCCGGCCCTGGTCGCGCGCCTGGCGGAGCTCGCGCTGCCTGCGGCGCGCAAGCGCATGGGCGCAGCCGCGCGCGCCAGCGTCGCGTCGCGCTTCGCCGAGCAGGCGATGGTGGAGCGCTACGAGCAGCTATTCCTCGAACTCGAAACCACAAGGAGCATCCGTGAGACTTCACCAAGACTTCGCGGCGCGAATTAGCGCCGGCCGGCGCCGCTGGCTGGTCACCGGGGCGGCCGGCTTCATCGGCTCGCACCTGGTCGAGCACCTGCTCGCGCTCGACCAGAAGGTGGTCGGCCTGGACAATTTCTCTACCGGAAAGCGGGAGAACCTCGAGCACGTGCGCCGCTGCGTCGGCGAAGCGCGCTGGGCGAGCTTCAGCTTCGTCGAGGGCGACATCCGCGCCGTCGATACCTGCAACGCCGCCTGCGCCTCGGTCGATGTGGTGCTGCACCAGGCGGGCCTCGGCAGCGTGCCGCGCTCGATCGACAAGCCGCTGCGCACGCACGACAGCAACGTCAACGGCTTCCTCAACGTGCTGATCGCCGCGCGCGACGCCGGCGTCCAGCGCATGGTCTACGCCAGCTCGAGCGCCGTCTACGGCGACCATCCGGCGCTGCCGAAGGTCGAATCGCAGATCGGGCGCGCGATGTCGCCCTACGGCCTCTCCAAGGTGATGAACGAGCTCTACGCCGACGTGTTCGCGGCCTGCTACGGCTTCAAGAGCGTGGGCCTGCGCTACTTCAACGTCTTCGGGCCGCGGCAGGATCCCGACGGTCCGTACGCCTCGGTGATTCCGGCCTGGCTCGGTGCGCTGCTGCGCGGCGAGACCGCCTACGTGAACGGCGACGGCTCCGCGGCGCGCGACTACTGCCACGTCGACAACGTGGTGCAGGCGAACCTGCTCGCCGCCACGGTCGAGGATCCGCAGGCTCTCGGCCAGGCCTACAACGTCGCGGTGGGCGAGCAGACCACGCTGAACCAGCTGTTCGAGATCATGCGTGACCAGCTCGCCGAGCGGCTGCCGCACCTGCGCGACGTGCGCGCGGTTCACCGCGCGGCGCGGCGCGGCGACATGCTTCTGTCGCGCGCCGACATTGGCAAGGCGGCGCGGCTGCTCGGCTATCGGCCGACCTTCGACCTGCGCTCGGGCCTCGCCCAGACGATCGACTGGTACATCAAGGATCTCGCGCCCGCACGGCAGGCGAGCCTCGCCCATGTCTGACATCCTGGAATTCCCCCCCCAGTCGACGCCCGTGCCGGGCCAGCGGCAGGCGGCCAATGCGGCCCTGCCCACGGTCGCGGTTGTGGGCCTGGGCTACGTTGGCCTGCCGGTCGCCACCGCGTTCGGCAAGGAGCGGCGCACCATCGGCTTCGACCTGTCGCGCAAGCGCATCGAGAGCCTGAGGCATCACGTGGACGCCACCGGCGAGGTGTCGACCACGGAGCTCCTGGCGTCGAATCTGCTGCACGCCACCGCCGACCCCGCCGAGCTCGCCCAGGCCGAATTCATCATCGTCGCGGTGCCCACGCCGATCAACGCGGCGCGCCAGCCCGACCTGACGCCGCTCGAGGCGGCGAGCGAGACGGTCGGCCGCCACATGAAGCAGGGCGCGACCGTGATCTACGAGTCCACGGTCTATCCCGGCTGCACCGAGGAAGTCTGCGTGCCGATCCTGGAGAAGCACTCCGGAATGCGCTGGCGCCAGGACTTCCACGTCGGCTATTCGCCCGAGCGCATCAATCCGGGCGACCGCGAGCACACCTTCAGCCGCATCCTGAAGGTGGTTTCCGGAGACGACGCCGACACGCTGGACAAGGTCGCCCAGCTCTACGGCTCGGTGGTGAAGGCGGGCCTCTTCCGGGCTTCATCGATCAAGGTGGCCGAGGCGGCGAAGGTGATCGAGAACACGCAGCGCGACCTCAACATCGCGTTCGTCAACGAGCTCGCGATCATCTTCGAGAAGCTCGGCATGGATACCGCCGAAGTGCTGCAGGCGGCCCAGACCAAGTGGAACTTCCTGGCGTTCCGGCCCGGACTGGTCGGCGGGCACTGCATCGGCGTCGACCCGTACTACCTCACCTACAAGGCCGAGCTCCTCGGCTACCACCCGGAGGTGATCCTCGCCGGCAGGCGCATCAACGATGCGATGGGCAGCCACATCGCGCGCAAAACCGTGCAGGAGATGATTCACGCCGGGCGCAGCATCAAGGGCGCGCGGGTCAACATCCTCGGCCTGACGTTCAAGGAAAACGTCCCCGACATCCGCAACTCGAAGGTGATCGACATCATCCGCGAGCTGCACGAGTTCGGGGTCCAGACCTTCGTGCACGACCCGCTCGCAAGCGCGCAGGACGCGCTGATGGAGTACGGCGTGCGGCTATGCAGCTGGGAGTCGCTCCCGGTCGCCGACGCGCTGGTGCTCGCCGTCGCCCATCGGCCGTTCGTCGAGCTGTCCGCGGCCGCCTGCATGCAGAAAATCGTGCGCCAGGGCTGCCTCATCGACGTGAAATCGGTGTGCGACGCCGCCGCGTTTCGCCGCGAGGGGTTGCGCGTATGGCGACTCTAAGGAGATAGCGCATGGCCACCACTCCCCATCTGGTGATGCTCGGACCCGCCGCCGGGACCCGCGGCGACATCGCTGCCGTGCTCGAGTGCTACAGGGCGCAGGGCCTGTTCAGACGCTGGTCGATCGATTACGTGGCCACGCACGGCGATGACGGCGTGTGGCGCAATGCCGGGCGTGCCCTGAGCGCGCTGCGCGAGCTCGCGGGCCTGCTGACGCGCAGCCGCCGCGTGGCGGTCCACCTGCACACGGCGGCCGGGCGCGGCTTTTGGCGCGACGCGCTGTTCATGGCGTTGGCGCTGGCGGCGCGCTACCCTCTGATCCTGCATCTGCACGGCGCGGGATACGAGCAGCTTCGCGACGACGCCGGGCCGCTCGGGCAGCGCCTGATCGGCTATCTGCTCGAGCGTGCCGCCTGCGTAGTCGTGCCTTGCGAGTCGCTGCGCGCCTGGGTCGACAGCGTCACGCGCAGGGCGCAAGTCATCTGTCTTCCGAACCCGGTCACGCCGGCCGAGGTGGCGCCGGAAGCCCGTCGTCCGAACCTGGTGCTGTTCCTGTCGAGGCTCGATGCGGCGAACGGTTTGCTCGACCTGCTCGCGGCCGTGGCCGGCGTGCGTGCCGCGGTGCCCGACGTGCGGCTCGTGTGCGCGGGCGAGGGCGACCACGCCGCTTTCGAGCGGCACGCCGAGAAGCTCGGCATCCGCGACGCCGTCACTTTCACCGGTTGGGTCGGCCCCTCGGGCAAGCGCGCGCTGCTCGAGAACGCAGCGGTGTTCGCCCTTCCGTCGTACAGCGAAACGCTTCCCGCAAGCCTGCTCGAAGCGATGGCCGCGGGTCTTCCGGTGGTGGCCTCGTCGGTCGGCGGCGTCCCGGAGATGGTCGCGGAGGGTGTAACCGGCTTTCTCGTGCTCCCCGGCGACGTCGCGACGCTCCAGCGGCTGCTGCGCAAGCTCCTGCTCGACCCGGCGCTCGGCACGCGCATCGGAGCGGCTGCGCGCCAATCGGTCCGGCTTCGCTGCGCGCCGGAGCGCGCGCTGGCCAGCCTCGAGGCGCTCTACGGCGCGCTGGGGTTGCAGGCCTTCGGCGGTGCGCGAGCGCCGCTTGCGCCGGCGGATCTCGACGGGGCGGCATGAAGCGACCGGTCGTCCTGGTGCTCGGCCCGAGCCGCGAGGCGATCAGCGGCGTGAGCACGCATGTCGGCCTGCTTTTGGGTTCGGCGCTGGCACGCGAGTTCCGCCTGGTCCACTTCCAGGTCGGCAGCGAAGGACGGGAGGAGGGCGCGGTGGCCAAGCTGTGGCGCCTCTTCGCGAGCCCGTTCCAGCTCGCCGCGGCGATCGTGCGCTCGAACGCGGCGCTCGTGCATGTCAACACCTCGCTCGACGCACGCGGCTACCTGCGCGACCTGGTGTACCTGGCCGTGGCCAAGCTCCTCGGCGCGCGCGTCGTCTACCAGCTGCACGACAACCTGTTCCGGGTCCTCGGCAAGCCGCGCCTGGCATTTGCGCCGGCGCTCGATCTCGTCGCGCGCTGGCCCGACGCGGTGGTCCTGCTCTCGGAGCGGGAAGCCGAGGCCTGGCGCGCCCGCGGCGGTGCGCCGGCATTACACGTGGTGCCGAACGGCATCGACTGCGCACCCTATCTCCGGCACAACCGGGCCGCGCCCGATCCGGCGGCGCCGCTGCGGCTCATCTGCATCGGCCGCCTCGCGCCGCGCAAGGGCCTGCTGGAATCCATCGAGGCCGTGCGCCTCGTGCGCGAGCGTGGCATCGCGGCGCACCTGGTGATTGCCGGCGGCGGGCCCGAAGAGCCGCGGCTTCGCCAGCGCGTGCGCGACAGCGCGCTTACGCGCGATGTCACCTTCGTCGGCCCGGCGTATGGCGAGCACAAGGCGCGCCTGCTCGCGCAGGCCGACGTGCTGCTCCTGCCGAGCTACAGCGAAGGATTGCCGTACGCGCTTCTCGAAGCCATGGCGAGCGCAGTGGTGCCGGTGGTCACGCCGGTCGGCGCGGTGCCCGAGGTTGTCGCCGCAGGCGAGCAAGGCCTTTTCGTCGAACCGCGCGACGCCGATGCCATCGCCGGGGCGATCGCCGAGCTGGCGCGCGACCGGGCGAGCCTTGCGCGGATGAGCGCCGCCTGCCGCAAGCGCGCCGCCGAAGCTTATTCGCTGCAGCGCCTCGGCGAGGATTTCTCGGCGCTCTACGGGGCGCTCGCCGAGGTCAGAGTGCCGAAGACCGTTCCATAGGCGGCGCGGCATGAGCGCGATCGCCGGATGGGCAGCGCGCCGCGGCGGCGCCGACGCGGAGGTGCTCGCCGGGATGCTCGACGCCCTGGCGCATCGCACCCGGCCGGGCGAAGCACTCTCGGCGCTCGTCGACCGGCATCCGCGGCGCAACATCGTGCTCGGCGCTTCGCTCGTCGAGCTGGCCAGCGGCGTCGCCCTGGCGCTCGACGGCGAGCTCCTGAACGGCGCCGAGCTCCGCGGCGAGCTCGTCAGCCGCGGCTACAGCTTCGCCGGCGAGAGCGATGCCGAGGTGCTGCTGCACGCCTACCAGTACTGGGACAAGGAGGTCGTCAAGCACCTGCGCGGCGCCTTCGCGTTCGCGCTGTGGGACTTGCGCAAGGACCGGCTGCTGCTCGCGCGCGACCGCTTCGGCCAGAAGCCGCTGTACATCGCCGAGCGCGCCGGCACGGTCTATTTCGCCTCAGAGATGAAAGGCCTCGCCCGCGTGCCGGGTGTCCTCGACCAGGTCGACCTCGACGCGGTCGCGGACTATCTCGCGCTGCGCTACGTGCGCGGACCGCGCACGCTGATCGCCGGCGTGCGCAAGCTCGCGCCCGGCAGCTACGCGACCTGGCAGCTCGGCGCGCTGCGCGAGTCGCGCTACTGGACGCCGCCCGACGGCGAAGCGGCGGCGCCGGTGCGCGCGAGCGGCGGCGACGCCGTGGCGGCATTCATCGACCGCCTCGACGAGGCGGTGCGCGTGCACATGAACGCGGCGCGTCCGGTTGGGATGCTGCTCTCCGCCGGCTATGATTCGGCGGCGATCGTGGCGCTGATGAAGCGCCACAGCGACGCGATCGAGACCTTTTCCGCGGGGTTCGCCGAGGACCGGAAAAGCGAGCTCGCCGCGGCCGGCGCGCTGGCCGGGCACTTCGGCACGCGCCATCACGAGCTGGTGCTGCAGCCGCGCGAGCTCCTCGCCGGCCTGCCGCAGCTCGTGGCGTGCCGCGACGCGCCGTTCTGCCGGCCGGCCGACGTGGCGCTGCACCTCATCGCCCGCCAGGCGGCGCGCCACGTCAAGGTGGCGCTCTCGGGCGACGGCGGCGACGAGGTCCTCGGCGGCTATCGCCGCCACACCTTCCTGCGCGGCTTCGCGCCGCGGCCGCAGCCGCCGGGCGGCCTGTTCGTGATTCCGGCGGCGGCGACCCAGGGCGACGAGCGCCCCGAGCAGCAGCCGAAATCGACGCCGCTGCGGCGCATCCTGTATTACGAGCAGCGGCACTGGCTCGCCGACAACGTGCTCGAGCGCGCCGACCGCATGACGATGAGCGCTTCGCTCGAGCTGCGCGCGCCGTTCCTCGACCATCGCCTGGTGGAGCACGTCTCGCGCCTGCCCGACGCGCAGCGCGTGCGCGGGCTGTCGACGAAGTGGATCCTGCGCAAGGCTGACGAGCGGTTGCTCCAGCATGCGCCGGCCAGGCCGCGCAAAGGCGGTTTCCGCATCGCTCTTGCGGGCCTGCTGCGCGGCGAGACGCGCGAGCTGCTCACCGATTACCTGCGCGGGCCGGGCTGCCTGACACGCGCCTATTGCAACGAAGCGGTGCTCGACCGCCTGCTCGACGAGCACCTCGCCGTGCGCCGCAACCATGAAGAGATCCTGTGGACGCTACTGAACCTCGAAATCTGGCACCGCACCTACGCAAGCGCCGCCCGCGCGCCTTCGCCGGCGTAGGCCGCAAGCTGCGCTGGCGGCTTAACCGCCTGCGCTGCATGACGCCGCTGGAAATTGCGCATCGCGCGCTGCGCTTCGCCCAGGCGCGCGCGGAGCGGCTCGGCTGGCTCGGCGCCCGCGGCGTCCCGCAGCCCGATCTGTCGCGCCACGGCGCGCGTTGGGTCCACGCCGGAACGCGCATTGCCGCGGCGCCGTACATCGCCGCGGCAGAGCGCCTCGCGCTCGGCCGGCTCGACGTGTTCGCTCTCGCCGACGCAGACCTCGGCCTGCCGCCGCGCTGGAACCGCGACCCGAAGACCGGCATCGAAGCGCCACTTGGCTTCGGCAAGATGCTCGACTATCGCGACCCGGACCTGGTCGGCGACATCAAGTACCTGTGGGAGCCGAACCGCCACCTGCACCTCGTGACGCTGGCGCAGGCCTACGCCCTCACGCGCGAGCGCAAGCACCTCGACGCGCTCGTCGAGCAGCTCGAGAGCTGGTTCCTCGCCTGTCCCTACGCCCTCGGGCCGAACTGGTCGAGCGCCCTGGAAGCGGGCATCCGGCTGGTCAACTGGTCGATCGCCTGGCAGCTCATCGGCGGTCACGCGGCGCTCGAGGCAGACTTTTGCGCGCGCTGGCTGGAGTCCGTCTACCGGCATGCGCACTTCGTGCGTCACTGGTTCTCCGCCCATTCGTCGGCCAACAACCACCTGATCGGCGAGGCGAGCGGGCTGTTCGTAGCCGCGCTCACCTGGCCGCACTGGCCGGAGTGTGGCGATTGGGCCGGCACCAGCCAGAAAATCCTCGAACGCGAGGCGCTGCGCCAGGTGGCGCTCGACGGCGTGAACCGCGAGCAGGCGGTGTGCTACCAGCAGTTCGTGCTCGACATGCTGGTGCTCGCCCTGCTGGCCGGACGCGCCAACGGCAAGCCGTTCTCCGCGGAATACGAGTCGCGAATCGAGGCGATGAGCGATTTCATCGCCTCCATCATGGACGCTTCGGGCAACGTGCCGATGATCGGCGACGGCGACGACGGCGCGCTGGTGCGCCTTGCCCCGCATGCGGCCTCGCCGTTTCGCTGTACGCTCGGCGTCGCCGCGTTGCTTTTCGGGCGCGGCGACTTCAAGACCAAGGCGGGCGCGCTCGGCGACAAGGCGCGCTGGCTGTTCGGCGAGGACGCGGACAAGGCCTTCGGCGCGCTGGCCCCGGAAGCGAACCGGCTGCCGCTGCGCCAGGCGTTCGCCGACGGCGGGTATTACGTCCTGGGCTGCAATTTCGATACGCCGCGCGAGATTCGCGCCGTGGTCGACGCCGGAGCGCTCGGCTACACGTCGATCGCCGCCCACGGTCATGCCGACGCGCTCGCCTTCACGCTGTCGGTGCAAGGCCGGGAGTTCCTCATCGATCCGGGCACCTACGCCTATCACACGCAGCCGGAATGGCGGCGATATTTCCGCGGCACCGCCGCGCACAACACGCTGCGCATCGACGGCCTCGACCAGTCCGAGCAGGGCGGCAACTTCCTCTGGCTGAGGAAAGCGCGCGCCGCCTGCAGCCAGTGGCTGTCGAGCGCCGACGCCGACAGCTTCGAGGGCTGGCACGACGGCTACATGCGCCTCGCCGATCCGGTGAAGCATCGCCGGCGGATCGCGCTCGACAAGCGCGAGCGGCGCCTAAGCGTCGAGGATGCGCTCGAGATGACGGCGTCGCACGATGTGGAGCTGTTTTTCCACTGCGCCGAGCAATGCGCGGTCGAGCCGATCACCGGCGGCTTCCTCATTTCGCAGGACGGCGTGCAGGTGAACCTGGTCCTGCCGCCGAGCGGCGACTCGACGGTGCACAAGGGCGAGTATGCGCCGCCGCTCGGCTGGGTCTCTCGCGCATTCGACCGCCGCCAGCCGACGCACACGATCGTCTGGCGCGCCCGGCTTTCCGGTAACGCGCTGCTGCGCACGGAGCTCAGCTTCTTTCCCTGACCCCCGGCGGGAAGGCGCGGCCGGGCGCCGCGCCGCCGACCGGCTAGTGTCGCCGGCGGGTCGTCGCCAGCATCATCGCCCCGAGCATGGGCATGCGCGACAGGCCGACGCCCAGAGTGCCGAGCACTGGCAGCTCGAAGCTCGTCCACTGCGGCGGCTCGAACCCGGCGCGCTCGAGCATGCCGGCGAACGAGGCCGGCGAGTACTGATGCCGCGTGTACTGGAGATCGTGGCGGCGGCCGAGCAGCCGGTTGCGCGCGCTGCGCGCCGCGTCGATGGCCTTGCGGGCCAAGCTGTCGCGGTTCGGCACCGAGATGAGGAGCGCGCCGCCGGGCGCGAGCGCCTCGGCGAGACGCTGCAGCAGCCGCGCGTCGTCGGGAACGTATTCGATCACGCTCGAGCAGACGACGGCGTCGTAGCGACGGCCGGCGTGCCAGGTATCGGGGTCGATGGCACGAAACGAGACCGTGGAGAGCCCTTCGGCGGCGGCGTTGCGCGTCGCCTGCTCGACCATGGCGCTCGAGCCGTCGACGCCTTCCAGGCGGTAGGCGCGGCGTGCCAGCTCGAGCGCAATGCGACCGGTGCCGCAGCCATAGTCGAGGACCGTGGCGCCCGGGGCGACGCTTGCGCGTACCCCTTCGACGAAAAGCGAAAGGCGGTCCTTGAAGCGCTGCGAGCGATAGAGCTCGTCCCAGCGCGGTGCGCGCGTGTCGAAATGCTGGAGTGTATTCATTCGCTTGCGTCGGTGGAGGAGCGATTAGAGCAGCGCGCGCCCGGTGCGTTCGACCGCCCCGGGCTGCGCCGTCCGGACCATCGCACGCCCAGCCAGGCAATCGTTGTGCTTCGAACGGAATTCGCGGTGCGCTTGCCGTAGGAGGCGTAAGCTCCTGACGCTTCATCCCTCGGCGGCGCGCCCCGGCTCGACGCTCCCGCCGGCGAGCAGGTCATCCGCGCTCAGCTCGTCGGTCTGCTTCACGGCCTCGCGGATGGTCTGCGCGCCTTCGTGCGCCTCGCGCGCCTTGTCGAAGCACTGCTCCGCCGCGCGCGTATTGCCGGCGTCGGCGAACTTCTCGCCGAGCTCGTTGAGCAGCATCACCGCTTCGTCGAGCGCCCGTACGCCGTCCCAGAGCCTTTGCTCCACGATCTCGTTCGTACCCTGCAGCAGCGAGCTCGCGCTCACGGCGTGGCCGGTGTGGCAGCGAAAGCGCACGAGCCTGCCTTCCCGCAGCATCGTGAGGACGCCGTGGCATTCGGGGCAGGTGAATGGCGAGAGCTCGCCGAAGCGCATCACGTTCTCCTCGAGCGCGTCGCCGCCCTCGGCGATCTTCACCTCCAGGCGCGTCTTTTCCTCCTCGTCGGGCTCGAGCTTCGGCCGGGCCGGGGCTTCCTCGCGCGCGAGCCTCGCGATGAGCTCGCCGATGCGGTCGGCGCGAAGCGTGTAGTCGGCGCTCGTGTGCTCGAGCGCGTTGAGCGGCATCGAGCGGATCATCGCGTCGGCAGGCTCCTGGACGATCGCCGTGCCGCCGCGCAGCTTGATGGTGTAGAGCCCGGCGCTGCCGTCATCGAGCGCTCCCGTGAGCACCACGCCGATCACGCGCGGGCCGTAAATGTAGGCCGCCGAGCGGAACAGCGGATCGATCGCTGGACGGAAGCGGTTTTCCTTGGGCCCCTTCGTAATCCGGATGTAGCCGTTTTCGAGCAGCATGTGGTGGTCGTTGGGAGCGACGTAGATGCGTCCCGCCTCGATGCGGTCGCCGTCGCGCGCATGCTCGGCGCGCAAGGGCCCGCTCCTTTGCAGAACCGCCGGCAGGATGCTCTTCAGCCCCGGGGAGAGGTGCCAGACGACGAAGACCGAGGCCGGCAGAGCGGGCGGGAAGCGGCCCACGACTTTCTGGAGCGCCTCCATGCCGCCGGCCGAGGCGCCGATCACCACGATGTCCTTGCGGGCCATGCAGGCGTGCAGCAACCTTCAGGCCGCGACTGCGTTCCTTTCGTACTGTTTCTTCTACAACATCTCATCCATCGTGAGGATGACCCCTTCGCGGTTGCGCGAGGGCGAGACGAGCGGCGTGCACACCACGCGGCAGCGGATGCGCTTGCCGCGGCGGTTGGTGGCGTCGACCGTCGCGTCCCTGGCGTCCCCGTCGCCACCGAGGCAGGCCCGGATCAGCGGACGCAGGTCGCCCACCGGCAGGCCGATGTCGAGACCCAGGAAGGAGCGGCCGCGCACTTCGTCGGCGCGCAGGCCCCACAGGTCCTCGGCGCGCTGGTTCCACATCAGCACGTTGTAGTTCTGGTCGATCACCGCGGCGCCGCCCGGCAGGCTGGAGAGCACCGATTCCAGGAACGCGTTCGCGTGGTTGAGCTCGTCGCTCCTCTGGCGCAGCTCCTCGTTCACCGTCTGCAGCTCTTCGTTCGCGGACTGGAGCTCCTCGTTCATGGTCTCGAGCTCCTCGTTGGTCGACTGCAGCTCCTCGTTGGTGGTCTCGAGCTCCTCGTTCGACGACTGCAGCTCCTCGTTGGTGGTCTGGACCTCCTCGCGCGAGCGCTGCAGCTCGTCGAGCAGCTTGTGGTTGCGCGTGACGTCGAGGAAGGTGACGCTCACGCCGAGCGGCGTATGGCTTTCGTCGTAGAGCGGCTGCACCGTGATGTCGAGGTACTGGGACTCGGCGTCGCTGAAGCGCCGCTCGACGCTCGTCTGCGTGACGGGACGGCGCTCGGCGTAGACCTGTTCGATCAGCGAGCGCAGCTCGATCGGCCGGTACGAGATCTCGAGGTCCTGCAGCGGACGGCCGATGTCCTTCGGGTTCAGCGTGAAGAGCAGGCGCGCCTTCTGGGTGGCCTGCACCAGCGTGCCTTCGGTGTCGATGATGATCCGGGCGAGCGGAATCTCCTCGAGCGCCATCTCGCGCAGGCGTTGGGTTCGGTTCATCTCGCCTCCGTTGCCGTTGGGAACCGGGAGCGCGAGCGCCGGCGCACGCTGGCGCATCCCCGGGGGCTGCACTTTCAAGAACACGCGGCACTTGAGATCGAGCGGCGTGAACAGGCTGCTCTGGGTGAGCAGCATCTCGGCGCGGCCGAGGAAAAGGTAGCCCGCGCCATTATCGTGCCCGTTGAGCGCGAAATGGAAGCGCGACATCACCTTGGCCTGCGTCTCGGCGTTGAAATACATGAGCGTGTTGCGGCAGATGAGCAGGTCCAGGCGCGAGATCGGCGCGTCCTGCACCAGGTCGTGCCGCCCGAAGATCACCGAGCGGCGCAGGTCGCTGCGGAACACGTAGCGCCCGTTCACCTGCTCGAAATAGCGCTCGCGCAGCGGCCGCGGCAGGGTTTCCATGTCCTTCGGCGCGTACGTGGCGTGGCGCGCCTGCGTGAGCGCCTCCTCGTCGGCGTCGGTCGCGTACACCTTGACCCGCTCGCGGAAAGCGGCGTCGCCGAGCGCATCGGCGAGCAGGATCGCGATGCTGTAGGCCTCCTGCCCCGAGGCGCAGCCCGCCGACCAGACGCGCACCGGCGCGTGCGGCCCCTTCGAGGCGAGCATCACGGGAACCACCTGCTTCTCGACGAACTCCCAGGCCGGCGTATCGCGGAAGAAGCTGGTCACGTTGATGAGGATGGTGTTGAAGAGGAGCGCGAACTCCTCGGGATGCACCTCGAGGTAATCGCGGTAGGCCTCGAAGCCGGTGACGCCGACGGTCTGCATGCGGCGCAGCATCCGCCGCATCAGGCTCGGCCGCTTGTAGCCGGTGAAGTCGAAGCCGCGCTGCTGCTGCAGGAAGCGAAGCAGGGACTCGAAGCGGTCCTGCTCCGCTGCGCTCATGACAGGCTGCCGTTGACCAGGGTCTGCAGGGCCGGTGCGATCTCCTGCAATGGCAGCACGAAGTCGACGATGCCGGTCTGCCGCGCGGCCTCCGGCATGCCGCTGAATTCGGAGCTCTGCTGGTCCTGCACGATCACCGTTCCGCCCATCTTCTTGATCGCCTTCACGCCCATCGCGCCGTCGCTGCCGGAGCCGGAAAGTACCACGGCGATCGCGCGCTCACGGTAGGCCGCCGCGGTCGATTCGAACAGCAGGTCCGCGGAGGGCCGCACGAAGTGCACGAGCTTGGTCTGCGTCAGCGTGAGCGTGCCGTCCTGGTTGACCAGCAGGTGGTTGTTCGGCGGCGCGATCATCACCGTGCCGGCCTCCACCTTGTCGCCGTGCAGGGCCTCCTTCACCTTGAGGCCGGTACGCCGCCCGAGGATGTCCGCCATGAGGCTGCGGTGGCGCGGGTCGAGGTGCTGGACCACCACGATGCCGGCGGCGAAATCGGCCGGGAGGGCATGCAGGACGTGGGTCAGGGCGTTCAGCCCTCCGGCCGAGGCGGCCAGGGCGACGATGTCGAAGCTCCGCACCCATTCAGCTTACGCCGTGGTGGAACAATTCCGGTTCCAAGCGTACAAAGGAGTCAGGGAACCGCGCTATGGACCAGTCACGCAATTTCGTCATTCCCGGACAGAACCGGATCCTTTCGACCCTCAGCCGCGACCTGCAAATCCGGCTCCTGCCCCGGATGGAAAAGATGTCTTTGTCCATCAGGCAGATACTTTACGAGCCGGACGAGCCCATCACCCACGCCTGGTTCCCGCTCTCGGGCGTGGTGTCGCTTCTCATCGGCCTGAAGGGCGGGGAGAAGGTCGAGGTGGCCACGGTCGGAAACGAAGGCGTAGCCGGGATTCCGCTGCTTCTCGGCGCCGACCGCGGGCCGCTCAAGGCGGTCTGCCAGGTGGCTGGCCAAGCGCTCAGGATGCGCGCGGACAATTTCAAGCGCTCGCTCGACGAGCATCCCGATTTCGCCGACATCGTGCGCCGCTACGCGCAGGCGATGTTCGACCAGGTCGCGCAAACGACTGCCTGCAATCACGTGCACAGCGTGCAGCAGCGGATGTGCCGCTGGCTCCTGATGACCCACGACCGCGTCGGCTCGAGCGAATTCCACCTCACGCAGGAGTTCCTCGCCCAGATGCTCGGCGTGCGCCGTCCGAGCGTCACCGTGGCCGCCGGCCAGCTGGCGCGCTCCGGGCTCATCCGCTACCAGCGCGGCCGCATCCAGATCTCCGACCGCGCCGGCCTCGAGGCGGGCGCCTGCGAGTGCTACGACTCGCTGCGGCGCGACTTCGACCGCCTGCTCTCCGGCCCGGCGGTGTGAACGGCGAGTTGTTCCGCGCGGCACGCGATTACCACGGCGCCATGGCAGCGTAGCCGGCGTCGCCTCACCGCGCTGCGCTCGCTGTTGCATTTCACTTCACAGCGCTACAACGCGCACGCCAAGCCGCCACCGCAGCTGTAGTCCGGTCGAGCCTCTCCCAGCGGACTAAGGCATCGCCGCGGCTTCCCGCACGCCGCTCAACCTGCCTTGTTCATTCTTGCTGGCTATGAAAATCAGCGTGTTGGGGCTCGGGTACGTCGGTGCCGTCTCCGCGGCCTGCCTTGCAAGAGACGGTCACGAAGTCATCGGCGTCGACCCGGAGCGCACCAAGGTCGAGCTCATCAACGCCGGAAAAACGCCGATCATCGAAGCCGACGTCGGGCCGATCATCGCCACCCAGGTCGCGGCCGGAAAGCTGCGCGCCACCACCGGGCTCGCGGACGCCGTGCGTCAGACCGATCTCAGCCTGGTGTGCGTCGGCACGCCGAGCCTGCCGAACGGCGGCATCGACCTCAAGTACGTGCGCCGCGTGTGCGAGGAAATCGGCGATACGCTCGCGGCGCACCCGGGCGCCCCGGTTATCGTCATGCGCAGCACCATGCTGCCGGGAACCATGCGCGAGGTGGTCATCCCGACACTCGAGAAGTTCTCCGGCAAGCGCGCCGGCGAGGAGTTCGGCGTGTGCATCAACCCGGAGTTCCTGCGCGAAGGCACCGCGGTGCACGACTACTACCATCCGCCGAAGACGGTGATCGGCGAGGTCAACCGGGCGAGCGGCGACCTGCTCGCGTCGCTCTACGGCGCCATGCCCGGGCCGATGATCCGCAGCGACATCGAGACCGCCGAGATGGTGAAGTACGCCGACAACGCCTGGCACGCGCTCAAGGTGGGGTTCGCCAACGAGATCGGCAACCTGTGCAAGGGCGTCGGCGTCGACGCGCACCGCGTCATGGACATCTTCTGCCAGGACCGCAAGCTCAATCTTTCGCCGTACTACCTGAAGCCCGGGTTCGCCTTCGGCGGCTCGTGCCTGCCGAAGGACGTGCGGGCGCTTCTCTACAAGGCGAAAACGCTGGACCTGTCGTTGCCCATCCTCAGCTCGATCCTTCCCAGCAACGCGCTGCAGATCGAGCGCGGGCTGCAGGCGGTGATGCAGGCCGGCGGGCGCAGGATCGGCATCCTCGGCTTCTCGTTCAAGGCGGGCACCGACGACCTGCGCGAGAGCCCGATGGTCGAGCTCGCGGAGCGCCTGATCGGCAAGGGCTACGAGCTGCGCATCTACGACCGCAACGTGAGCCTCGCCGCGGTGCACGGCGCGAACCGCGACTACATCCTGAACAAGATCCCGCACATCTCGCGCCTGATGGTGCCGACGATCGAGGAGGTCCTCGCGCACTCGCAGACCATCGTCATCGGCAACGCCGCGCCCGAGTTCGCCGAGGTGCCGCGGCGCGTCGGCGAGCACCAGACGGTGATCGATTTCGTGCGCGTGAGCGGCTCGCGCAGCGTTGCGGGCGTGTACGAAGGCATCTGCTGGTGATGGAGGCGAATCTCTCTACCCTGGCCACGCGCCAGCCCGACCCGAGAGAAGCTGAGACGGTGCGCAAGTTCAGCTTCCTGCGGCGCGTGTTGACGCCGCGCACGGTCTTCATGGAGATCGGCTCGAGCGATTGCGAGTTGTCCGTGCGCGCAGCGAGCTATGTGGAGCGCGTATGGTGCGTCGATGCGCAGCGGCGGGTGAGCCGGCCGCCCTGCAACCTGCGCTCGGACGCGATGGGCGGCGTGCCGCTCGAGAGCATCGACGTGGCGTTCAGCGAGCGCTTCGCCGATCCCGAGGACGTGTGCCGGCTGCTCGCGCCCGGCGGCGTCTGGTTCGTCTACGGCGGGCTGCTTCCAGCGCAGGCCTTCCGCGAGGCCGGCTTCGCCCGCGTGCAGTACTTCGCCGGCTCGCTGCGCGTGCCCGGGGTGCTCGCGCGGATCTCGCGCACCACTACGACCGCGGCCTACAAGTAGGCGCCAGGACACCGCTCGAATGCAACAGAAGAGAATCCTGATCCTGGTGGAGAACCTGCCGAGCCCGTTCGACCGGCGCGTATGGCAGGAAGCGGGCACGCTGCGCGACGCCGGCTACGGCGTGTCGATCATCTGCCCCACGGGCAAGGGCTGCGAGAAGAAGCACGAGCTCGTCGACGGCATCGACATCTGGCGCTACGACCTGCCGCGGGAGGGTTCCGGCGCGCTCGGCTACCTCGTGGAGTACAGCGCGGCGCTGTTCTTCACTTTCATCTTGACCTTCAAGGTGCTGGTGAAGCAGGGCTTCGACGTGATCCACGCGTGCAACCCGCCGGATCTCTTTTTCCTCATCGGCGGCTTCTTCAAGCTGTTCGGCAAGAAATTCGTGTTCGACCATCACGACGCCAACCCCGAGCTGTATGAGGCGAAGTTCGGCCGCCGCGACCTTTTCTGGAAGCTCATGCTCTGGCTGGAACGGCTCACCTTCCGCGTGGCGGACGTCTCGATCGCCACCAACCACTCGTACCGGCGCATCGCGATCGAGCGCGGCGGCATGGATCCGGACAAGGTATTCGTAGTGCGCAGCGGCCCGAGCCTCGAGCGCATGAAGATCGTGCCCCCGGTCGCGGCGCTGAAGAAGGGCCGGCGCTACCTGGTCGGCTACGTCGGCGTGATGGGAAAGCAGGAGGGCATCGACTTCCTGCTGCGCGCCGCGGCGCACCTGGTGCACGGGCTCGGGCGCACCGACGTGCACTTCGGCCTGGTGGGCGGCGGCACCTCGCTCGACGAGATGAAGGCGCTGGCGCACCAGCTCGGCGTGGCCGAATACGTCAGCTTCGCCGGCCGCGTCTCGGACGGCGCGCTGCTCGCGATGCTCAACACCGCCGACGTCTGCGTGAACCCGGACGTGGCCAACGAGATGAACGACATCTCGACCATGAACAAGGTGATGGAGTACATGGCGCTCGGCAAGCCCATCGTGCAGTTCGACCTGAACGAGGGCCGCTTCTCGGCGCAGCGCGCGTCGGTCTACGCGCGACGCAACGACGCGCTCGACCTGGCGGCGAAGATCGTCGAGCTGCTCGACGATCCGGCCCGGCGCGCCGACATGGCCGCCTTCGGCCGCCGCCGCGTCGAGAACGAGCTCGAATGGCGCCACGAGGCGCCGAAGCTCATCGCCGCGTACGAGGCGCTGTGGAGCGCGGCGCGTCTGCGCCCAGCATGATCCGGTTGGCCCATGGACCATTGCGTCCGGCGCATTTGCCTAGGCCGAAGGTGACGGCAATGTGACCGCAGGGTCTTTCCTTGCTTGTGGGATCAGCCGTGAAGCGGTTCCGCACAAGGCAGGGATTCGAGACGGGCGGCTTGGCGTTGGGCGTCAAGCTGCTGCTGCTCCTCGTATTCGTCACGCTCACCAACTATGGCGCGTGGCGCCGGCTGGAGACGCTGGCGAGCTCGCCCGCGAAGGTGCTCGGATTCCTCGCCCTCTGGGGCATCTCGCTCGTGGCGCTGTTCTTCATCGCCTTTTCACCCCGGCGCCTCTGGCGCTGCCTGTGGACTGTCGTGCTCGCGGTCTCGAGCATGGCCGCGCTGTCGCATTCGCTGATCACCCAGACCGAATTGGGCCTTGCCGACTTCGAGCAATTGCTCGGACTGCTGGCTTTCACCGGCAACGTGGTGGACTTCTACGCCGTTCAGCTGCTGACCGCCGGGGCCTTCTGCGCGCTCGGCATCGTGGCGCTCAACCTGCCGCCGCACGGGCCCGCGCTCGCGCCTCGCGCCAGGCGAGCGGCGGCGCTGTTGCCGCTCTTGGCGGTAGCCGGAATCGTGGGCGTGCTCCTCTCCCATGGCGGCGGCGGCGCCGACGGCCTGCCGGTGCAATTCACGAGCCCGGCGTTCGCCGCGGCGCTGGGCCTGGAGCGGCTGCTATCCGGTCCCGCGCCCAAGCGGACGCAAGTCGCCATCGCACCGGCGGGCGGGCCGCGCCCGAGACACGTGATCGTGATCATGGACGAGAGCGTGCGCGGCGATCTCCTCGACCTCAACCGCCCGGGCGGCATGTATTCCGGCTTGCTCGCGCACAGCGCGGCCATGGCGAATTTCGGCATCGCGTCCTCCATCGCCAACTGCTCGGCCGCCTCCAACGCCGCATTTCGCTACGGCGTCGGCAGGGAAAGCCCCATGGCGGATCTGCAAACCAAGCCGTCGGTCTGGCAGTACGCGAAAAAGGCCGGCTACCGCACGGTCTATGTCGACGGCCAGCGGCAGAACGGCAGGCTGCAGAACCTGATGAGCGGCGAAGAGCGCGCCCAGATCGACGAGCACATCCAGCTCTCCTCCGCCACATCGCCCCGGGAACGGGACATGCAGATTGCGCGCCGCTTGCGCCGCATCATCCAGGACAACCGGGAGCCTGCGTTCGTGTACGTGAACAAGATGGGCGTGCATTTCCCCTACGAGGGAAAGTATCCGCCCGAGCGGGCGGTGTTGCCGGTGCTGAAGCGAACCACGCTGGGCGAGGGCATCAAGCCGCAGGCCGAGGACCCGGCGACGCACCTCAGCTTCCGCAACGCCTACCTGAACGCGCTTGCCTGGAACGTCGGCAACTTCTTCGATACGCTGCTCGCGGACCTCGACCTGTCGGATACCGTGATCGTTTACACGTCCGACCACGGCCAGAACCTGCACGAGGACGGCTCGCCGGGGTACGCCACCCACTGCACCACGGCCACGAGCCCGCCGACGGAGGGCATCGTGCCGCTGGTGGTCCTTACGCAGATCCCGCAGCTGCTGGCGACGATGCGCCAGGCAGCGGACAAGAACCGCGATCGGGCGAGCCAGTTCAGCGTTTTTCCGAGCGTGCTCGCGCTGCTCGGCTACCTGCCTCAGGACATCGCGCGATCGGCCTCGAGCGAGCCGCCGCTCGACGCCGACCCGGGCCGCGGACAGCAGCGGTTCGCCTCGATCTTCTTCGCGCGCTTCGGAAGACCTCCAATGTGGAATTCCATCCAGCCGCGGATCCGGGCCGCGTCGGGCAAGAGTCCGGGCGAATTTGCCCGCCTGCGGTAACGGTTAACAAGTCCTAGTCCAGTCGGACTGCCTGCCTTGGACGACGCAGTGCAGGTCGGCGAGCTATTTTGGACACCCTATGAAAACCGCTGCTTGAACCCCCAACCCGCAGCACGTCGAGGGGAAGACCGATGATCGTCGCGATTCACCAGCCGCACTATCTGCCGTGGCTCGGTTACCTGCACCGCATGGCCCGGGTGGACCTCTTCATCCTGCTGGACCACGTGCAGTTCGAGCGCCGCAACCGCCAGAACCGCAGCCAGATCCGGCTCGACGGCGAGGCGCGCTGGCTCACCGTGCCGGTGCAGCAGCGCTCGCAGAAGGAAAGCATCGTTGACAAGGTGGTCGATAACCAGGATCCACGCCCCTGGGGAACGAACCATTTTTCCACGCTGCGGCACGCTTACCGCGAGGCGGAGCATTTCCAGACCTACGCCCCCGCGCTGCGCGGGATCCTCGAGGCCCGCTGGGAGCGCCTGGTGGATCTCAATCGCGCGACGCTCGAATTCATGCGCGAAGCGTTCGAGATCCGCACGCCGCTCGCGCGCAGCTCGGAGCTCGGCGTCGAGGGCGCGAAAGCAGACCTGATCCTGAACCTTTGCCGCGCGGTGGGCGCCGACGGGCTGCTCGCCGGTTTCGGCGGGTCGCGCCAATATCTCGACCCCGAGGCCTTCGCGAGCGCCGGCGTACGCGTACAGTGGCACGAATTCACGCATCCGGAATATCCGCAGTGCGGCGCGCAACCCTTCATTCCCGGGCTCGCCGCGCTCGATCTCCTGTTCAACTGCGGTCCCGCGAGTCGCGCCCTTCTTTTCAAGCAGCCGGGCGAGCGCGAGCTGCGCGCCGCAGCCTGAAGGCCGAGGGATCCAGATGAAAGTGCTTTTTGTCGCGAGCAGCCTCGACGACGGCGCAGCGGAGCAGGTCATCCTGATCTCGAAGGAGCTCGTCCGCCTGGGCCACCAGGCCGGCATCTATTGCCTGAGCCGGCGCGCCGAGCGCCTGGCCGAGCTCGCCGGGAGCGGCGTCGAGGTGAGCGTCGACGACAAGCGCGGGCCGGTCGATTTCGGCGTGCTCTGGCGCTTGCGCCGGCATGTGCGGCGCTGGCGCCCCAATCTTGTACATTCGTTCGGCTTCGACGCCGACGTCTATTCGCGTCTCGCGGGGCTCGGCGCCGGCGCGCCGGTGCTCAATTCCGAGCGCACCGACGATCAGCAGGTGTCGCGCGTACAGCACCTGGGCTACCGCCTCACTTCCCTCCTGTGCGACGGCGTGGTCGCAAACACCCGCGCCGGCGCCGGGTACGCGCGGCGCCTGCATCGCTTGGGCGACGACCGGATCGACGTGCTGTGGAACATCGTCGACCTGCGTGCGATCGACGCACGCGTGGCGCGCTCGCCGCAGCCGGCGCGCGAGATCTTCGCGGGGCCGGACCTGAAGCGCCTGTGCATGGTCGTGTCGCTCAGGCCGGTGAACGACCACCCGCTTGCATTGCGCGTGCTGAAGCGGCTGGTGGACGAGGATCGCTCGTGGCGGCTCATCTGCGTAGGCGAGGAGCCTCCACAGCATGGCGGCTACAAGGCGCAGCTGCTCGCCGAATGCGACCGGCTCGGCCTCGCGCCTTTCGTCAAGTTCATCGGCCATCGCAGCGACGTGGTCGAGCTCATCGCGTCGAGCGACCTCCTGCTCCTCACCTCCAAGCACGGCGGCTTTCCGCTGGTGGCGCTGGAAGCCATGGCGTGCAACACGCCGGTGGTCAGCACGGACTGGAGCGAGGAGGTACGCCGGCTCCTTCCCGTCGCGGAGCAGGTTGTCTCGTCACGCGACGAAGGCGCAATCGCGGCGGCGGTGCGCGATTGCCATCGTCGCCGGGCCGAGATCGTGCCTGCGCAGCGCCGCTGGGCCGATGAGCGCGGAACGGCGTCGGCGGCGGCCGCCACTCTTCTCGCGGCCTACGTCAAATACCTCCCGCTCTCCCTGAGGCGCGAGTTGGCAGCGCATTCCTGAGCGACCCGATAGACGTACCGAGCTTCAACGACCGGTACCGCAGCCGCGCGCCGTGGAGGCGACGCCACGCGGCACTGAGCGCGGTTCCCGCGAAGATCGCCACGAATGGGACGAGCGGCACGCTGTGGCGCGCGTGGGCAATGATCGGGGCATGCACCGCCATGACGTACGCAACGAACAGCGCAACCGGTGCCCAGGCGGCGGCCGGGCGGCGGCGCCACAGGATGTACATGCCGGCCAGGGCCGCGATGAGCAGCGGGAGTTGCACGAGCACGTTCACCGCGGTCGCAAGCCCGTCCTTGCCCAGGAACCAGAAGTGAACCAGGTTTGCGGCCGCACAACGGCCGAGCAGGCCCGGATCTTCGCGATAGCGCTCCGTGGTCCGCTGCAGGAGGGCGCGGTTGAAGGCGAGCTCGTCCGCGGCGGTATAGAAGTATTGGTAATAGTCCGGTACGAACCGCAAGCCGGCCTGCGACGCGAGCCTGTTTCGCTGTTGCGCCGCTTCCTTCTGCAGCGCCTGGAAATTGCGTCCGAACGACAGGCGCTCGCAGGTGTACTGGCCTTCCTGCGCAGCGACGCCCTGCACCGTCGCGGTGGGCACGATCTGCCCGGACAGCGCATAGTTGCGCGCGACCCAGGGCGCCATGACGAGCGCCATCGCGGCAACAAGCAGCGCGCTCCAGGCGAGCCGTCGCCCGTGCGCCCCGGGGGGGCCGGTCCAGGCGAGCAACGGCGCCAGCGCGAGCGGAAAGAGCAGCGGCGTGCTGCGCACAAGGACCACTGCGCCGAGAGCTGCGCCGGCGAGAAGATAGCTTTTTGCGTTGTCCGCCTCGACCGCGCGGTACAGCAGCAGCATGAAGCCCATGGTGCCGAGCATGAAGAGAATCTCGACGCCGCCGCGCGCCTCCGCCACTACCGTTCCGGGATGCAGCAGGAAAATCACAACCGCTAGGAACGATGCAGCCCTGTCCTGCGTCACGCGGAGCGCGAGATGCCAGAGGAGTAGCGCCGTGGCGGCGCACATAAGCAGGTTGCCCAGCCGCGCGGCCTCGATACCGTCGCCCAGCAGGCGGAAAAGGCCGGCCAGCACGAGCGGATAGCCCGGCTCGCGCATCATCGTTTCGGTGAGCTCCGCGCGGACGCGGTACCCCTGCCCGTTCGCCAGACTGCGCGCGATAAGATCGTAGTCGTCGGCAAAGCCGAACGAGTAGTGCGACGACGCGCTCTTTTCCGCGACGGGAATGACCACGAACAGCAGAAACGCCGTCAACACGACGGCGCCTGCAACCAGCAGATAGAGCGGGCGCCTCACCGGGCGCGCGTCGGACCCAGTCTCGGGGCGACCGCCACCGCCGGCGTCTGGCGGCGTACCGCGCGGCGCGCGCGGCTGCGCCAGGTGTAGGCGGAGGTCACGGCATAGTTCCAGACCGCGCCGACGGCGATGCCGGCGAGCGCCGCGAGCACCCAGGCGGTCTGGCTGGCAAAGAGATAGGCGGCGATGCCCACGTTGGCGAGCAGCCCGATCGAGCACACGAGCGTGAACGACAGCCAGCCCTTGAGCCAGCCCCAGCCGCGCAGCCGGCGGTCGCGGTAGGTGAGCGCGTTGTTGAGCGCGAAGTTGCTCGTCATGGCAACCAGCGCGGCCGCGGTCTGGCTGGCGGCGAAGGAGACGTGCAGGGGGCCGAACAGCGCCGCGAGCACGACGAAGTGCACCGCAACGCCGAGGCCGCCGATCGCGGCGAAGGCGACGAACCGGGCCGGGACATAGGCGCCGACGAGCTTGTCGACCAGCAGCATGAGGTACTCCCAGACTGCCTGGCTGTCGAGCTTGCTCTCGCCGGCGCGCCGGGTGCGGAACTGGTAGGGCAGCTCGCAGATCCGCAACGGCGCCGGCGAAGACGCCACGAGGTCGAGCAGAATCTTGAACCCGATGCTGGAGAGCTGGCGCACCGCGGCCTCGAACGCCTCGCGGCGCAGGGCGAAGAACCCGCTCATGGGATCCGAAATATCGGCGCGCACCACGTAGCGGCTCAGGCGCGTGGCGAAGCGGCTCATCCGCGCCCGCGAGGCCTCCCATTGGCCGACGCCGCCGCCGGCCGAGTAGCGGGTGCCGACGACGACGTCGGCGTTTCCCTGCTTCAGCACATCGAGCATCCGCGGCAGCAGCTCTTCGTCGTGCTGCAGGTCGCCGTCCATGACGGCGAGGACCGGCGCTCCGCTCGCGAGCATGCCCTCCACGCAGGCCGAAGACAGCCCGCGCCGCCCGATGCGCTGCAGGCAGCGCACGCGGCGATCCTGCTGTGCAAGGCGCCGCACCAGCGCGGCGGTGTCGTCCGGAGAGTCGTCGTCGACGAAGATCACCTCCCAGGCCCGCCCGGCGAGACAGCGCTCGAGGCGCGAGACCAGCTCGAGCACGTTGTCCCGCTCGTTGAACGTGGGCACGATGACCGAGATCTCTATGGGGGTGGACATGCCGGGGGCGCCTCTTGGACGGAACGAGGCAAAGGATGCGGGAGCGAGTTGACGCCGGTAGCATCCGCGGACGGTCCGTATAGACCAGTCGCGGCGGTGCTTTTACGACCCTAAAACTGCGGCGGTGTCAACGCGGCTTCACGTGCCGGTCGACGGCGAGGAAGTGCGTGGGACATCAGGCGGCTGCAGAGGCGTTCAAGCGCGGGAAGTTCGCCTGGCCGCGCCCGCGGCTACGGGACGGCCGGCTGCAGGACATGCTGCAACGGCGTCAACGAGACCTCGGCGGCCGAGCTGCCGCGCACCACGCGGTCGTGGATCACCGCGCTGGGCGCCCCGGAGGCCGCATGGTAGTTGGCGAGCTTGAAGTAGCAGCCCTGGCCGGCGTACAGCGTCGGTCCGCGGTGAGCGAGTTCCTGCACGCCGTTCACCCACGCGAACATGAAGCCGTCGGAGTCGGAGGACCATTTCACGTGGTAGACGAAGTCGTACCACCGGTTCTTCACGAGCGGTCCGAGGTATTTCTGATAGTAGCCCGGATCGCCCGAGCGGAAGGCGACGCTCGGCCCGCCGGCGCCCGTGAACCTCAGGCCCTCGGGCTTGACGAATATCTGGAAGTTCGCCTGCCCGCGGCCGCCGGTGTGGTGAAAGGCCGCCACGACGCCGCCCTCGGCCGCGGCGACGTAGTCGCCGGGGAACAACACCGAGTGCGCCCACCACTGCTCCGCGCCTTCATAGCAGCCGGTGCGCGCCTGGTCCAGCGTCAGATCGTTGCGCTCCCAGGTGCCGCTGCCGCGCACGTCGTTGTCGCCGGGCTCGGTGTACAGGCGCACCGCCTTGCTCCCGTCGCGGGCGATGTCGACGAGGCTCGCGCGCCCCGGCACCTTTGCCTGCTCCTTGAAGCCGCAATCCATCGGCGAGGTCTCGAAGGAGCAGAAATACCCGGCGTCAGCGAGCGCGGCGAGCGGCCAGAGGAGAAGCGCGAACGCGAGGATGCGTTCGGTCATTGCCCGCGCAGTTTATGCGGGGACAGTGACGTCCCTTGCCACCCTTACTGCGCCGGGCGGCTCATTGGCGCTTGATCGAAGGAGAGTAGATGAAGCGCCAGTCGGAATAGCGCTGGGCGCCCTCCGATAAGCCGTCGCGCGCGGCAAATCCGCCGGTCTTGACGGGCTGCGCCGCCGACAGGCTGTAGACCCCGATGATGCCGCCCTCCGGGGCCTGAATCAGGCCCCACGCGGGCTTTCCGGTCATGGGGTCGGCGTAGATCCTGCGCAGGTGTCGTCGCACCACCGGATAGCGCTGGTCCTGGAGCAGGTCCTCGAGCTTCTTCGGGAACTGCTTCGCGGCGCCGGGCGTGCCTTCGTAGAAGGCGCCGATCGCCTGCCTGAACTGGTTGCCCACGAAGAGCAGCTCCTGCTCCTTCTCGCGTTGCGCGGCGTGCGACGCCATCTCGCCGTACGCGGCCATGCCGGCGCCGGTGACCGCGATCAGGATCAGCGCGCCTGCGAGCGTGAACCCCTGCTGGCGGCTACCAGCGCTCATAGCCCTTCGCGGGGCTGCGCACGTCGTAGACGCCGCCCCTGTTCGTATCGCCCGGCGGCACGGCTACCCAGGTCGTGGGCGAGTGGGTGAACGGGTCGGGGGGAATGGAGCGCAGGTAGCGCTTGGTCACGAGCTCCTCGAGCGAGCCCGGGTACTTGCCCGCGTCGGCGTAGTGCTTGTCGAGCGCGTCGCGCATGACCATCAGGTTCTCCTTGAGCACCGCCTCTTCGGCGCGCTTCACGCGGCCGACATAGTCGGGAACCACCACCGACAGCAGCAGGGCGATGACGGTGAGGACCACCATCAGCTCGACCAGCGTGAATCCCCTGGTTCGTTCCATGTGCAC
>DATLUZ010000122.1:0-6687 GCA_035577785.1 Burkholderiales bacterium | reverse complement strand
CGTCGTCTGGATGACGCGCGCGCAGGCGCTCGCGCTCGAACCCGAGCTCGCGTGCGTCGCGGCGCTCTACTCGCCCTCGACCGGCATCATCGACAGCCACGCGCTCATGCTCGCCTATCTCGGCGACGCCGAGGCGCACGGGGCGGCGCTCGCCCTGCGTAGCCCTCTGCAAGCGGGCTTCGTGCGGAATCACGGTTTTGAACTCCACGTCGATGGAGGCGAGCCGATCGCGTCATCCATATTGGTGAATTCGGCAGGGCTCAGGGCGCCGACGGTAGCGAAGAAGATGGAGGGCTACCGTGCGGAGCTCGCGCCGCCCGAGCTCTACGCGAAGGGAAACTACTACTCGCTTGCGCGCCGCTCGCCCTTCTCCCGGCTCGTCTACCCGATTCCCGAGCCCGGCGGCCTGGGCGTGCACGTGACGCTCGACCTCGCGGGGCAGGCACGCTTCGGTCCCGACGTGGAGTGGATCGACCGCATCGGCCGAAAGGAAGACTACGCGGTCGACCCGCGCCGCGCCGAGCGCTTCTACGCCGCCATCCGGCGCTACTGGCCGGCGCTGCCCGACGGCGCGCTCCTGCCGGGCTATTCGGGAATCCGTCCCAAGACCGCCGGCCCGAAGGACCCCGCGCCCGACTTCGAGATCCAGGGCCCGGGCAGGCATGGCATTCCCGGCCTGGTGCATCTCTTCGGCATCGAGTCACCTGGCCTCACGGCGAGCCTGGCGCTCGCCGAAGCCGTTCTAGCGCAATTGGAAACTCGCTAGCCGGACCGAACGGCACGTCGGCCAGCAGCGGCGCGCGCAGGCGCCTCTTCAAGGCCTCGACATTCTCTTCAGCCCGCGCCATGACCGGATCGATCCGGTTGGCAACCCATCCGGCGAGCTCGAGCCCCTCGCCGTCGATCGCCTCCTGGGTGAGGAGCGCGTGGTTCAGGCAGCCCAGGCGCAGACCCACCACCAGGATCACCGGCAGGCCGAGGCGCTTCGGGATCGAGCCGGCATCGAGGCGCTCGTCGAGCGGCACCCGGAAGCCGCCGACGCCTTCCACCACAACCACATCGGATTTCTTGGAAAGAGCCATGAACGCCCGCTCTATCACTGCCAAGTCGATGTTCACGCCGGCTTCGCCCGCGGCGATGTGCGGCGCGATCGGCGGCTCGAAGAGGTAGGGACAGACGAGGCTGCGGTCGAGGCCGCGCATGCCAGCCGCGAGCAGCGCTTCGACGTCGTCGTTACGCCCCTGCTTGCAGCCCGCTGCAATCGGCTTCATGCCCGCCGCACGCAGGCCGAGCGTGCCAAATCTACGCAGGAGGGCGGCGGCGACGAGCGTCTTGCCGACGCCGGTATCGGTCCCGGCGACGAAGAACCCGGCCGTCACTCGAGCTGGTCGAGCAGCGCCGCCGTGCGATCGACCAGGAGATCGATCTCGTCCGGCTCGATCACGTACGGCGGCATGAAGTACACCGTGCGGCCGAGCGGCCGCAGCAGGAGCTCGCGATCGAGCGCGGCGGCATGGAAGCGGCGCGCGAACGCCGGGTCGTCGGTTTCGACGTCGAAGGCCCAGATCATCCCGGTATTGCGCCAGTGCCGGACACGCGGATGCGAAGCGATTTTCTTTCCCTTTGCCATGAGCAAACGGGCTTTCTCTCGGTTCGAGTGCAGAACCCGGTCATCTTCCAAAACCGAAAGTGCCGCAAGGGCGGCGCGGCAGGCGAGCGGGTTGCCGGTATAGGAATGGGAGTGCAGGAAGCCGCGCGCGACCTCGTCGTCGTAGAACGCCTCGTAGACCGCGTTGCTCGTGAGCACCACCGAAAGCGGCAGGTAGCCTCCGGACAGGCCCTTGGAAAGGCACAGGAAATCGGGCCGGACCGGGCCCTGCTCGCAGGCGAGGAAGGTGCCGGCGCGGCCGCAGCCGACGGCGATCTCGTCGGCGATGAGGTGGACCTCGTAGCGCTCGCACAGGCGCTTCGCCCGGCGCAGATACTCCGGGTGGTACATGGCCATGCCGGCGGCGCATTGCACGAGCGGCTCGAGGATCAATGCTGCCGTCTCGCCATGCTTTTCCTCCAGATACCGCTCCAGATCGGATGCACGGCGGATCGCGTATTCAGCGGCCGATTCACCGGGTGCGGCTGCACGCCAGTCGGGGCTCGGCACGGTGGCGCCGCGGCGCAGCAGGGGAGCATAGGCGTCTCGAAAGAGCGGCGCGTCGGTGACCGAAAGCGCGCCCAGCGTCTCGCCGTGGTAGCCGCCCGCGAGTGCGACGAAGTTCTGCTTCTCCGGCCGGCCCGCGTTTTTCCAGTAATGAAAGCTCATCTTGAGCGCGATCTCGACCGCCGAAGCGCCGTCGGAGGCATAGAAGCAGTGGCCGAGGCGTTCATGGGAAAGAGAGGAAGTAAGCGAGCTCAAGCGCTCCGACAGCTCCACGACCGGAGCGTGGGTGAAGCCCGCCAGCATCACGTGCTCGAGCCGCTCGAGCTGGTCGCGGACCGCGGCGTTGATGCGCGGATGGGCGTGGCCGAGGATGTTGACCCACCAGGAGCTCACTGCGTCGAGATAGCGGCGGCCGTCGAAGTCGTAGAGCCATACGCCTGCGGCGCGCTCGACCGGCACCGGCGGAAAGCGCTCGTGCGCCTTCATCTGGGTGCAGGGATGCCAGACCGCCTGGCGGCTGCGCTCGAGGAGGTCGCGGCTTTTCACCCGCGTTTCACCGACTTTTCGCCAATTCGTGCAGCGCGGCCGCGAGCTCGTCGACATGCTCGACACTGTGCGCTGCGGAAAGGGCGATTCGCAGGCGCGCCGTTCCAGCCGGCACGGTCGGCGGGCGGATCGCCGGGACCCAGATGCCGCGGCTGCGCAGCCCCTCGGCGAGATCGAGCGCCGCGCGGTTGTCGCCGACGATGAGCGGCTGGATCGGCGTGTCCGAGGCGCGAAGGCGCCACGGCAGGTCTTCGAGCCTTTGCCTCAATCGACCGACGAGAGCCCTGAGATGGTTCCGGCGCGATTCCTCTTGCTCGATGAGCTCGAGGCTCGCCATCAGCGCACAGGCGAGAAGCGGCGGGCTCGCGGTGGTGAACACATAGGTGCGAGCGCGCTGCACCAGCCATTCGATCAGCGCTTCGTCGCCGGCGACGAAGGCGCCGTGGACCCCGGCGGCCTTGCCGAGCGTGCCCATGTAGGCGATGCGCGGCGAGGCGATCCCGAACTGCGAGAGCGCTCCGCGGCCGCGCTCGCCCAGCACGCCGAAGCCGTGCGCATCGTCCACCACCAGCCAGGCGTCGTGCCGCTCGCACAGCTCGAGCAGCTCGGGCAGGGGCGCGAGGTCGCCGTCCATGCTGAACACCGCGTCGGTCGCGACCAGCTTTTCCGCCGTGGTGCAGCTTTCGAGCAGGCGCCCAAGCGCGGCGACATCCAGGTGCGGGTATACCTGCACTTCGGCGCGCGAAAGCCGCGCGCCGTCGACGAGGCAGGCGTGGTTGAGCTCGTCGGAGAACACCGTGCCACCGCGCCCGGCAAGCGCGGCGACGAGGCCGAGGTTCGCGAGGTACCCGGCGCCGAAATGCAGCGCGCGCGGCAGCCGGACAAATCGTGCAAGCCGCGCCTCGAGCGCTTCATGCGCTTCGGTGTGGCCGCTGATCAGCGCCGAGGCGCCGGCTCCGACGCCGTAGCGCTCGGCCCCGCGGCACGCCGCCTCGATGAGCGCCGGATGGTGCGCAAGACCGAGGTAGTCGTTGCTGCAGAACGCGAGGTAGCGGTGGCCATCGACCAAGAGGTGCGGCCCGTCCGCGCTCTCGACCGTGCGGCGACGCCGCGCCAGCCCGGCGCGTGCCAGCTCGTCGAGGCGCGGGGAGAGATCGGGCATGGCGGCAGTCTAGGCTAAGATTCGGCTCCAACGGAGGAGGATAAATGATCGCCCGCATCGCAACGCTCGCCGCGGCCGCCGCCGTATTCGGCACGGCGCAGGCGCAGACCAAGTGGGACATGCCGACGCCCTATTCCGAGGGCGAGTTCCACACCCGCAACGTCAAGTCCTTCGCCGAGGACGTGAAGAAAGCCACCGAGGGCCGGCTCGACATCCTGGTGCACTCGAACGGCTCGCTCATCAAGCATCCCGACATGCTGCGCGCCGTGTCGACCGGCCAGGTCAACATCGCCGAGTTCCTGCTCTCGCAGTTCGGCAACGAGGACCCGGTGTTCGAGGCCGACAACATCCCGTTCGTCGCCGCCGGCTACGACGACGCGTGGAAGTTCTACCAGGCGCAGAAGCCGCTGCTCGAGAAGAAGCTGCAGGGGCGCGGCCTGAAGCTGCTCTACTCGGTGGCGTGGCCCGGCCAGGGCATCTACACGAAGGAGCCGCTGAAGAGCGTCGCCGACCTCAAGGGCACCAAGTTCCGCACCTACAGCCCGCTCACCGCACGCCTTGCCGAGCTGCTTGGCGCGAACCCGACGGTGGTGCAAGTACCCGACGTCCCGCAGATGTTCGCCACCGGCGGCATCCAGGCGATGATCACCTCCTCGGCCACCGGCACCGCGACCAAGGCCTGGGAGTACGTCAAGAACTACTACGACACGAGCGCATTCCATCCGAAGAACGCCGTTGTCGTGAACGCCCGCGCCTTCTCGCGCCTGTCGGCCGCGGACCAGGCGGCCATCGTGCGAGTTGCGTCCACGGCCGAGACTCGCGGCTGGGCCATGTCGAAAGTCCGCACCCGGGAGGCTAACGAATTGCTGGTCAAGAACGGCATGAACATCCACGAGCCCGACGCCGCCATGAAGGCGGCGTACGCCAAAGTCGGACAGCAGATCCTCGACGAATGGCTGAAGAAGTCCGGCGCCGAGGGTCAATCGATCATCAAAGCCTACCGCGGCACCAAGTAGTGTCTTCGGTGTCTTGAGGCGGTTCCTCGACCGCCTGTACGCCGCCGCGGCGATCGCCGCGGCGGTCTGCCTCGTCCTGATCGGCGTCGTCATGCTGGCGCAGGCCGTCGGCCGCAGCTTCGGCATCCTGATCCGCGGCGCCGACGACATCACCGGGTGGCTCTGCGCCGCGGCCGCGTTCCTCGCGCTCGGCCATACCTTCCGGCACGGCGAGCTCGTGCGCGTCGGCCTGTGGGTCGAGGGCCTCGGCGCTCGCCGCCGCCGCTACGCCGAGCTCTTCGCCCTCGGCGTCGCCCTCTGCGCCACCGCCTACATGCTGTGGGCCATCACCGATTACGTCTATGGCAACTGGCGCGACAAGTACATGACGCAGGGCCTGCTCGTGATTCCCGAGTGGCTGCCGCAGGTAAGCCTCGTGCTGGGTGTCGGCGTGTTCCTCGTCGCGCTCTTCGACGAGACCGTGCGCGTCCTCCGACGGCAGAAGCCGAGCTACCAGGCCGAGGAGGAAGCGCGGCGCGCCGCAGGCGATTTCTCGGAAACGGTATAGCCATGACGCCGCTCGAAGCGGGCCTGGTCCTCTTCGTCATCCTGATCGTGCTCCTGGTGGGCGGGGTCTGGATCGCCATCTCGCTCGCCGCGGTGGCCTGGGTCGGATTCCAGTTCTTCACCAACTCGGATCCGGCGCCGAGCCTGTTCCAGGCGTTCTGGCGCACCACCGCCTCCGACACGCTCGCCGCGCTGCCGCTTTTCGTGTGGATGGGCGAGATCCTCTACCGCACCCGGCTTTCCGAGGAAATGTTCGAAGGACTCGCGCCGTGGCTCAGATGGCTGCCGGGTCGCCTGATGCACGTGAACATCCTCGGTTGCGCGATCTTCGGCACGGTCTCGGGCTCCTCGGCGGCGACCTGCGCGACCATCGCCAAGGTAGCGCTGCCGGAGCTCAAGCGCCGCGGCTACGACGAAAAGACCTGCCTCGGCTCGCTGGCGGCAGCCGGCACGCTCGGCATCCTGCTGCCGCCTTCCATCATCATGGTGGTCTACGCGGTGGCGGCCGAGGTCTCGATCATCAAGGTGTTCCTCGCCGGCTTCATCCCCGGCTTCATCCTGACCGCGCTCTTCTCCGGCTACATCATCGCCTGGGCGCTCGCCAACCCGGCCAAGACGCCGCGCGAGGACGCGAGACTGACCTTTGCCCAGAAGCTCGCCAAGACCCGGCTGCTCGTTCCCTGCCTCGCCCTCATCGTCTTCGTCGTGATCGTCATGGCCATGAGCTGGGCCACCGCGACCGAGGCCGCCGCCTACGGCGTGCTGGGCGCCCTCGTCATCGCCTGGTGGTCGGGCGGCCTCGACCGGCAGAGCTTCTGGGCGAGCCTGATCGGGGCGACGCGGCTTTCCTGCATGATCATGTTCATCCTCGCCGGGGCGAGCTTCCTCTCCTCGTGCATGGCCTTCACCGGCATCCCGCGCGTGCTAGCTGAATGGGTGGCCTCGCTCGAGCCGCACAAGTACACCCTGATCGCGATCCTCGCCGGCATCTACATCCTGCTCGGCACCGCGCTCGACGGCGTTTCGATGATCGTGCTCACGACCTCGGTGGTCATCCCGATGGTCGAGAAGGCCGGCTTCGACCTCGTCTGGTTCGGCATCTTCATCGTGCTGCTGGTGGAGATCGCCGAGCTCACCCCGCCGCTCGGCTTCAATATCTTCGTGCTGCAGACGATGACCGGCCGCGACAGCAACTACGTCGCCCTCGCCTCGGCGCCCTTCTTCCTCATGATGGTGCTGTGCATCGCGATCATCACGCTCTT
>DATLUZ010000121.1:0-21194 GCA_035577785.1 Burkholderiales bacterium | reverse complement strand
GGAGAGAAATGAATCCAAGGAATGCAATACTGGCGGCGCTGCTCGTCGCCCTGGGAGGAAGGATGGCCTACGCACAAGAAGACCAGCGCCGGTTCCGGTTGATTCCGTTCACCGAGATGACGCCCGAGCAGCGCAAGTACGCGGACGCGGTGATGGCGGGCCCGACGTCGTCCACCGGCAGCGCGGCGGTGGTGCCGGGCGCGAGCACCCTCGGCAGTCCGTTCAACGTCTACCTGCGCAGCCCGCTGCTCGCCGATCGCCTGCGCGTGGTCGCCGAGTACCTGCGCTTCCAGACCTCGCTGCCCTTCAAGCTGAACGAGCTCGCCATCCTCATCACGGCGCGCAAATGGACGGCGCAGTACGAATGGTTCGCGCACCATCGCCTGGCGCTCAAGGCCGGGCTCGATCCCGCGCTCGCCGAGGACATCGCGCAGGGCCGGCGCCCGGCGAAGATGGCGCCCGATGAAGAGACCGTCTACGACTTCTGCCACCAGCTGCACACCACGCACCAGGTGAGCGACGCGGCGTTCAACGCCATGAAGGACAAGTTCGGCGAGCAGGGCGTGGTCGACCTCATCGCCGTGAGCGGCTATTACGAAATGGTGTCGATGATCCTGAACGTGGACCGCGCGCCGCTCCCCGGCGGCGGCAAGCCGCCGCTGCCGATCCTCAAGCAGCCGCTTCCCTAGGAGAACACGATGGATCCCGCCCCGATGTTGAAGGCCGCCCTGGCGCTGCTGACCCTCACCGCGCTCGGCGGCGTGGCCATGGGCGTCATCCGGCTCGGCCGGAACGCCAACCCGCCGAGCTGGCTCGCCATGCTGCACGGCCTGCTCGCTGCGATGGCGCTCAGCCTCCTCCTCTATGCCTACCTCGCCGACGGAATGCCCGCACTCGCGGGTTGGGCGCTTCTCGCATTCCTGGTGGCCGGGGCGGGCGGCGCATACCTGAACCTGCGCTATCACGTGAGGGCCGTTCTGCTGCCGAAATCCCTTACGGTCGTCCATGCCGTCATCGCGGTGGCGGGCTACGTTCTGCTGCTGATCGCGGTATTCGCTTGATCGGTGGATTAGCCGCTGAGGCTACACTGGAGCGGCTTTCAATCGTCTTGAGACCATCCTGCCATGAAAGTCGGCCTAGTCGGTGTCGCAGGTGTCCCGCTCGGGAAGCACAAGGTCAAGGATCCACGCCTGGATCAGGCTGACAAACTCGTCAAGGCTGACAATAAAACCTACGCGTTGGTCGACGTCGTCGGAGAAGAGGAGGCCTCGACAGCGGATGCGATAGTCGCCTCACCGGAGGGCCGATTCGACCTGATCGTGAAGGACCTGGAATTCGCGGAAACGCGGCTCGAGCGCAATCCGCCCGCGGCGGAAAAGGCAGTTCTCGAGAGAATCAAAGCGCACCTGGAGAGCGAAGCGGTCGTCGCCGCAGCCGGATTGACGCCGGAAGAATCGCGCCTCATCGAGTCGCACGCATTTGTCACAGCGAAACCGATAGTGGTCGCCGAGGCGGCGGATTCTGCGGCGTTCGACGATTTTTTGGTCCGCGTCGTGAGCGCGAGCGGCTACATTAGTTTTCTCACGGTCGGCGGCTCGGAGAACCGCGCCTGGTTGATTCGCAAGGGCGCTACGGCGCAGGAAGCGGGTGGTGCGATCCACACTGACATCCAGAAGGGATTCATCCGGGTAGAGATCATTGGCTACGACGACTTCGTCGCCGCCGGGGGCGAAACGCAGGCGAAGCATGCTAACAAGATGCGCGTCGAGACGAAGAGCTACGTGATGCAGGACTACGACCTCGCGAATTTCCGCTTTAAGAAGTAGCACTTTGCCGAAGCTCTGCTGCGTACTTCGACCGGCCGTTGATGGCCGAAAGCGGACCCGAAGACCTCCCATGAGCTGCGGGATACGGTAGCATCGCGCGCTCCACCGCTCGCCGCCCATTCGCAATGCGCCTCTTCAGGATCTACACGAAAACCTCCGGCGAATCCGCGATCGAGGTGCGCCAGGTGCCCATGAGCGGCCCGCGTCCCATGTCGCAGACCTTCGCGGGCGGCGCGATGTTCTTTCGCGAGACCCCCGAGGGCCACGTGCAGGACCTGCACAACGCGCCGCGGCGCCAGCTCATCTTTCTCACCTCGGGCCTGCTCGAGCTCGAATCGAGCGAAGGCGCGCGCTTCATCTGCCGGCCGGGCGACCTGATCTTCGCCGAGGACACCGGCGGCAAGGGTCACATCACCCGGTCGCTCCGCGACGTGCGCGGCTTCGTGCACGTCGCGATGCGCGACGATTTCGACGTCTCGGCCTGGCCGCTCGTGCCGCCGCCGGCCTCCTGAAAGGACAGCCATGATGCGCCGCTTGCTGCTCGCCGCGTTCCTCGCCTCGCTCGCCGCCGCGTCGCAGGCGCAGACTGCTCGCCCGATTCGTATTCTCGTGCCGTTCGCGCCGGGCGGCGCGAGCGACACCTACGCCCGCATCGCGGCGCAGAAGATCACCGAACAGACCGGCAAGGCCTTCGTCGTGGAGAACAAGACCGGCGCCGGCGGCCGCATCTGCTGGGAGGCCGGAGCCAAGTCCGCGCCCGACGGCACGACCGCGGTGATGATCGACGCCACCTATGCCATGCTGCCGGGCCTCTTCGACAAGCTGCCCTGGGACGTTTCCGGCGACCTGGTGCCGGCCGCCGTGATCGCCCAGACTCCGTTCGTTATCGTCGCGAGCCCGGAATCAAAGCTGAAGACGCTGCAGGCGCTGGTCGACGAAGCTCGCCAGCGGCCGGGCAAGCTGAATTTCGGCTCGTCCGGTGTCGGCAGCGTGAACCACGTCGTCACCGCGCTCTTTCTGCACGATGCCGGCATCCAGGTCACGCACATTCCCTACAAGGGCATGAGCGATGCTTCGGTCGCGCTCCAGGGCGGCCAGGTCGACATGATGATCGCCGCCTCGCCGACGGCCCTGGGCTCGATCCGCGGCGGCAAGGCGCTGCCGCTCGCGGTGTCCACGTCCGCGCGCTCGCCCGCCTTTCCCGACGTGCCGACCGCGAGCGAGGCCGGCGTGCGCTACGTTGTCACCAACTGGTTCGGCTTCGCGGTGCCCAAGGGCACCCCCAGGGCGGCGATCGACGCGCTGCGCGACGACGTCGTGCGCGCCATGGCCACGCCGGACGTGCGCGCCAAGCTCGCCGCGCAGGGCGCGGAGCCCTCCACCTTCACGCCGGGGCAGTTCGCCGCGTTTTTGAAGGACGAGACCGGGCGCTGGACCGGGGTCATCAGGTCGGCGGGCATCAAGCTGGAGCAATAGCTCCCGCCGCCGAATTGGCTTCAAGGAGCTCGACGAGGCGCGCCGGGCTGATCGGCGCTTCGTGGATGTGCACGCCCAGCGCGTCCTCGATGGCGGAGATCACCGCTGCCGCGACCGGCACCGTGCCGCCCTCGCCGACGCCCTTCGCGCCGAGCGGATTGAACGGCGAGGGACTCTCGTGCAGCAGCACCTCGATCGTCGGCACGTCGGTCGAGGTCGGCAGAAGGTAGTCGGCGAACGTCGTGGTGAGGGGCTGCGCGGCTTCGTCGAATCTCATCCGCTCGAAGAGCGCGTTGCCGATTCCATGCGCGATGCCCCCGTGCACCTGGCCCTCGACGATCAGCGGGTTGACCAGCTTCCCGCTGTCCTGCACGGCGACGTAGCGCAGGATCTTCACGCCGCCGGTTTCCGCGTCGACCTCGACCTCGCAGGCGTGGAACGAATGCGCGTACGCCATCTGGTCGGTCTGCCACTGGAAGCTCGCCTCGAGGCCGGGGTCGACGCCGGCGGGCAGGGAATAGCCAGGCACGCCGCGCAGCAGGCGCGCGATCGCCGCCAGCGTGATCGCGCGGTTCGTGCCGGCGATGCGCACGGCGCCGTCCGCGAGCTCGAGGTCGGCTTGCGCCGCCTCGAGCTGCTGCGCGGCAACCTTAAGCGCTTTTTCGCGCACCTTGCGCGCCGCGAGGTGCACCGAGGAGCCGGCGGTGACGAGCTGGCGGCTCGCGAAGCCGCCCAGGCCGAGCGATACGTAGCCCGTGTCGCCGGTGATCACCTCGATGTCTTGCGGGCGCACCCCGAGCTCGTCGGCGCAGATCTGCGCGAGCGCCGTGTGCAAGCCCTGCCCCATGGCGAGCGCCCCGGAGTACACCGACACCCGGCCTGAAGGGGACACGCGCACCGTGCCCGACTCGAACGGCCCCCGCCCCGTGCCTTTGACGCCGTGGGCGATGCCGATGCCGATATGACGATGCTGTGTCCTCGCGGCGGCCTGGCGCACCGGGAAGTCGGAATAGCCGATGGCATCCAAAACTTTCTGCTGGCACCCCAGGTAATCGCCGCTGTCGAGGACGATCGGCGTCCCGGCGCGGTTCCTGAGCGGCTTTTCGTAAGGCATCTTCGATGCAGGCACGAGGTTGCGCCGGCGGACCTCGGCGCGGTCGAGATTCAGCGCGCGCGCGACCCGGTCCATCAGGCGCTCCATGGTGAAGCAGGCCTGGGGATAGCCCGCGCCGCGCACCGGGATCGTCGGCACCTTGTTCGTCTGCACGACGAGCACGTCGAGGTCGTAGGAGGGCACGACATACGGCCCGCTCACAGAGGTCGAGGCGTTGTACGCGCAGTTGATGCCCTGCGGCGTGTACGCGCCCTGATCATGAATCAACGCTCCACGAATACCCAGCAGATGGGCATTTCGGTCCACCGCGATCTCGACGTCCCAGATCTGGTCGCGCTCCTGGATCGCGGAGAGGAAGTGCTCCATCCGGTCCTCGATCCACTTCACCGGCCGCGTCAGCAGGCGCGACGCGGCGGCCACGGCGATCTCCTCCGGGTACACGAGGAACTTGGCGCCGAAGCCGCCGCCGACGTCCGGCGCCGCCACGCGAATGCGGTCTTCCGCCATGCCGAGGAGCTGCGCGAGCGTCATCCACAGGTCGTGCGCCATCTGCGTCGACGACCAGACGGTGAGCCGATCCTCGCCCGGGTCGTAGCGCGCCACCGCCCCGCGCCCCTCGATCGGGTGCGCCGCGCCGCGATGCTGCTCGAGCCGCTCGCCGAAGACGTGCGCCGCGCCCGCAAAGGCGCCTGCGGCATCGCCATAGGCGACGCGGAAGCGGGTGAGCACATTGGACGGAGCCTCCTTGCGCACCTTTGGCGCGCCGGCTGCCAGGGCGCCTTCGAGGTCCGAGACCGCGGGCAGCGCCTCGTAGTCGATCTCGACCGCCGCAGCGGCATCCTCCGCGATATAGCGCGAGTCGGCGACGACCATCGCGACGGCCTCGCCGGCGAAGCAGACCTCGCTCGGCGCGAGCACGAAAGGCGTGATGTTGTCGGGCAGCGCCGTCGAGGGGAAGCCGAGGGGCATGCGCAGCCGCACGCCGGCCTGCGCCAGTTCCTTTGCCGTCAGGACGGCATGGACGCCGGCAAGGGCACGCGCGGCGGCCGTGTCGATGGAACGGATCAGCGCATGCGCATGTGGACTGCGCACGAACGCGGCGTGCAGCAGTCCAGGCAGCGCGATATCGGGCGCAAAGCGTCCCGCGCCACGCAAGAGGCGCGGATCTTCGATGCGCCTCGCCCGCGTGCCGACGACACGGGCGGTGCTCACTTGCGCATCCGTGCCGCCGCCTCGAGCGCCGCCGCGACGATGTTCTGGTAGCCGGTGCAGCGGCAGAGATGGCCCGAAAGGGCTTGCCTGATTTCCGCTTCCGAGGGCGATTGGTTCCCGGCGAGCAACTCGGTGAGGCTCATCAGCACGCCGGGGGTGCAGAAGCCGCACTGCAGGCCGTGCTTGTCCCAGAACGCGGCCTGCAGCACGTTCAGCTCGCCGCTCGGCGCCAGGCCTTCTACCGTGCGCACCTCCTTGCCGTTCGCCTGCACGGCGAGCATCAGGCAGGCGCGTGCGCTGTGGCCGTCGACGAGCACGGTGCAGGCGCCGCACACGCCGTGCTCGCAGCCGAGGTGCGTGCCGGTGAGGCCGAGCTCGTCGCGCAGGAAGTCGGCGAGGGTCAGGCGCGGCTCGACGCCGCGCTCGTGCCGGCTGCCGTTGACCGCGACGCGGACGGTGCGCTTCAAATCTTGCTGAGCTCGAGCGTCGAGGGCGCGAACAGCTCCTCCAGATTCACCTGGCGCGCCGAGAGCCCCTGCTCATGGTGATAGCGCGTGAACGCCTCGAGCACATGGCGGTTGGGCTCGATGCCATAGCTCCAATAGTCCTCGCCCATCAGCCTGCGGGTGGCGTCGAACTCGGCGACGCCCCATGGCAGGCTGGTGAAGAGGTGGCCGATCTGGCCGAGCTCGTACCAGCAGAGCTCTTTCGCCTTGATGAACGCCTTCAGCGCGTTCACGGCGAGCCAGGGATGCCGGTCGGCGAGCGAGCGGCGGATGCCGATCACGTGCATGATCGGGAACATCTTCGTGCGCTGGAAATAATCCTGCTCGACCGCGCGAAAGTCGGGAAACAGCCGCGCCACCTTCGGCGCGCCGCGCAGGAAGCACGAAGGCGCGCGCGCGCCGATCATGCCGTCGAGCTCGCCCGCCTCGAGCATGGCGGAAAGCGTCTTGTCCTTGGGGATCGGCTTCAGGTCGATCTGCGGCGGCAGGGCGAGCCTCGCGCGCTCCTCGCGTCCGGGGTCCTCGACGCCGCCGCTGCGCCAGTGCACGTCGCGCACGTTCACGCCGTACTCGTCCTGCAGCATGCCGCGGATCCAGACATTCGCAGTGATCTGGTACTCGGGCAGGCCGAGCGTCTTCCCTTTCAGGTCCTGCGGCCGCTCGATGCCCCGGTCGGTGCGGATGTAGATGCCGGAGTGGCGGAAGAGCCGCGAGACGTACGCGGGGATCGCGACGTAGGCATGCTCGCCGCGGGAGACCTGGAGCGTGTGGCTCGAGAGCGAGAGCTCGCTCACGTCGAACTCGCGGTATTTGAAGGCGCGGTGGAACGCCTCCTCGGGCTCGATCGCGGTGGCGATCACCTCGCAGCCTTCGATGCCGACGCGCCCGTCGAAGAGCGCGCGCGTGCGATCGTAGTCGCAGCACGCGAGGCTGATGGTGAGCTTGGCCATCGCTACTCGGGCTTGATATCGGCGAGCGTGATGGCGCGCGAGAACTTGTCCATGTCGCTGCGCACCAGCTCCATCATCTGCGCCGGGCTGTACTGGAAGAGGTCGAGGCCCGCGTTGGAGAGTCGCGAAACGAACTCCGGCACGGACAGCACCTGGCGGATGTCCGCCTCCATCTTCGCCGCGACCTGCTTCGGCGTGCCGCCCGGCGCCATGAACCCATAGTAGTTCTCGACCGCAAAGTCTTTCAGCTCCGGCAGGCCGGACTCGCGGAACGTCGGGTAGTCCGGCGCGGTCGGCGAGCGCTTGTCGGAGGTGAGGCCGAGGACGCGCAGCTTTCCCTGTCGCGCGAACGGCAGCACGGCGGCGAGCGAGGCCACGACGTAGTCGATCTGCCCGCCCACGGTATCGGCCACCGCCGGGCTGCAGCCGCGGTGCGGAATGTGAACCGCGTACGTCTTGGTCGCGTGCTTATAGAGCTCCATCGCGAAGTGGTGCGCGGTCGCCACGCCGCAGGTGGTGTAGTCGACCTTGCCTGGCTGGCTGCGCAAGAGCTCGGTGAACTCCTTCAGCGATTTCGTGGGCACGCGTGGATTGGCCGCGAGCACCATTGGCGTCGACGTCGTGAGGCCGAGCGGCGTGAAGTCCTTGAGGAGATCGAAGCCCTGGTCCTTGTAGAGCACCTGGTTGATGACGTGCGTGTTGGAGAAGAGGAGCAGCGTGTAGCCGTCCGGCGGCGAGCGGTGCACCGCCTCCACGCCGATGCGGCCGCCGGCGCCGATGCGGTTCTCCACCAGCACCTGCTGCTTCCATAGCTCGCCGAGCCGCTCGCCGATCAGGCGAGCAGTCAGATCGGCGGCGCCGCCGACCGTGAAGGTCACGATCACCTTCACCGGCTTGGCCGGGAACGGCTGCGCGCGAGCGGGGGCCGCGCAAAGGGCGAGCGCGAGGACGCACGCCGTCAAGACGGTTCGCAACGTGGACGCCTCCTCTTCCGCGCCTAAGGGTAGCATTGCCGGGGCGCCATGCGGCTGGCTCATCTTCGTTATTTCGCGCTGCTCCTCGGTGTCGTTGCGGGCGGCTCTTTCGCGCAGGGTGCCTATCCGGGCAAGCCGCTGCGGATGGTGGTCACCTTCACGCCCGGCGGTGCGGCCGACTTCACCGCGCGGATCGTGGCCGAGAAATGGTCGGAGCTGTGGCAGCAGCAGGTGGTGGTGGAGAACCGCATCGGCGCCGGGGGAAGCATCGGCGCCGAAGCCGTGCAAAAGGCTCCGGCCGACGGCTACACGCTGCTCCTCGTCGCGAGCGCGCATGCCTTCAACGCCGCGCTTTATCCGAACCTGTCGTTCGACCTCCTCAAGGACTTCGTCCCGCTCGGGCTCGCCACGTCGACGCCCATGGCGCTTGCCGTGAACCCGCGCATGGCGGTCGCCGACCTCAAGGAGTTCACTGCGCTGCTGCAGGCGCGGCCCCACCAGGTGCAGTACGCGACCTGCGGCGTCGCCACGGCGCATCATTTCGCGATGGAGCTGTACAAGTTCCAGACCAGGACCGACGCGCTGCACGTCCCTTATCGCGGCTGCGCGCCTGCGGTGGTCGACGCGGTCGGCGGGCAGATCGACGTGGTCATGTCGTCGCTCACGACCGTGCTGCCGCAGGCCAGGGCCGGCAAGCTGCGCACGCTCGCCATCACTTCCGGGAATCGCTCGGCCTCGGCGCCCGATATCCCGACGTTTCGCGAGTCGGGCGTTCCCGCGCTCAAGGACTACGCCGTCGAGGTGTACTACGGGCTCATGGTCCGCACGGGGACGCCGCCCGACATCGCCCCGCGCCTGGAGGCCGATCTGCGCAGGGTCATCGCCATGCCCGACGTGGCGCAGCGCATCGCCAAGGCGGGCATCGATCCCTTTCCGAAGTCGGCCCAGGAGATGGCCGCGATCATGAGCGCCGACGTCGCGCGCTTCCGCGAAGTCATCCGGCAGGCCGGAATCCGGCCGGAATGAAGCCCCCGCGCTTTGCCTACCACGATCCGCAGAGCCTGTCGGAGGCGCTCGCGCTTCTCGGGCGGCTCGACAACGCGCGCCTCCTCGCCGGCGGCCAGTCGCTCATGCCGATGCTCAACATGCGGCTCGCCACTCCCGACCACATCATCGACCTCAACGGCATAGCCGACCTGGCTTTCATAAAAGTGGAACCCGAAGCCCTCGCGGTCGGCGCGATGACTCGCCAGCGCGACGTCGAATTCGATGCGCGCATCCGCAGCCGCTGCCCGCTGATGCACGAGGCCGTGCTGCAGGTCGGCCATCGCCAGACGCGCAACCGCGGCACGCTGGGCGGGTCTCTTTGCCACCTGGACCCCTCCGCCGAGCTCATCACGGTCGCGGCAGCCATGGATGCCGTCGTTACGGCGCAGAGCAAGAACGGCTCGCGCGATGTCCCGTTCGCCGAGTTCCCGGCGGGGCTCATGACGCCGGCGCTGCGGCCTGGCGAGCTCGTCACGGCGGTTCGCTTTCCGCTCTGGCGCGAGGGTCATGGCCATGCCTTCGTCGAGTTCTCGCGCCGGCATGGCGACTTCGCCATCGTGTCGGCCGCCGCGCTGCTCGAGGAAGCCGGCGGGAAGATCACCCGCGCCTCGCTCACTCTGGGCGGCATCGCTCCGGCGCCAGTGAGAGTTGCTGAAGTGGAGCGGATGCTGACTGGCTCGGTACCCGCCATCGAATTATTCCGTGAAGCAGGAGAGGCCTGCCGCAAGCTCGAGGTAATGGAAGACGTGCACGTAACCGCGGCGTATCGGCGGCAGCTCGCGGCAGTGCTGTCGCGCCGGGCTCTGGAGAAAGCGCATGAGCGCGTCGCGCGCCATTAGCGTGACGGTCAACGGCGCGCGCCGCGAAGCCGAGGTGCCGGTGCGGCTGACGCTCGCCGATTTCCTGCGTCATCGGCTCGAGCTCACCGGCACGCATGTCGGCTGCGAGCACGGCGTGTGCGGCGCGTGCACGGTGCTGGTCGACGGCCGCTCGGTGCGCTCCTGCCTGATGCTCGCCGTCCAGGCGAATGGCCGTGAGATCACGACGGTCGAAGCACTCGCGCCCGCGGGCGGCGGACTGCATCCGCTGCAGCAGGCGTTTCGCGATCACCACGGCTTGCAATGCGGCTTCTGCACGCCGGGCGTGCTGATGACGCTCGTGGAGTTTCTTTCCCTGAACGAATCGCCGAGCGAGGCCCAGGTGAGGGAAGCCATCAGCGGCAATCTCTGCCGCTGCACCGGCTACCAGGGCATCGTCGATGCCGCGCTCGATGCGGCGAAGCGCCTGCGCGCATGAGAGTCATCGGGCGCTCGGTGCCGCGGCTCGAGGACGAGCCGCTCCTCAAGGGCGAAGGCCGGTTCATCGACGACATCCGGTTGCCCGGCATGCTGGAAGCGGCGTTCGTCCGCAGCCCGCACGCGCACGCTGCCATCCGTGGCATCGACAAGACCGCGGCGCTTGCGTTGCCGGGCGTGCACGCGGTCTATTCGCGCGCGGACCTCATGCCGCATCTCGCCACCGAATTCATGGCGGTCGGGCTGCCGAGCGCGAGCTACAAGCAGGACCTCAATCGCCCGGCGCTGGCAGGCGACGAAGCCGTGCATGTCGGGCAGGCGCTCGCCATCGTCGTCGCCGACGACCGCTACATCGCCGAGGACGCCGCGGCGCTCGTCGAGGTCGATTACGAGCCGCTGGCAGCAGCATCGGACTGCCGTGCGGCACTGAGCGCCGGAGCGCCGACGGCGCACCGCAAATCGCCGCACAACCTGCTGGCCGAATTCGACATGGCGTACGGCGGCGTCGATGCGGCATTCGCAAGGGCGGCGCACGTGTTCCGCGAATCGCTCTGGCAGCACCGCGGCGGCGGCCACTCGATCGAATGCCGCGGCGCCGTCGCGATGCACGACGCGCCGCAGGACAAGCTCACTTTGTGGAGCTCGACGCAGATGCCGCATGCCGCGCAGCGGCTCCTGTGCGACATGCTCGGCCGCGACGAGAACCAGGTGCGTGTCATCACGCCCGACGTCGGCGGCGGGTTCGGACCCAAGCTCGTGTTCTATCCGGAGGACGTGGTGACGGCCCTCGCGGCGATCCTCGTCGGCCGGCCGGTGAAGTGGATCGAGGACCGGCTCGAGCACTTCGTCGCCACGACGCAGGAGCGCGACCAGTACTGGGACGTCGAGGTTGCGGTCGATCGCGATGCGCGCCTGCTCGGCATCCGCGGCACGATGGTCCACGACCACGGCGCCTACACGGCGCGCGGCGTGAACCTGCCGTACAACTCCGCCGAGAACGCGCCGCTCGGCTACGAGCTGCCGGCGTACCGCATGAACGTGAAGGTCGCGCTCACGAACAAGGTGCCGGTGACGCCGGTGCGCGGCGCCGGGCATCCGCAGGGCGTGTTCGTGATGGAGCGCCTGCTCGACCGCGTGGCGCACGAGCTGAAGCTCGACCGCGCCGAGGTGCGGCGGCGCAATCTCGTGCCGGGCGAGAAGATGCCGTACAAGACGAAGCTGAAGGCGCGCGGCGGCCTGACCATCGAGCTCGACAGCGGCGACTTCCCGAAGTGCCAGCACGAGGCGCTTGGGCTCGCCGGCTGGAACGATTTTCCACCACGTAAGTCAGCCGCGGAGCGAGAGGGAAGACATATCGGAATTGGCCTCGCGAACTTCGTCAAAGGCACCGGCCGCGGGCCATTCGAGTCGGTCACGGTGCGGATCGGCCCCTCCGGGAAGGTGCACGTTTATTCGGGCGCCGCGGCCATGGGCCAGAGCACGAAGACCATGCTTGCCCAGGTGGTCGCCGAGCAGCTCGGCGCCGATCTCGGCAACATTACGGTGACGGCCGGAGACACCGGCGTCATTTCCATGGGTCTCGGCGGCTCGAACAGCCGGCAGACCGTGATGGCCGGCGCCTCGGCGCACGCGGCAGCGAGCAAAGTGCGCGACAAGGCGCTGAAGGTCGCCTCGCACACGCTTGAGGTTTCCCATGGGGATTTGGAAATCGAGGGACGCGAAATCCGCGTGAAGGGCAGCGATGTCAAGCTCGACCTCGGCCGCGCCGCGCGCTCGGTCGCGGGAACCGCCGGCTACAGCCTGCCGGCCGGCATGGCGCCGGGGCTCGAAGCGACCGAGCATGTCGTGATCGACGCCATGGCCTATACGAATGGCACGGCGGTGGCGGAAGTGGAGGTCGACGTGGAGACCGGCGCCGTGCGCATAGCGAAGCTCGTGCTGGTGCACGATTGCGGGCGCATCCTGCATCCCGTGATCGTCGAAGGCCAGCTCATGGGCGGCATCGCGCACGGCATCGGCAACGCGCTCTACGAGTGGATGCGCTACGACGAGAACGCGCAGCCGATCACTTCGACGCTCGCGGACTATCTCCTCGTCACCGCTCCCGCAATGCCGCCGGTCGAGCTGGGCCATCAGGAGTCGCCCACGCCGCTCAACGCGCTGGGCGTCAAGGGGGTGGGCGAGTGCGGAGTCGTCCCGATCGCGGCAGCGGTCTGCTCCGCGATCGAGGATGCGCTGTCGCCCTACAACGTGCGCATCACGCGCACGCCGATCACGCCCGCGGACATTGTCGAACTGATTCAAAACGGGTCATGAGATTTCTCGCAACGCTATTGCTTCTCTCGCTCGCCGCATCGGCGGTTGCGCAGAGCTACCCGAGCCGTCCGATCCGCCTGATCGTGCCGTTCGCGCCCGGCGGCAGCGCCGACCTCGTCGGCCGGCTGCTCGCGCAGCAGCTGAGCGAGTCCGTCGGCCAGCCGGTGGTGGTCGAGAACAAGGGTGGCGCGAGCGGGATGCTGGGCAACGACTACGTCGCGAAGTCGCCGCCGGATGGCTACACCCTGAGCGTCGGCACGCTGGGGCCGTTCGCGGTCAACCCGACGCTGTACGAGCATGTGCCCTACGACAACATACGCGATTTCGCTCCCATCACGCTGACCGGCATCTCGTCCCACATCCTCGTCGCGCATCCGTCGGTGCCGGTCCAGAACGTGACGGAGCTGATCGCGCTCGCGAAAACGAAACCCGGGCAGCTCACGTTCGCGTCCAGCGGAACGGGGAACGCGACCCACCTGACGTTCGAGCTGTTCAAGGCTCGCGCGGGAATCGAGATCGTGCACGTGCCCTACAAGGGCGGCGGCCCGGCGATGGCCGATCTCGTGGGCGGGCAGGTGCTGTTTTCCTTCGCCAGCATGGCGTCGGCCGTTCCGTTCGTGAAAGCGGGGCGACTGCGTGCCATCGCGGTGAGCGGCGGGGAGCGCTCGGCGCTCTTTCCGGACGTGCCGACCGTTGGGGAATCCGGGCTGCCGGGTTTTGCATCGGAAGACTGGCAGGGCATCCTGGCGCCGGCGAAGACGCCCGCCGAAGTGGTGATGAAGCTGAACGGCGAGATTGCACGCATCCTCGCCCTGCCTGAAGTCAAAGCGAAGCTCGCGGCGGCGGGGTTCGATGCCAAGAGCAGCACGCCCGAAGCATTCGGGCAGTTTATCCAAGCGGAGACGCTGAAATGGGCAAAACTCCTGAAGGGCATCGGGCTCAAGGCGCAGTAGCCGAGCGGATGGCGTACCGCGGCCTGCGCCAGTGGCTGGAGCAGGTCGAGAAGATGGGCGAGCTGCTGCGCGTGAACGGCGCGCATTGGGACACGGAGATGGGCGCCATCACCCATATGCTCACCGAGAGCTCGAGCGGCACCGCACCCGCGATCCTGTTCGATGAAGTGCCCGGCTACACGAGAGGCTATCGGACGCTCTACGGTCAGTTTTCGACCGTGCGGCGGGTGGCGCTGACGCTCGGGCTGCCGCTCGAGTACGAGCGCAATGTCGACGTGGTGAAGCACTACCACCAGCGCATGAAGGATCTGAAAACCATCCCGCCGCGCTACGTCGAGCACGGGCCGATTCTCGAGAACGTGATCGAGGGCGAGAACTGCGACGTGCTCAAGTTCCCCGTGCCGCGCCACCACGAGGCCGACAAGGCCCGCTTCATCGGCACCGCCGACTGCGTCATCACCAAGGATCCGGACGCCGGCTGGTTCAACCTGGGTGCGTACCGCTCGCAGGTCTACGACGCCCGCACCATCGGCTGCCAGATCACCGAAGGCAAGCACGGCCGCATCCACCGCGACAAGTACTTCGCGCGCGGCGAGCCGATGAAAGTGGTCATCCTCTGCGGCCAGGATCCGCTGCTCTTCATGCTCGCCGGCATCCCGATGCCGGAGATCAGCGAGCTCGACATCGCCGGCGGCATCCGCGGCGAGCCGATCGACGTGATCCGTGGCCCCTACACCGGCTTCCCGATTCCCGCCGACTGCGAGATCGCGATCGAGGGCGAAACGCTGCCCGGCCAAAACAAGCCGGAGGGTCCGTTCGGCGAATGGATGGGCTACTACTCGGACGACACCCAGAACCGGCCGTACGTGAACGTGAAGACCATCCTTCACCGCCACGATCCGATCCTCTGCTGCGCCCCGCAGCACAAGCCGGTCGACGAGACCGGGCTCCTCAAGGGCATCGGCGGCGCGGCCGAGATCTGGCGCGCGCTCGAAGCCTGCGGCATCCCGGAGGTGCTCGGCGTGTGGAACCACGTCGGCGCGCCGGCGACGCGCTTCACGGTCGTGCAGATCCGCCAGCGCTATCCCGGCCATTCGAGGAACGTGCTGCACATCGCCTCGAACTGCCTCGGCGGCGCCTACGCCGGCAAATGGACCATCGTGGTGGACGAGGACATCGACGCCGGCGACATCGACCAGGTGCTCTGGGCGATGAGCACGCGCTTCGAGCCCTCGACCGACATCGACATCATCCACAAGGCCTGGGCCTCCAAGCGCGATCCGCTGTACCTGCCGGGCAACTTCAACAACCGCGTCCTCATCGACGCCTGCATTCCCTACGACAAGAAGCTTGCCGGCAGCTTCCCGAAGGTTGTGGACGTAAGTCCCGAGCTGCGCGCGAAGCTGCGCCAGAAATTCGCCCGCGTCTTTCCGTGAAGAGGGGCTTCCTGGCATGGACCGCGGCCCTCATCGCCGGGCTGGTGCATGCAGAACCGTATCCGGCGAAGCCGGTGCGCTTCCTCATCCCGTTCCCGCCGGGCGGGCCGACCGACATCGTCGGGCGCCTTGCCGCGGAGCGCCTGTCGCGAAGCTGGAATGTGCAAGTGGTGGCGGATAACCGTCCCGGGCAGGGCGGCAACATCGGGACGGAGCAGTGCGCGCGCGCGCCGGCCGACGGCTACACGATGTGCATGATTTCGATCGCGCAAAGCATCTCGCCCGCCATCTACCCGAAGCTCGGCTTCGATCCCGTGCGCGACTTCGCGCACGTGACCCTCCTCGCCACGCTGCCGAGCCTGCTGGTCGTGCATGCATCGCTGTCGGCGCAGAGCCTGCGGGAACTGATCAACCTCGCCAAGGCCAGGCCGGGTGCGCTCAACTATGCCTCCGGCGGAAGCGGCACGAGCTCCCACCTGCTCATGGAGATGCTCAATCAGCAAGCGGGCATCGACACCGTGCACGTCATCTACAAAGGGACCGGGCCCGCGATCGTCGATCAGCTCTCCGGCCGCATCGAGGTCGCGTTCAGCACGGCGATCGCCGTCCTGCCTTACGTGCAATCGGGAAAGCTGCGTGCGCTCGCCGTCTCGACGCGCGAGCGGCTGCCGACGCTGCCCGACGTGCCGACCATTGCCGAATCGGGCCTGCCGAACTTCGACGGCGGCTCCTGGCAGGGCGTGGTGATGCCTGCCGGCACGCCGCGCGAATATGTGAACGCCGTCAACGCAGAGCTCGTGAAGATCGTGCGCGCGCCGGATATGAAAGAGCGAATAGCCGGCATGGGCGGCATCCCGCTCGGCAACACCCCCGAGGAATTCGCCGCTTACATGAAGACGGAGGAGGAGAAATGGGCAAAGGTGGTCAAGGCGGCAAAGGTCGGCACACCGTGAGGCTTCTCGCGGCGTTGTTCTTTGCAGCCTCGGGCGCGGCGGCGCAGGAAACAGTGACGTTCTATACGTCGCTGCACGAGTCGAATCTGCCGGTGCTGATGGCGGCGTTCGAAAAGAAGTACAACGTCAAAGTGAAGCTGTGGCGCTCCGGAGCCGACAAGGTCCTGCAGCGCACGGTTACCGAGGCGGGCGCGGGACGCTTCGACGTCGACGCCGTGTTCGTCGGCTCCGGCGAGCTCGAGGCCCTGCATCGCGAGAAGCTGCTGCAGCCGGTCAAGTCGGCGTATCACCAGCATCTCATGCCGGGGACGGTGCCGGCGCACGCGGAATGGGCGCCGGCGTACCTCACTGTGTGGGTCCAGGAGTACAACGCCAAGGCCGTGCGCAAAGATGCGCTGCCGAAGACCTACCGGGACCTGAGCGACCCGCGCTGGAAAGGAAAGCTCGGCATCGAAGCCGCGAACGACGACTGGTTCGGCCGGCTGGTCAGCGCGATGGGCGAGGAACAGGGCCTCGAGCTCTTCCGGTCGATCGTGGCCACCAACGGCATCTCGGCGCGCAAGGGGCATTCGCTGCTCGGCAATCTCGTTCTCTCCGGCGAGGTGCCGTTCGCCGTGACGATGCACTACAACATCGCGCAGTCGGCGAAGAAATCGGGCGCCCCGGTCGACTGGATTGCGCTAGAGCCGATCGTCGCGCGCGCGAACGGCATCGGCGTGATGAGGAAGGCGCCGCATCCGAAAGCCGCGCGACTGCTCTACGAGTTCTTCATCAGCGACGAAGGGCAGAAGCTCCTGTCGGAGCGCGACTACGTGCCGGTGAGCACGGCGGTCGATTCGCCGTTCAAGGACGCGAAGCTCGCCATCATCGAGCCGGGCGCCGCGCTCGACCAAGCCGAGAAGTGGGCGAAGCTCTTTAACGACATCGTGGTGCGCCGGCGTCCATGACTGTCACGCGCACCCGGGCGCGCACCTGGGTCGGCCAGGCCGTCCAGCGCGTCGAGGACGAGCGCCTGCTCAAAGGTGAGGGTCGGTACGTCGCCGATCTGGCGCGCGAGGGGATGCTCCATGCGGCGATCGTGCGCAGCCCGGTCCCTCATGGGTTTCTCAAAGAAGTGAGTTCTACAAACGCCAGCCGCATGCCGGGCGTGCGCGCCGTGATCACCGCGGCGGACGTCGAACGATCGCTCGGCCGGCTGCCGAAAATCCCGATGCGGCAGGACGCCGTCGATACGGTCGTGCCGTTCTTCCAGCCGGTGATCGCGAAAGACAAGGTGCGCTATGTGGGCGAGCCGCTCGCCGTTGTAGTCGCCGACACGGCGGCGCATGCGCAAGACGCGGCGGATGCAGTGGCGCTCGACATCGACGTGCTGCCGGTCGTCGCGCACGCGGATGCAGCCGAAGGTGCCGTTCGTCTTTTTCAAAATGAATCCACAAACTGCGCGTTGCTGCTTGCAGGGGTAAAGGGCGACGTCGAGGCGGCGTTCGCAGGCGCGCCCTACCGGCGCAAAGAGCGCTTCAAGGTGCACCGGCACACCGCCGCGCCGATCGAGACGCGCGGCTCGATGGCCGAATGGGATGGCAGCGGAAAGCAGCTCACGGTCTGGGGTGCGACCAAGGCGCCGTTCCTGTGCCGGCGCATCCTCGCGCCGCTCCTCGGCATGCCGGAAGCGGACATCAGGATGGTCGAGGGCGACACTGGCGGCTCGTTCGGCGTGCGCGGCGAGTTCTATCCGGACGATTTCCTGATTCCGTTCGCGGCGCGGCATGTGGGCCGCGCGGTGAAGTGGATCGAGACGCGGAGCGAGCACTTCGTCTCGTGCAACCATTCGCGCGAGGCCGACTGCGAGATCGAGCTCGCCTGCACGCGAGAGGGGGAGATACTCGGCCTGCGCGCTCGGGCGCGAACGGACATCGGCGCCTACGTGCGCACGAACGGTGTCACGCCTTCGCGCAACATGGCGCAGGTCTCAACCGGTCCTTATCGCATTCCGAACGTGCGTTTCGAAGTCGCGATGATGCTGACCAACAAGACGCCGGTCGGCACCTACCGCGGGCCAGGCCGATTCGAGACGGATTTCTTCCGCGAGCGCCTGTTCGACATCGCCGCGCGCGAGCTCGGCATCGACCGCGTCGAGTTCCGGCGCCGCAATCTGGTCCCGCAAGGCGAGATGCCGTATCCGCTGCCGACCCTCGAGCCGATGGGCGCCAAGACCGAGTGCGACAGCGGCAACTATCGCAGCACGCTCGAGCGCTGCCTCGAGGAGTTCAAGTGGACGGAGAAGGAGCGGCTGAACGGCAAGCTCATCGACGGCCGATACCACGGCCTCGGCATCGGCTGCTACATCGAAGGCGGCGCGTCCGGCCCGCGCGAAGGCGCGCGCCTGGTGCTGAACAGCGACGCGACCTTCACCGTCTACACGGGCGCGTCGGCCAACGGGCAGGGATTGGAGACCGTCTTCTCCCAGATCGCCGCCGACGCGCTCGGCGTGCCGATGAACCGCATCCGCGGCGTGTTCCACGGCTCGACGGAGTACGTGAAGGAGGGCTTCGGCGCTTTTGCCTCGCGCAGTGTCGTGATGGGCGGTTCGGCTATCGTAGTTGTCGCCAAGGATCTGAAGGACCGTATCCGCACCGAAGCTGCTCAACGATTGGGCTGCGCGGCGGTGGACGTCCGGCTGGAAGAGGATGAGGCGCATGGCCCGGACGGAAAAGCGCTGCCGCTCGGCGAACTCGCCGGCCTCTCCGCCGAGGGTAGCTTCGCGAACAGCAAGCGCACCTACAGCTATGGCACCCATTGCGCGCACATCGCGGTCGACGCGAGCACGGGAACAATCGAGGTACTGGACTACGTCGGCGTCGAGGACGTCGGGCGCGTCATCAACCCGGAAACACTGCACGGCCAGGGGTACGGCGCCGTTCTGCAGGGGCTGAGCGCCGCGCTGCACGAGAACCTGGTCTACGACGGCGAAGGGCAGCTGCTCGCCGGCTCCTTCGCCGACTACTCGCTGCCGGTGGCGCGCGACTTCCCGCACATGCACCTCGTCGCGCTGGAGGAGTGCCCGTCGCCGCTCAATCCGCTCGGCGCGAAGGGCGCGGGCGAGGGCGGCATCATTCCAACGGGTGGCGTCGTCGCCAACGCGCTCGCCGCGGCGCTGTCCTCGCTCGGCGTGCAGCCGCGCGAGCTGCCGCTCTCGCCGCCACGCGTCTGGCAGTGGATCCGCAAAAGCGGGCTCGCGGTCTAGCCGAGCAGGCGGCCGAAGGCCCGGTAGGCGGCGGTCCGGATCGACCCGGGCTATTTGCGGAGGCGGCCGAGCGCCGCGGCGATTTGCGGCTCGTTGGCCTGGTCGATGTCCTTCCCCGAGACGCTGACGACGGCGCCGTCGGCCCGCGTGACTTCGTACGCGCTCGCCGAAGCCCAGTCGCCGCCGACCGGCTTGATGCTCTTCAGTTCAGCCGGATCTTGCCCGAGTTCGCTATAGAGCTGAGTGATCAGTCTCCTTACGTCTTTTTCGGTTCGCATCGATCCTCCTTGCACGCGCCTCCGTTGCTGCGGGCTCCACTTTGCGGATGGTCCGCCACCGCCCCCTCAGATGCAAGCGCGCATTCCTCGAGGCGCGCCGCCTTCCTCGCGCATCAGTAGCAGCCGCCTAGCCTTTACCCTTGAAATAGCGCTGCTCGAGCTCTCGCTGCTTCTCGCCGCCCTCGCCGCTGGGCGGCACGTCCGGGACGGGATACGGCGTGTGGCCGTGCGCGGCCTGGAAGTCCTCCCAGGCCTGAATGCCGCGCTTCTGGAAATCGCGCATGAAGTCCCACAGCGCGGCCCAGATCACGTGGTGCGTGAAGCCCGGGTACCAGGCGACGTTGACGCCGAGCGCGAGATGCTCCTCGAGCGAGAGATAACGCGGCAGCTTGCCGCGCATGAAGGAGAACGTGCCCTTGACCGCGGCGCGCGCGCGGCGGATCTCGTCCTCGCTGTGCGGCGACTCGAGCTGCACCCAGTCGACGCCGCCGTCGCGCTCGTACGCGCGCAGGCGCTCGAGGCACGGGTCCAGGCCGCCGTTGGGCGCGTCGCGCGCGTAGCACTGCGCCATGATCACGAACGACGGGTCCATTTCGTTGCGCATGTCGACCGCCGCTCGATAGCGCGCGACGGCCTGCTCGAGCGGCACGATCTGCACGCCGGCCGATTGCGTGCGGCGCTTGCCTTCGATCGGCTGGTCGTCGATGCGCACGCCGGCGAGCCCCGCCTCGATGCATTCGCGCACCAGGCGCCGCACCGCCATGATGCCGCCGTGGCCGGTATCGCCGTCGAGGATCACTGGAAAATTCACGGCGCGCGCGATCCATTCGCCGATCTGCACGCATTCGCTCATCGTCGCCGTGCCGACATCGGCCAGGCCGGTGTAGCCGCCGACGACGGCGGAGGTGCCGACGAAGCCGGCCTCGCAGCCCGCCTGCTCCATGATGCGCCCGAGCGCGGCGGTCGGCGGATGCAGCACCGTGAGCACGCGATCCCTGCGCGCGAGAAGCTCGCGCAGGCGCTTCGCCTTCGGATTGCTAGCGGAGGCCACAGCGCGCGTAGAGGCGCACGGCGTTGTCCCAGAAGAGCTTGCGCTTGCGGTGCTGCGGCATGTCCCAGGCTAGCACCCGCTCCACCGATTCCGGGAAGTGGCTCTCGCCGTGCGGGTAATCGGAGGCGTACATCAGCACGTCCTCGCCGACGAGGTCGATCACCGCGTTGGTGAGCTTCTCGCCCTCCGGGATTTCGATGCTCTGGAAATAGCGACCGCTGCGAACGTAGTCGCTCGGCCGCGCTTTCAGCGCGGGCAGGGCGGCGGCGATAGTTTCATCATGCTCGTCGATGCGGCTCATCCAGAAGGGAAGCCAGCCGTGCCCGGCCTCGAGCGTAGCTACGCGCAGCCGCGGGTAGCGATCCATGACGCCCGCGCCGATCAGCGCCGCCATGTTGCGCATGCCGCACCACGGATGCGCCGCCGAGCGCTGCAGCCAGAGGTTCTCCCAGGTGTCGAGGCCGCCGGGCGCGTACGGCGGCATCACGGTGAACGTGTGCAGCACGACCGCGAGATCGTGATCCTGCGCCGCCGCCCACACCGGCTCGAGGCTCGGATGATCG